>JBFWZL010000051.1:0-18384 GCA_050185455.1 Binatia bacterium | reverse complement strand
AGAAGTAGGAGAGCGCGTTGACCCGGTCGCGCAGGCGTTTGAGGAGATGATGAAATTGCGGGACCGCCACGACTTCACCTTCGGCCTTCAGTGTCGTCGGCGTCAGGAAGCGAATGGTGAGCTCTCGCAGGCCGCTGAATGCGGCGGCGCGCTCGGTATACACGCTCCAGGTCAGGTTTTCTTGTGGCGGGTGAACGACGCCTTCTTTGCCATCGTAGACTGCTGTCGCCTCGCCTTGTGGGTTCAGCGCTGCGATGGAGGAAAGCGTACAACGGGCGCGATTCAGACCAAAACCTCCCTCCGCCAATTCCCGAAATGCGACGATGAAGTAGGGGAGGTAGTTGATTGCTTCGCCGACCACGACAAACTCGAATATAAGCGGCTCGCCGGGAAGATAGCGCGTCCGCGGCTCCAGGGATGGTTTGACGATGAACGGACGTGGGATGTTTTGGTTTTTGCGCAATCGTTCCGCCTCGGGCGAGACAAAGGGATTGAAGACTTTGGTATATGGACATGCATAGCGGAGATCACACGCGGCGCAGTCGAGCCGCAGGTCGATGCAGACGAGACGGCGAAACGCCGCGCCGAAGCCGCCGCGAATGGTCGCGCCTTTGTTGAAGGGAGGTAGCTCCAACGGCTCTCGCGGGGTCAGGTGAAAGCGATAGTGGGCGAAGGTGAAGTGAGTTGTGTCGCGCCGTGGCATTTTCGATTCCATTGGTTATTCCCTCTTCGACAAGCTCGGGACGACAGGCGAAAGACGGGGAGCGGAGAAGAAAACGGGGAGTTGGAGGATCGGGAAACGGAAGCGAAAGAAAAGGCAAACCTGGAGCTTGGAACTTGAGGCTCGTCAGGCAGGAGCGCAGGCGTCCCGCCTGCCAGCGCAAGGCAAACTTTGACAGCTAAGAGGGCTGCGCTTCCAGGACGCACTCATGTGAAAACCACTGTAGTGCTCATTCTTTCCTTGTTTTTCCCAGTCCCTACCCTCTAGTTCCAACCCTCTTTTCTCACTTGACGATGTCGTCTGTCGTCACTGCACCTTCACCCGCACTTTATAAGTCAGCTTGACCTCACCGTCTGTCGGCACGGAGGCTTCAAAACGGAGCGTATGAGCGTCGACTTTTTCGTATTGTTGTGAGGAGGACAATACTTCCCAATCGCCGGGCATGGGTTCATTGACACGAACGGTCACAGGCTCCGGTTTGTGGTTCTTCAGCGTGATTTCCCAGCTCGCCTCGGTCACACCACGCGCAATGATTTTGAAGTCCTTTTGTTTGCGCTTGCCCGTGACATCGAATGCTTCGCCCATTTTCACGGTCACCGTTTCATCTTTCGCCGTGTGATCAATACTATCTTCTCCAATAAATTGTAAACTTCCTTCTTTATCGGCTTTGTACACGCGCACCGTTCCTTTCGGGAGCGGGATGCCAAGGTTGTTTTTCTGGGCATTCTCGACTTCCAACGTGACACTCACTTTTTGCGGTGGTAGTTCAGCATCCGGAAAGCTGCTTGTGAAATAAACTGGTTGACCCTGGAGCGTCAGGCGTTTCACCACAGGAATATTTGTAGCGGACAACAGCGTCATCTGTTTGATCTGATTGCTTTTGACCGTGGCGGGACGGTCAAGGGTGTACAGATGATATTCGAAGAAGCCTTCCTCTGTAAACTGAGAGGACTCTGGAGCGGCCGCCGCATCGGCCATCATCATCGTCCGTTGGTAGACGACTTTCGACTGGACGCGATGGACATCTCCCGCGACCAGTTTGAGCGTGGCTTTTTTATAGGTCGCGCCGGATTTGTTGTCGATCGAGACCCAGCCCGAAAGATCCACTTTGGTGTCGTCCGCGTCGAGAACGACTATATAGTCTGCTTCCCACGTCATTTGATTGGTCAAATACGACGCTTCGATTTTATGTTTGGCGGCTTTTCCGCCGCGCAATAGCCACACGAGCGTTGGCTTAGAGAGTAGGTTCTCCGGCAATTGTGGAAGAATCACCCGACCAGGAAGTCCAATGTGGATTTCGTCGCCGACCTGATACACCGGTGAGCCGTTTGTGGACAATAAGGTCGCTTCGACGATTTGCTCTTGACCTGTATAGTAATTCTTGTCAAGGATTTTGACTTCTTTTCCAACATATTTCTCTAGTAATTTTTCCGGACTGATCAGGTCATATTCATAATTCTGCTCCAAGACTTTTAGTCCTTGGGCGTCCGTAAGCGATTTGACATGAACGGTCGTTGGCATGATTTCAGACGCTACGTCCATAAAGCGCAGTGCTTGGGTCCCTGCTCCGATCTCGATTTCTCGCACGTCTTTGACGAGCGCAATATTGGAGTTGTAGATCGTAAGCGACACCTGCGACTGGTCCGCTAATGTACTGGTCAGTGGGCTTTTCGACTCGGCCGGCTCGGCAGCGGGTGTCGAGGGATCCGCTGCGAACACTCGCTGCAGGAAAGAGTCCTTCCCGATCATAGATGCGAGTGTAAGCACAACAAACAGACAAATTTTCTTCTTCATTTTTTCTTCAACCCTTTCTCCTTTTTGTTCAGGCGCTTATTGCTTTGCTTCACCGTTCCCTCCGCCGCCGTTTCCCGAATTTCTTCTAGTGTCTCGACTGCACGACGAACATGGGGAATAGTAATCGACCCTCCGACCACAAGGATAACATTGAACGTCTCAAAAAACTCTTCGTCTGCTACTCCTTCTTCGGCGCAGCGGATCATGTGGTAGGTGATGCAGTCGTCACAGCGTAGCACGGCCGAGGCGACGAGCCCCATCAGTTCTTTCGTGCGGCTTGGCAGTGCGCCGTCCGTGTAGACTTGTGAGTCAAGGTTAAAGAAGCGTTTGAGTTGTAAGTTGCCTTTGGCGAGGAGCTTTTCATTCATGTGGGAACGAAAGTCGTGGAAAGCCTTAAGTTTTCCTGCCACGGTGATCCTCCGTTAGTTTTTTTAGGGTTTGTTATTGATACGGAAAGTAGCCAATAGCCAGCATAAAATATGAAATTTTTCTACTAACGACTGAATGCTTACTCCTGACCCCTAGTCTTACGCCATCTCAAAACGCGTGAGCAGTCCCAGCCGTTTTGCCTGGCGCAGAGCGTATTGGAAATAAAGAAGCGCTACGAACAACGATACGAAGGTCAAGATGAGCGCGAACGCGAGAGGCTGAAGGGCAAGTTCTCCAGTGGCAATGGTGTGCCGTAACCCTTCAAACACGTGTGTCGAGGGGAGAGCTACGGCAATGGTTTGCACCCAGGTGGGCATGCTCTCAAGCGGATAGAATACGCAACTGAACGGTTGGATGATAAACCCCACGGACCAAGCCAGCACCTGAATACGCAAGCCATAGCGGAAAATCAGCGCGGAAATAACGATGCCGACGACCCAGCCAAAGAGCAACAGGATACTGGTGAACACGCCAATCGCCAGGATGCCGATATGGAAAATATTGAAGGCGTACAAACCCCACGCGAGGAGACTAAGAAACGCGAAACTCAGCAGACAACGGAGGAAGCCAATCAAGGCGATCGCACAGAAGAGTTCCGTCGACGTGATGGGAGAGGCAAACAGATTGTAGACATTCCGGCTCCAGAAATCTTCCAGAATGAATGTGCCGACATCGGTTTGCGCCCGCCAGAATAAGCTCCATAGGACTGCGCCGCCGAGAAAAAATTCCATGACGCCGGAGAACGAAGAGGTCTCGGCGACAAACGTGCTCGTAAAGCCCCAGAGCAGGAGCGAAATGACCGGCCAATACACAATGTCAAAGATGCGATCGAGGCTCCGGTAGCAAATACAGACGAATTTATAGACGAGCCCCCAAACGGTGGTGGGGGAAAAGGTCAGGCTTTGGCGGAAGTGAGAAAACATAAGATAGCTTTTCGCTGTTAGCTCTTAGTAAGAGCAGCGGCAGAGAAAGAATCTCCCCCTCTGACGCTATTGCTGCAATTCTTCACGCACTTTGCTCTAGCCAATAGCTATTAGCTAAAAGCTTCTTTTTCAGATTTCCCCTCTCGCTACTTTAATGAACACATCTTCCAACGTGGGACGGGTGATCTGTACATCGGCGATGCGTCCGCCTGTCTGCGTCAAGCGGCGCAAGAGTGCGTCGAGCTGTTGTTCCGGTTCATCGAGTACGAAGCGCAAGATTGAGTCTCCAGTGCGCTCCGCGTGCGGTTGGCCGTCTAGCCGCTGAATCGCGGCCACGTCCGCCGCGGAGTGGAACCGGATCTCCACGATTTGATGGGGAATTAGATTTTTGATGCGTGTCGCGGTGTCGATACGCAGAATCTCACCCTTGCTCAGAAAAGCGATGCGTCCGCATAATTCTTCCACTTCGTTCATGTTGTGAGAGGTGAAAATGATGGTTGTCTGTTTTTCGCGTTGAAACTGTTGTAACGCTCTCCGAGTCTTTTCGGCAATATCTGGATCAAGCCCCAGCGTACATTCATCGAGGAGGAGGAGTTCCGGATCGTTGATCAGCCCTTTACAGAGGGTCACGCGGGTATGTTGGCCGGAACTCAAATGTTGTAGTTTGCGATTGGCGAGCTCAAGAATTTCAAATCGCTCTAGCAGTTCATCGATTCTCGCGTTTAGATTCTTGACGCCGTAGATATTGCCGTAGACTTTGAGATTCTCGCGCACGGACAGCACGCCGCTCAAACTGGTGAACGCGGCGGCGACATTCATACGCCGTCGCACAGCGGTCTGCCGAACGGCAAAATCCTCCCCGAAGATGCGGATCGAACCGCTGTCGGTCAGGATCAAACCGAGCAAAATATTGATGGTGGTTGATTTGCCCGCGCCATTTGGTCCTAGCAACCCAAAGAATTCCCCCCGTTCAACGTCCAGAGACAACCCTTTCAGGGCCTCCACTGAACCGTAGCGTTTGCGAAGATCGCGAATTTCGAGTAGAGGCATGCTTCTTCCAGAAAAAACGCTGAACGATGAATGCTGAATATAAACCGAAAACAGAAAGGGTAAGGACTTGTCTTTTATTTATCATTCATCATTCACCATTCCTACGTTAAATCACGCCTTTCTCTTTTAACTGTGCAAGCTCATCGAGTGAGAGCCCAGCTAAATGCGAATAGATTTGCTCGTTATCATAGCCGACTGGTACGGAGCCGCGCCAAATTTTCCCTGGCGTCTGCGAGAAGAGAGGGGTAATTCCCGTTCCTTTGACTTTTCCTACCTGACCGTCTTCCCATTCGCTGTGCACCTTGCGAGCTTTGTAATGAGGATCTTCCGCCATATCCTTGCTGTTCATGATGGGACAGCACGCGACTTGGGCGGCATTCATGGCCGCGACGACTTCCGCGACTGTATGTTCCGCCAGCCATCCTTTCAGGATGGCGTCGAATTCTATGCCCTCCACGGAATTGACATCCGTGCACGCGGTCTTCCATTTTTCCTCGTTAGGATCGAGACCAATGACCGGACAGACGCGGGAGAAGACCGAATAGCCAACGGCGCCGATTACGACCCAGCCGTCGCTGGCTTGAAACGCGTCATACGGTTGGAAGGCCGTTGCTTTATTCCCGGAACGTTGACGGACGAAACCGTCGGCGAAGTACTCAACCATCGTACCAGAGAGAAGACGATGGATCGCCTCGAACTGTGAGATGTCAATCGACTGACCTTTGCCCGTGCGTTGGGCGTTGATGTAGCCGGCAAGCGAAGACCACAAACAAAAGAGCGCGGTGATGTAATCCGCCGTCCACGGATTTGCGCGAATCGGCGGATCTGGGTCAGGAAAGCCGGTTTGATACATCAGCCCGCCAAATGCCTGACCGATCATGTCATAGGATGCGCGCCCCAAATAGTCTGGATGGCCGGTCTGACCGTAACCAGAGACGTGAGCAATAACGATCTTAGGGTTGGCTTGTAGCACTACCTCGTCGGTCAACCCCCATTTGACGTATGATCCCGGTTTGGAGCTTTCCATCCAGATGTCGCAGACTTTGATCAATTTGAGAAAAAGGGCTTGTCCTTCCGGCTTGCCAAAATCGAGGGTCGCGTAGAATGAATTCCGTCGTTCTTGAATCCAGGTCGTGGCGACCAGACCTTCCCCATCTTTCGTCGGCAATTGCCGGCCGAGGTGTCTCCAAGCGGCGTCTCCTTCTCCTGGGCGTTCAAGTTGGATGACTTCAGCACCCATTTCCGCCGCCAACGCAGCGGCGTAAGGCTGGGCAATTAGACTGCCCGTGGACAGGATGCGCACTCCTTGGAGCGGGCCAAACTGTTCGGGCACTAATGAGACCGGGTGAGTTGCCATAGGTATTCCTCCTTAGTTCCAGCACAAGCGCAGTTATCCCTAACCCAAATCATCCAGTAAGGCAACGCATCGCCAAGATTACTGCGGTTAAAGGAACGCGATGGCGAACCGATGAGAATCGATGACAAAAAGGGTGCAGACATGTGCAATAAATGCAGGCCCTACACGTACGGAACTTAATCCTTGAGGACAAGGCGCCGATCAAGAAAGCAACGATCATGAATGATGCGAGTATTGTTAACTATGGGAGAGCCTGCGGATGAATATCTTTTCAGATGCAGAGAAGGCGATTCATTCTTTAAATGGAGCAGCCTCCGCGGAACGACAATTACACCAGAGTATCGAGCATTTTCGGATTCTAATTGAGCATTCTTTTGATTTAGTTGCCATATTAACGCCTGAAGGGGCGGTACGGTACGTCAGCCCGTCCAGCAAACTACTCTTGGGGTATAGCCAGGACGAATGGATAGGGGCAAATCTTCTCTCTTATATCCATCCGGAGGATGAGGGAGCCGTTCGCGCGGCCTTTGCCTATGCGATGCAAAACATCGGCTCTACGCACCGAGACGAGATCCGTTTTCTCCATTGTGACGGTTCCTGGAGAGTGTTGGAGGTGATCAGTACGGGGTCGCATAACGAAGGCGGCGAGCGGGGAGTTGTCATGAGCGCGCGCGATATTAGCGAGCGGGTTGCTCAGACTGCCGCGCTACGACACCAGGCGTTGCATGATACGCTTACTGATCTGCCAAATCGCATCTTCTTTCGCGAAAGTTTGCAGCAGGCCATTCTGCATGCGCGGCGGTATAAAAAACCGTTGGCGCTCTTACTCCTTGATCTTGATCGGTTTCGTGAAATCAACGACACCTTTGGACACCATTGGGGAGACATGCTCCTGCGGCAAGTGGGGGTCAGATTACACGACGCGCTCCGGAAGTCGGATCCCATTGCCCGGCTTGGCGGTGACGAGTTCGCCGTGCTCCTGCCAAATACAGGCGATATGAACGGCGCTATCCGCGCGGCAACTCGTCTCATGAATGTTTTGGAACACACCTTTGTCGTGGAGGGGCATACCTTGAATGTCGGGGCCAGTATCGGCATCGCCTTGTGTCCCGAACATGGAGAAGATGCCGACACACTCCTGCGGCGGGCGGACATCGCCATGTATACGGCGAAGCGCGCGCATGGCGGGTTCGCCTTCTATCAACCCGAACAGGACGATCACACTCCAGATCGGTTATTGTTTGCCGGAGAACTGCGGCACGCGATCGAGAATGACCAGCTAGTATTGCACTATCAACCGAAGGCGAGCTTCGTCACTGGATGCGTCTCTCATGTGGAAGCGCTTGTCCGCTGGAATCATCCCCAGCGCGGTCTAGTTCCTCCGGATCAGTTCATTCCTTTAGCCGAACAAACCGGCCTGATTCGTCCATTGTTTCTGTGGGTGCTGAATGATGCACTCCGTCAATGCTCATTATGGCAACGAGAAGGAATCAGATTGCATGTAGCCGTGAATCTTTCCATGCGCAATTTGCAAGACCCGCGTCTGCCGGATATGCTCGTGGGTCTGCTATCACGCTGGAATCTCGAACCTACCTGGGTGGAGCTTGAGATTACAGAAAGCACTTTAGCTGCTGACCCGGAGCGCGCAATGAAAATTTTGACTCGCTTCAGCGCCATGGGCATGCGGATCGCCATCGATGATTTTGGCACAGGCTATTCGTCCCTTGCTTACCTGAAACGTCTTCCGATTGATGAAATAAAAATCGACAAATCGTTTGTTTTGGGGATGGCTAACGACGACAATGACGCGACCATCGTCCGTTCAACCATCGATTTAGGGCATAATTTGGGCTTGAAAGTAGTAGCGGAGGGCATAGAAGACAAAGCGACGTGGGACTTACTGGCCGCGTGGGGATGTGATTTAGCCCAAGGGTATTTTCTGAGTCGTCCTTTACCCGCACTGGATTTTGTTTCCTGGTTGCGTGCGTGCGGACGGGGCGAGATGGGTCAGGAACGGGTGTTAACCTCTAAGGTATGGAAACGGAAAATGAGAGCGCAAGGATAATGGAGAGCGCAGAGGGAACGTCCGGATTATGAAAAGGTTCTTATTCCGAGGGGTCTAAAGATGGAAACAAAGGCCAATAGCGTTCTGACGTCCGTATCCAATCCTCCATCACTGGAGAAACCGTTGACGTTCTTGTTTGGCGCTTCTTCCGCCATTGCACTCTCCCCTCCTCGACAGACGTCGCGCCCAAAGGGTCAAGAGGCTTTGAAAATCTTGATCGCGGAAGATAACCGCGATTTGAGAGATATCGTTGCTCGTATGGTGAAAGCTCTCGGTCATGAAATAGCGGTTGCTTCCACTGGGAAAGAAGCATTGCAGCAAGTGCATGAGCATTCGCCGGACATCGTCCTCTTAGATATCATGATGCCGGAGATGGATGGACTTGAATTCTGTCAGGCGCTCCAAGCGGAAGAAATCATCCGAAATTTTCACATCATTATCACGTCCGCACGCGATGCGTTGGAGGATAAAGTCAAAGGGCTTGAGCTTGGCGCGGCGGACTATCTGACGAAGCCGTTTAGCCTTGCCGAATTGCGCGCGCGTCTACAAGTTGGGGAGCGGATTGTTCGTCACCGTAAGTTGATCAAAGAGCAACAAGAGCAACTTGAACATCTTGCCCGAGAAGATGCGCTCACGAAGCTGTCTAATCGTCGTCATTTCGATGAGCGGCTCCAGGAAGAATGGCAACGCGCGCTCCGCTATGGTTATTCCTTGTCCTTGTTGATGTGCGACATCGATCACTTTAAGCAAGTCAACGACGTCTATGGCCATTTGTATGGAGACCTGGTGCTCAAAGAAGTCGCTCAAGCCTTAGTGCATGGCAGTCGCGCCAGCGATGTCGTGGCGCGCTATGGCGGCGAAGAATTCGTCGTGTTGTTATGTGAAGCCCGATTGGAGCAAGCCGTTGTCGCCGCGGAACGATTACGCGCGGCGGTGAAGGCTCGGTCCTTTACACATCCTTCCGGCTCGTTTCAGGTTACCATGAGTGTTGGACTCACGACTTCGGCAATCGGAGAATCCGCAGATCCGGCTCAGCTTCTTGCCGAGGCGGATGAAGCGCTTTATGCTGCAAAAAATCGCGGCCGCGATCGAGTAGAATTTTATGGGCGCAGATAACTAAACATGCTGCGCTCCAGGGGGGAGGAGTACGGCGATGTACAAATTGTTCGGTATCCTGAAGCGCCCCGAGGGCGTCAGTCTCGAAGAGTTTCACCGATGGTGGTTGGAAGAACACGCCACGTTGGTGAAACGATTCCCCGGCTTAAAAAAATACACCATCAACCTGACGACCAGCGGCGATCAACGGTATGATGGCGTTGCCGAGGTATGGTTCGAGGACAAGGAAGCATTTGACAAGATTTTTTCTTCCCCGGAAGGACAAACTGCGCGACAAAGCGCCATGAGTCATTCCGGAGAAATAGTTATCCTCTTTACAGAAGAGCACGTGATCGTGGGCGGGGAAGAGTGAAAATGGCGTGAGGTAGCGTCTATACGAATCACGCAACACCCAACAGCCGCCGACACGTAGAGAGGAAGGCCTAGCTGAATCCGAGTTGCGACCGTCAGAGAGCGGTTACGCCGCCGCTTGCTGACGCGCGCGGCTCAGTACCAAGGGACGCAGATAAATGCAAACTGCTGTAGAGGTCTTAGTTATCGATCTTGTTCATCAAAGTTGATGAGGCGCACGACCTTGTTGTAAGGGAGGTTGCAGACCTATGTGCGGCAACCTCCGTGGATAGCGCCGTCCGTTCAATATTTGTCCGATCACTGTCGCCCGCACCCAGTAGTGGTACGTCACCACAGTAAGAAACGTGGTCGCTCCCAACACGACGCCGAACTTCACGAAAGCGGACAAGAGCAGGGTGTTCAGGAAGGCGGGAAGCACGATCGTGCACGGCAGATGCACGAGATACATCCAGTAGGATGCGTCAGCCATGTAGCGAGCAAGGGGAAGAGGTTTCTCCAAGTAGCGGAGAAAGAGCCCGAGAAAACCGTAGATGAAGAACCACATTGCCGCCGCAAGGCTTCCTATTGCTAGGATATGCATCCCTGCTATCGGGCCTGCTGTAAACGCCCGACCAATACAAAAGACGTAGAGCCCAAAGAACAGAACTCCGACGACAAAGGTTCCCCAAGCGCGCTGGCTGAACGTCGCCAGGAGCATGCGCCGATTGTAGAGAAACCAACCAAAGCTAAAAAATACGCCATAGGCGGCCAAAATACGAAGGGGCGGCAGGAACGAATCCGAGGTATCGAGCGCCCACTCCTGCATAGGATAGAGTGTCAACATGGTGACTAGGGAAAAAACCACCGGCCCCCAGATATGCGGCACAATCCAACCGAAGACGTCCAGTACGCGCTCTCGTATTGTTCGCGGAATCCGCTGAACGAGAGGCAGTATCAGTAAAGCCGCTCCATAGAGAATCAACAGGTCATAGAGAAACCACAAATGCATGAGGTGGTTGAGCAGCCGTCCGATGGTGAGGTCGTTCGGGTCGACGGGAATCTGAACACTGCTGTATGCATGCGCAAACCCGGAAGCCACTATGACCAATGGGAAAAGCACAATCCATCCGCAAGCGAGCGGCAAGGCGATGCGTTGTGTTCGATTGTGAAACAGGGCGTGTGTTCCTCGCGTAATGTACAGGAAAGCGGCAAAGAATCCCGCGATAACAAAGAAGACCGGCATGCGAAAGGTGTGAATGAACATTACCAACAGGTCAAAGAAGACGCTAGGATGAAGATCTTTGAAGGGCCACACGCGCTCCGTGGGAAAGGTGACATACCCCATGGCGGAATGGAGGACGAGTCCTAAGAGCATCATGACCGCGCGAAGACTGTCAAACGCGTGGTAGCGTTGGAGCTCTGTCGTGGATAACGTTTTGCTCAGCGGTGTTGGTTGGACAGCCATACGCGCTTCCTCGCCTCGCTAGAGCCGTTTGTGAATGAGGTCCAGGCGAAAGGGACCGAAGACCAATCGGGGCCCTTGCCCCACCTCATTCTCCTTTTTCTGGGCGAGCACTTACATAATTCAAAACGAACCGGCGCTACAAGGGGCAGGGGGTTACTCTATCTCTCGGCCTCGGCGTGATAAAAGGGGGGCCGCCTTGGCGTCAATAATTTATTTCGCGACTCAGTTCAGTTCATTCTTCTTCCACCCCTAGCAAGAAGGAGAGGAGAATCGCGAAACGTAGCCTATCGTGAGTTTCGTGATCGTCAAGGAATAAGGAGGGGATGACGACAGACGTCGTCTTTATCTGGAACGAAAAAAGTGAGTGGGAGAATACACTGGGGCGTGGGGACGTGCATTTGCACGTCCCCTGTCTTCGTCTTATGCTTCGTAGCTGCGCAGCACTTTGCCTGGCAGTCCGCCTTGATACTCACCATCCTGGTAGAGCACCTGACCTGACACGATCGTTGTTTTGATGCCTTTTGATTTGGCGACGAAGCGTTTGCCGCCGCCAGGGAGATCCCACACGTATTCCGGGTCTTTGGCGTCCACCGTGTCCGGATCAAAGAGCGTCAGATCGGCAACGAGTCCCTGCGCGATGCGCCCACGCTTCGGAATGCCGAAGAGGTCGGCGGGTACTGAGGTGAGGCGACGTACGCCTTCTTCCAGGGATAAGACTTGATATTCACGTACCCAACGGCCAAGGAGATATGTTGCATACCCAGCGTCACACAGCATATCGACGTGCGCGCCGCCATCGGACAAGCCGATCAAGAGGCGCTGATCCATCACAAGGTTCTTCACTCCTTCAAGTTCAAAATTCAAGGCTTGTAGGTCGAACATCAGTTCCAGACGATCGGCGATGGCGAGATCCAGGAAGACGTCGATCGGGTCTTTGCCTTGATCGCGCGCGATTTGCGCGACGGTTTTCTTGCTCTCGACATGTTTCTGCACTTCCGGAGTCTTTGCGTCGAGGACGGTCATGCGCCCCCATTGGCCCGCGAAGATGCGCCGCCGATCCATTTCCTCACGGAAGGTTTGTCGGAAACCGGGATCCCCGTAGATCTTCATTTGCTCTTCTACGCTCTTGTTGAACACTGGGTGCCAGGCCGAGAAGATCGCGAAAATAAAGGGGTTGCGCATATTAAACTGAATGCGCAACGGTCGGCAGGTCACCTGCGGCACGGCTTTGTTCCAGCCAAGGATCGGTTGGATTTTTTCGATAGCGTTCAGATAAGAGTCCGGTTTTCCGGGTTTGTTGAACAGCGCCAGAAACGTAACTGGACGTTGACTCTCATCCACCAGAAATTTGAGGAGATCATACTCGTCATCAGCAACCTGGCCGATGTTGGTGCCGGTGAGGGCGATCTCGATCGTCCCTCGTCTTTCTTCGCGCAACACCTGGCAGAGCGCGGCAAGCTCCTCACGGCTGGCGTTACGGCACGCGAGCGGGCGGCCTTCAAAACCGATGTGATTATTGAGAATAGTGGAACTGAGGCCAAAAGCGCCGGAGCGGATCGCGTCACGAAACAGTTGCTGCATGACGGCAATCTCGTCCGGGCGCGCCGCACGCTCGAAGGACTCTTCGCCCATCGCATAATGACGCAGCGGCGTCAGCGCCGCTATCGAGGCGATATTGATGCCCATGCCGCGTTTCTGCAACACGTCGAGATATTGCCCGTGGGTTTCCCACTGCCAATCAATACCTTGTTGCATTACGTCAAAGGGAATCGCCTCAACATTGACGAGATCCCACATGACAATGTCCCGCGCCTTGGGTCGCACGGGCGCCACGCCCACGCCGCAGTTGCCCATGACTACCGTGGTGATGCCGTGCCAGGACGAGCAGGTGACCATCGGGTCCCACGCTACCTGGGCGTCGTAATGTGTATGTGGGTCAATAAATCCGGGCGCCAAAGCAAGGCCGTCAGCATTGATTTTCTTTGCCGCGGTTTCGCCAGTGCCTTTCCCGATAGCGGCGATTAAGCCATCTTTGACTGAAACGTTGCCATAAAAACTCGGTTTGCCCGTTCCGTCGTAAATCCGGGCGTTTTCAATAATGAGATCATACATGGGTTACCCCTCCTTCTCGTTGTGGGCTCCTACGTAACGCGTACTACATATTACGCGTTAGACATTTCTTTACGCTAGATCTACCCGCACGCCTGGTTCTAATCCCATCGCCACGCGCAGCCCGCCTTCTTGAGCGGCGTTAAACTTTTCGCACCACGTTTTAATGCTCTCCTGGATTTTCTGTCGCCGCTCTGGAGTAGTGGCGTATTCGTTTACCATATCGTATACCGGTTCGCCGTGGGCTTCGGCCTCGCCCATGTGCGCGTAGAAAAATTCAAGGTCTTCCCTGCTCAGACCGTATTTCTCGCGTAATGCTCTGACAAATCCTTTCGCCGAAGAGTCACTGCGAGTTTCTCCACCGATCGACATTGCCGCCAGAGTCACTAACCCATACTCTCTACGCCCCAGTTCGATTACCCAGTTCACGTAGTCGACAGACTCTTTTGCCACTGTCGGGTGTCGGATTTCTTCCTCCGTCGCTCCGAGCGCTTTGGCGAGACGCAGAGAGAGCATCCAGTGGGCGTCGTCGCCACGACCCATAACGGTTTCCTCGTCGATGAGATTCTCCACGATATGGCGGCGAATCTTCTGGTCCAGAGGGCTCAAGCCTGTGTTCATGAAGATGCCGCCGAAAGCGCGAATATGCTGCCCAGTCACATAAAAGAGGTTAAGCGCCCATTGCTTGAGGTGTTCACGGGAGAGTTCACCGGTGATAACAGCTTTGGAGAAGCTTTCGCCAAGCAGCGGCTTTTCATCTTGCTTATTGATGTAGACCCGCAAATCTTGGACGAACGTGTCGGTTGCTTGCTGCATACATCATCCCTCCTTTAACTTTCTTTCCTATTTAGCCCTTGAGTCGCGAAGAAAGCAAGAAGCGTCACTGGCTGCTCCGAGCGGCTGCCGCTTCTACCCACCCTTGCTGGAGCGGCACGAAATGGAAGAAGGTACAGTTGCGCTCGACAAACTTCCACCGCCCGTTCTCCCGGCGAAAGCGATCGTCATAATATCCGGAGCCAATCATGCTTTGATTGTTCCGCGTGATACGCACCTCGATCGAGCAGGTCCCCGTCGCTTCATCGCCCGTCACCGTAATGAGATGATTGTGAATACAAGGCAAAGCGGTATTTCGCTTGATGGCGCCATAAAACTTGTCCAACGCTTCACGTCCCCGGACGACAGTTTGGGGGGCGTCAGGAATGTGATTGATGAACACGCCATCGTCGGTGAACAATTCCGCGACCTTGACGCCTTCTCCACGTGCGACTCCATGGGCATACCGCGCAGTCAGTTCTTTGATCTCTTCCCGATCCGCCAGTTCCTGGACTTGTTGTTCCAAGGTTTTCATTTTGTGGTTCCCCTTTCTTAATACAGCACTCGTTCTTCCTTGAGTTGCGCAATCTTCTGGTCAGTGTATTCCAAGAGGTCGCGCATTATCTGGTCGGTATCCTGCCCTAACAATGGCGCCGGCGCTCGCACCCCGTTGGGGGAATTGGTCATGCGCCAGGGAATCCCTGTGTGGGTCCGCACACCGATTTCTGGGTGGTGCAAACGCGAGAAGAATTCGCGTTCGTTGAGATGCGGGTCTTCAGCAAGATCTTTGCAGTTCATTGATGGAAACGCCGCGACTCCTGCCGCCTGCAGTATCCGTGTGACTTCCCATTTATCCCGCTGCTCGGTCCAGGCAGTCAGTAACTGTTCCAATTCGTCTTCGTGTGTCTTGCGATCAGGGGCGGTGCGATACCGAGGATCAGTTGCAAGCTGCGGCTGTCCAATGGCCTGACACAACGATCGCCATTCTTCATCCGTGCTGCAGGCGATGGTAACCCATTCATCTTCTCCATGACAACGAAAACAATTATGGGGCGCCATCCAGAGGTCGCGGTTGCCGCGGCGCTGTGGCTGGGTGTGATTCATTGCATAGTCCATCCACCCTTCAGGCATTAACGCGGCCACGGCTTCCCACAGCGACACATCGATATATTGACCTTGGCCCGTACGCTGACGCGCGACCAAGGCGGCACTGATCGCCACCGCCGCGTTGATGCCGGCATTCGGGTCTCCGTACGAAAGGCCGACTTCTTGCGGCGGACCTCCTTCATAGCCGGTCATTGCCGACAATCCGGTCAGCGGCGGAATCGCCGGGCCGTAGGCCATATACTGACGCTGTGGACCTGTATGGCCATAACCGGAGATCGACGCCACGATAATGTCCGGCTTGATTTTTTTGAGTTCATCGTACCCCAATCCTAAACGATCCATGACGCCAGTGGCGAAGTTATCGACTACCACGTCGCTCTTACGAATCAGTTCCTTGGCGATGGCGAGACCTTCGGGTGTTGTCGCGTTGAGCAGCAGACTCTTCTTGCCCTGACTCCACTGGTTAAACAGCGGGCACCGATTGACCCCGGGCTCTACATCCGGCGGGTAGAGCGGGAGGCGGCGCGTGAGGTCCAGGTGCGCCTGGGATTCAATTTTGATCACCTCTGCTCCTAGATAGGCAAGATGCATTGTACAGAACGGCCCCGCCCATACCCAGCTAAAATCCGCCACGCGCACCCCTTCCAAGGGCAGATGAGTGCTGAGTGCCGAGGACTGAGGACTGAGAGTCGAAGATCGAGGAGAATCCACAGAAGAAAGGCTGTCAAAGACTTCCCGATTGTGTTCTCCAAGAAGAGGAGCGGGACGGCGAATCCGCCACCACGGCTCGCGGAGTTTATAGGGGGCTCCCAGGTACGTGAGTGTTCCCGCGCGAGGATGAGCAACGTCAACAAAGAAATTTCTCGTGCGCAATTGTTCCTGTTCCGCCATTTGCGCCATATCGAACACGGGAGCAAAGCAGATGCGTTTCTCCTGTCCAGCGCGAAACAAATCAGCCACCCGCCATTCCTGCATCCATTCCTTTAGATAGGGTCTGAGGGTATCCTGATTTTTGGCTCGTTGCATACTATTGCGAAACAACGGAGAAGTTCCCCATTCGGGATTTCCCATCAACTCCAACAGCCGGTGCCATTGATCCTCTTCGGCGACAGCGACAAAGATAAGACCATCCTTACAAGTGTAGATTCCCCACGGGTCCTGCAGGCGTCTCCCCAAACGCGAATTGACCCGGCCAAGAAAGGAATACGTAATGAAGTTATGCTCAAGGAACGACGCGACGTACGCTTGCGCGGAAAAATCGATGTGTTCCCCTACTCCCGTTTGACTGGCGCGATAAGACGCCGCTAACGCCGCCGTGGCTGCCGCGAGACCTCCCTGAAAATCAGTCTGATGGCCGGCGGCTTTCAGCGGTGGGAGATCAGGGCGGTCTGAACCGCCAGGGCTGAGCCACGCCCAACCGCCGCCATGCGCCAGCGTGAGTTCATAGGCTTTGTAATCTTTATGGGGGCCGGTCAACCCAAAAGGCGTAATCGAACACATAACCAGTCGGGGATTGATTGTACGAAACTGGTCGTAGTTGATCCCTAGCTCGGCCATCCGCGCAGGCGCGTAATTGTGAACAAGCACATCGGCCCAAGTTATTAGCTGGAAAAACGTGTCGCGCTTCTGATGAAGGTCAAGAACGACGCTGCGTTTATTGGCATTAAGAGAGAGGAAGAGTCCGCTCTTTTCCGGATCAACAACGCCTTCCGGGAATGGACCACGCTGACGAGCACAGTCACCGCCAAGTTCTTCCACCTTAATAACGTCCGCTCCGAGATCCGCCATGAGCTTGGTCGCGTACGCAGCTGACACCATGTGGCCTAGCTCCAATACCTTCACGCCTTCAAGTCCTTGCATGTAGTTTCCCTCCCTTTATGTATGCTTTGCCGTTGCTCGCCCCGGACAATGCAACCCGCCTTTTTCTTTACTCCTTTTCTATCCTCTTCGGCAAGGGAAACGGTACTGTGCATTGCCGACTGTTCCCCTCCTCAGCTACACTCCGTTCTCAAAACACTAGGCCCAAGGTGTAAGGAAAGAGTTCAGGAGCCCAGTCATGACCACTATTGGCATTCTGTATCCCGGTGACATGGGTCACCATGTCGCCCGGGTGCTGCTAGAAGACGGTTTTCCCGTTGTCACAACGCTAGTCGGTCGTAGTGAGCGTACTCGACGATTGAGCAAAAGCACCACGATCACCGTGCTTGATTCTCTCCAACAAGTAGCCGAACAGGCGGAGCTGGTATTATCCATTGTGCCTCCAGCCGCGGCGAAGACCGTCGCGGCTGAGTTTGTCATGGCTGTACAACCGGTAGCGAAGAAACCACTATACATTGATGTGAATGCGATCTCGCCAATGACGACGCAGGGAGTCGGGGAAGTCATTACACAAGCGGGGATTCCGTATCTCGACGCCTGTATCATCGGTCCGGCGCGTGACGTGCGCGGTCGCTGCACTTTTTATGTGAGCGGACCTGATGGGCGCAGGTTTGAGGAGCAAATAGGAACATCCATCCGCACCCATGTCCTTGGCGATCGTATCGGCCAGGCCTCGGCCTTTAAGATCGCCTTCTCAGGATTGAACAAAGGACTGGCGGCTCTGCTGTTTGAATTAACGGCGGCGGGCAAAGAGTTTGGTTTTCTCGACGAATTATTACGCACGTACTCTTCAGTGCTCCCGGGCATCATGCAAACGCTCGAATGGCTTGTGCCGACATATCCCATGCACTCCGCCCGACGAGCTGATGAGAT
The DNA here is from genome assembly GCA_050185455.1 of Binatia bacterium. Taxonomy (GTDB): domain Bacteria; phylum Desulfobacterota; class Binatia; order Bin18; family Bin18; genus SYOC01. Next base: position 354 of record JBFWZL010000051.1, on the reverse strand, counting down.
GGCGGAGTTGGCTGAGATGTTGGAGCATTTCGGTTTTTCCTCGGTGATGGCGCGTGGAACACAGGAAACGCTCGCTGCCGTGGGGCGATTGAAGTTAGCCGACCGTTTTCCGGAACTCGGAGAAAATGACTGGACAATGCGCGAGGTGATCGAAGCGATTGCGCGAGACGGGGCGTTGCGGAGAAATCTTAAGGACTGAGGCGTGTTCTTTAATGGTTATTAGTTTTATTATTTTGAACATATAGGTTAAGTTGCAAACTATGCTATAGTTCTCCTAAATCATTTGTTCCTCAGGCCAGTACCAGCGGAGTTTGGCTGACTGAAAACTAAGAGACGTCAGAAAATCAGAGAAGC
>JBFWZL010000050.1:0-18431 GCA_050185455.1 Binatia bacterium | reverse complement strand
TTCCGATCTGAAGAATGTCCGCCAAGGGGCCACTGGCGCAGAAGTCGTCAAAATGCACGCAGTCGCGCGGTTGATGCTCGGCCCTACGTTCAGGAATATTCAGGCTTCTTGGGTGAAAGAAGGGCCAAAACTCGCGCAATACCTACTCGCATGCGGCGCAAACGACCTGGGCGGCACGTTGATCAACGAAAGCATTTCTACTTCAGCGGGAGCCCAGTACGGTCAGCTTGTTCCACCAAAAGAATTGCGGCGCTTGATTCGTGATCTGGGTCGCACTCCAGCCGAGCGCACCACCACTTATCAACTCCGTAAGGTGTACACTGGCGACGATGAAGAATTCAGCCCTCTCGACCTGGTGGAAAACGCGGACGAACGGTTCGGTTCGTATCGGAAGCTAGCTGCGTCTTCACAGTTTCGCTACATGCATCCGTTTGAACGAGAGAAACAGCAGGCATCCCATTAGCCTCTCCTTCGTCCTTTACTTGACAGAAGAAAGGACGAAAGGAGCTATCGCGGAAAAGGGTTATCGCTGATGCCACTGCACGATCTCAACGTCACGGCCCTAGCCGGAGGCGTCGGCGCAGCGCGATTTCTACGCGGGCTTGTGCGTGTCATTAACCCGATCCATCTCAGTGTCATCGTCAATACCGGAGACGATGAGGAATTTTTCGGCCTCTCTGTTTCTCCTGATCTTGACACCATCACTTACACACTTGCCGGAGCGGTAGACCACGGAAAAGGCTGGGGGTTGCCGGAGGAAACGTTTCGGTGCCTTGCCGCCTTAAAACGCTATTACTCATCGGGCTCCTGGTTCGGCATTGGCGATGCCGACTTGGCTACGCATCTCTTCCGTACGGACTTTTTGCGCCAAGGCAAAACTCTGAGCGAAGCAACTGCCGCTATTGCGCGTGCGTGGGACGTGCAGTCAACCATTTTCCCCATGAGCAACGAGAAAGTCCGCACCGTCGTGCACACCGAAGCTGGCGCGCTTCCTTTTCAAGAATACTTCGTCAAAGGACGTGGGGAAGGCTGCGTGACAAGAGTGGACTTACAGGGCGTGGAATCGGCACTGCCGACTCCCGGCGTCTGTGAAGCAATTCGCGCCGCGGACCTGGTTATCTTTCCCCCCAGTAATCCTATCGTCAGCATCGGGCCGATTCTTGCGTTACCGGGCGTGCGCGACGCGTTACGAGAAACTCCAGCTCCAGTTGTCGCGATCAGCCCACTCGTAGCAGGTAAGCCGATTAAAGGGCCGGCGGACCGCTTGCTCGGAGGGCTCGGTATTGAGGTGTCCGCCGTAGGAGTCGCTGGCTTGTATAAAGACTTCCTTGATGTTTTCGTCATTGACGAACAGGACGTGCAACACCGCACCCGACTCGAACAGCAAGGCTTCGCCGTCATTACCACGGACACCATTATGAGTAACATTGACAAGTCGACGACGCTGGCGCACACGGTGGTCGCCCACAACCACAAGAAGCGCCGAGGCAAGAAGCAATAGGTACTCTCCTCTCCTCCTTATACGTAACGCGCAATACGCAACACTCTCAGGTTAGTTATGAACGCAATCTCTATTATTCCAATTCCAGGCATTCCTCAGGTGCAACCCGGCGATGATCTGACCACCTTACTGCTTGACGCCATTGATCGCGCCAACATCGGTGTTGAAACCGGCGATATTCTTGTCATTTGTCAAAAAATAATATCCAAAGCCGAGGGAGCAATCATTGACCTGAAGACAGTTGAGCCCTCACCTTTCTCACAACAAATCGCCGGGTTGTGGGAAAAAGATCCGCGTATGGTCGAAGTTGTCTTGCGCGAGAGCAGTCGGGTTGTGCGCATGAAAAATGGTGTGATTATCACGGAAACCAAACACGGCTGGGTTTGCGCCAATTCCGGCGTGGACGCGTCAAACAGTTACGGTGAAGATATTGTTATTGTACTGCCAAAAGACCCGGACGCCTCGGCGCGTCGTCTCCGCGATGAGATCAAGAAGCGACGGAATGCAACCGTGGCAATTGTCATAACAGACACGTTTGGCCGTCCGTGGCGCGATGGGCTCGTCGAGTTCGCACTCGGCGTCGCCGGGATTGATCCGCTGCTTGACCTTCGCGGCAGCAACGATTTGCAGGGGCGAGAACTCCATCACACAGTCGTGGCGGTGGCGGACGAACTGGCGGCGGCGGCAGGGTTACTTATGGAGAAGGACGCAGCCATGCCTGCGGTATTGATTCGCGGGTATCGTTACCCCCAGGTCGAAGGAGAGAGCAAAAAATTGATCCGTCCAGCTGAAGCGGATTTGTTCCGCTAGGAACCAAAGCAAGAGCAATTTGGTTGAATACCAGATAAGAGCCAGAATTCATCAATCACTAGCCATGCATCACCCTTCAACGAAATTCGCCGCAGTGGTAGAGATTGATGAAATTCACGAACAGCATGATTGCCATCCTCACAATAGTTTTTCTCCTCACAACCAGCCAACTCACCCATGCAGACGACTCTGCCCTCACCCAGTATTTTCCACTTTCGACTGGGAATCGCTGGGTCTACGAAGTGCAAGACCGCAGGGATGATGCGCCTCCCACCGAGGAATATTGGGAGGTGATCCGAGAAGAACAGGGAGCTTATGTCCTCCGTATTCGCTTAAGCGACCTCACCACTGGCGGCTTTGAAGAATATTTCATTCCGACTAGCAATGGCGTGAAACGCTTTGCCCGCGAGACGAAAGACAAAGACCATCCTCCATTTTTCTTAAAAGGGCCGGTCCGGGTAGGAACAACATGGGAAGATGATGAGGGTGCGTACGAGATCACTGCTGTGGACCGAAACGTCACTGTACCAGCAGGTACGTTTTCCCATTGCTTGGAAGTGACCAACCGCCGCAACGGCGGTAAAGCCACGGTTTTGACGCTATATGCGCCCGATGTCGGAGTAGTGCAGCGAGAAGAAACGTTTCCGATCATCGAGGGGAGCGGATCGTTCTATCCCCAGCGCCAAGACAAGGCAGTGATGCGCCTGCGAGAGTGGAAGCTGAGCGCCATCATCTCCATGCGGCCACTCTCCCTTAGTGTTAGATCGAGGAGCAGCCGGAGGATCTATGAATTTGCATCGCTGGCAGAATCAACTTATCGCATTTTTCTTTAGTCGTTTCCCGACTTTGACCGCGCGATGGGTAAAAAAACAACAACTCGATGATTATGGGCCGCCGCCATGGACTCCGTTAGTGAAACCAGTGGTGGATTGCCGAGTGGCTTTGGTCACCACCGCCGGCGTACATCGTAAGGAAGACACGCCATTCAACATGGAAGATCAACAGGGAGATCCTACATATCGCATTATCCCCCAAGATGTCTCTCAGGAGGCTTTGTGCATTACTCACGATTACTACGATCATCGCGATGCGGACAAAGACCTCAACATTGTCCTCCCATTGGATCGTCTGCGGGAGTTTGCGCAAGAGCGCCTCATCGGTGAGGTGGCGCCGTTCCACTATAGCTTTATGGGTCATATCGACGGACCGCATGTGTCTCGCCTGCTAACGGACACCGCGCCATCCGTAGCCCGGCGACTCAAGCGCGAACAGGTTGACGCAGTTGTGTTGACCCCGGCGTGAGGGTTATGTAACCGGTCCGTCGGACTGGTCGCGCGGACAATCGAGCAGCATGGCATCCCCACGGTGGCGCTGAGTATTCAGCGAGAATTAACGGAAAAGACCCGTCCGCCACGTGCGCTCTTTTTACGCTGGCCGTATGGGCATCCGTTAGGGGAACCTTTCAATGCAGCGCAGCAGCGCTGGGTACTGAGCGATGCCTTAAACGCGTTGGCAGAGATTCACACGCCCGGAGCTATCATTGATCTACCTTATCTCTGGCGTCATCCTGGACCATGGGGCGGGGGGAAGAAATAACAAAAGAGAACACAGGTCAATTGCCTAGTGCCCTGTAGAAAAAACATAGAACACGCCCGACACTTGGGTACATTTCTCAGGAGAGACGCCCCTCGGGGCATCTCTACAATCGTTACTTTTTAAGATAGCGGTCCATGAAGGCCAAGGCTCGTTTGTACCCTTCAGTATAGGCTGACAAGGGCGTGAGCTGGAAAAACCCGTGCGGCGCGCCTTCGATGACATGCAAGTCGTGATCGATACCAGCTTCCTTCATCCGTTTTGCCAACTCCAGCGATTCCTGCAGGATAGGATCTTTTGTGCCGACCCCGATATAACAGGGTGGAAATTTTGCGTACAGGGAAAGCGGACTCACCCGAGGATCCCCGCGCAACGCCTCATATTGATCTTCGGGCAGATAGAATTGCGTGCTCGGCCCTGTCGTTCCTAGCGCGGAGATCGCTTTATGATAATCGAACACACCATAGAGCAACACGCCTACATTGATCTTCGGCTCGCCTTTTTGGATGGACTCGGCCAACACCGCTGCCGCTAAATTTCCACCAGCGGAATCACCGCCAACCGCGAGCCGTTTTGCATCTCCACCGTACTGTGCGGCATTCTCCACCGCCCACTGAGCGGCGAAAAAACAGTCATCAAAGGCGGCGGGAAACCGATGCTTCGGTGCGCGACGGTAATCCACATTGATCGTGAGATATCCACCCGCGGCGAACTCTCTCCCTACACGGAGGTGCGTCTTCGGACTGCCCATCGTCCAACCACCGCCATGGAAATACACTAACACGGGGTGCGGACCCGCGCCTTTGGGCACGGAGATATCCGCCGTCACTTTCCACCCGGCAATTTCACGGAGCAGGACGTTGTCATGCACGGCTCCGACTGGCGGTGGGTTGCCATTCATAATGTCGTCATAACGTTGGAGCATATCCGCCGGATTAACGCCCTTCGGTACGCGCAGTGTTTCCATGAATTCTCGTAGATCTGCTGGCAGTTGACTCATAAGTTCCCCTCCTCTGCTGTAATATAGCGGCAGATTCTAGCTGGGGGACGAGCGAAGAAAAAGGTCTGCTCAAAGAATTGCCGACGGTTCAGTTTTTTGATGCTTGATTTTTTCACTCGGATTGACAGCCACGATGCTCCCTGCCATTTCTTCCTTATCATGCAAGCGATTAAAATTGAGGCAACAATCGAGAAAGAAAGTTAGGTTCAGTATGGCTGGCGTACGCCAAAGGCTTCATTACAACACAGCACCGACGGCTGGAATCTCCAGTCGTTTTTACTCTTGCAATCCCACATCGATGTGGTAGACCATCCTTCAATGCTCGCGGAGGAAGTATACCCATGAAATCTTGGACGTTGCCTTGTGGCCGGTAATCCAATTCCTGAAACGCTAAAAAACTAGACACTCTCTCAAGGAGAACGCAAACAAAGAGTTCGCCTTCACGCAACACGCGTTCCGTATGATGTGTTACGTATTGCGTGGCGCGTCTTTCTTGGTTGACATCGAGGCGGAGTCTCCCATGCAATGCGTAAAGTGCGGAGCCGGTAATCGGCAGCAAGCAAGGTTCTGTGAAGAATGCGGAACGCCGCTTGCCCTCGCCTGCCCGCAGTGCGGTGTTCCTATCATTGTGGGTAAGAAGTTCTGCAGCGACTGCGGCGCGGCGCTATTTGCCGCCCCTCTTGCTTCGTCCCAACTCTCCTCTCCACATTCTCCTGCAAGTTACACCCCACCTCACCTCGCTTCGCGTATCCTTTCCGGTAAATCCGCTCTCGAAGGGGAACGAAAAATCATTACCGTCCTTTTCGCCGACATCAAAGGCTCGATGGATATCCTGGAAGGTCTCGATCCGGAGGTGAGTAAGCGGCTCCTCGATCCGTGTATTCAATTGATGATGGACGCCGTCCATCGCGCGGAGGGAACTGTCAGCCGTGTGCTGGGGGACGGCATTATGGCGCTGTTTGGCGCTCCGCTTGCCCAGGAGGATCACCCTCACCGCGCCCTGTACGCAGCCTTGCGCATGCAGGAAGCCGTCCGTCGCTATGCAGAGGAGCTGCGGCGCCAGCACGATAGCGAGTTACAGATTCGAGTTGGGGTGAATACTGGCGAGGTCGTTGTCGGCGCAATTGGGAATGATCTTTTTATGGAATATACTCCGGTGGGCCATGCTGTCGGCCTAGCGGCGCGGATGGAGACCTTGGCGGCCCCAGGTTCCACATTTATCACTGCCTCTACCTATCATCTCACTGAACATGCCTTTCGTTTCATTTCACGTGGAGTCACCAAAGTGAAAGGCGCGAAAGAGCCGCTCGCCATATACGAACTGCTCAGCCCTGACCCTTCTCATTCTCGCCTCACCGCTCGGACTGCATCTGGACTCAGCCCGTTTGTCGGTCGTGCACGCGAACTGACGCAGCTGGAAGAATTCGCCGCCAAAGCCGCGTCCGGCCATGGACAGGTCGTACTGCTCACCGGCGAAGCTGGTATTGGCAAATCTCGATTGCTAGAAGAACTCAAGCGCGGATTACAAAAACAAGGATTTCTGCTGATCGAAGGAGCAGGATTCGCTTATGGCAAAACGCGCGCATACTTACCGCTTATTGACATGCTCAAACGGTATTGTGGCATCACCGATCAAGATTCACCTGCCGCTTATCAAGATAAATTGCAAACAGCGCTGACGAATGTCCATGATTCTCTCACTTCTTTCGCGCCAATTTTCCTTGACTTGTTGGGAGTCACCAACGACGATCCAGCAGTTGCGAACCTCTCGGCGGAAGCAAAACTGAAGCAAATTCTTGATGGCGTCAAACAGCTTATTGCGCTCCAGTGCCGACTGCAACCAGTTGCGCTTCTTATTGAAGACCTCCACTGGTTGGATGCGCGTAGCCTCACGTTTCTTCATTTTCTCATGGCGAGTACGGCTGCGCTCCCGGTTTTGCTGTTATGTAGTTCTCGCCCAGGCTACGCCTACTCGTGGGGAGAACAATCTTTTATCCACAAAATGCAACTTGAGCCGCTGCCGCCGGATATCCTCGCCTCGCTCTTCACTGCCCTGGTCGGCGCTGCAGCGAATGGCATTCCTCTGGCGTCGGTGATTTGTGAACGGAGCGGCGGCAACCCGTTTTTCCTTGAAGAGATCGTTCAAAATCTGCGCGAGACTGGAGCACTGGTCGAATCTGCCACTGCCAAGCTCCCAACAGCAATGGTTCCAAGATGGGCACTGCCGCCCACGGTTCAGGGAGTGCTGGCAAGCCGTCTTGATCGCTTGCCGCCGCCTGCCAAAAGTCTCTTGCAGACTGCATCAGTCATCGGGCGAGAAGCCCCACGATTGGTTCTTGCCCAGGTTGCGGCGATGCCAGAAGCCGAATTCGAGCACGCGCTTCACCTTTTAGAAACCAGGGAACTCTTATACGAATCCGCTCTCTACCCCGACAGTATTTATTCCTTCAAACATGCGTTAACTCAGGAAGTCGCCTATCATGGTCTCCTCCACGAACCTCGCATGGCGTTACATGAACGTGTAGGCAACGCCATGGAAGCCATCTACGCGGATAAACTGCCAGAATATGTAAGTCTGTTAGCATACCATTATCATCATAGTGCTAACTCAACGAAAGCGCTCTATTATCTGGACCTTGCCGGCCGACGTGCTTCATCACTCTACGCAGACGGCGACGCTCAGTATTTTTGGGAAGGAGTTTTGCGTCTTTTGGCAACACAACCGCACGCGCCGGAACGAGATCGACAAGAGATACGAACACGCTTGCATCTCATCAACGTCCTCTCACGGCAACACAACGACGATGCCCCTATTCGCACTCAGTTCGCGGCTACCGAAGCAGTCTGTCGAAGAGTAGACGATGCGCATTTGCTGGCGGAATTGCACGCCACCCTGGCTGTCGCCTACATTTTGCGCGGACAACCACGGACCGGCCTGCCGCATGCACGCGCGGCAAAAGCAGTCGCGGATGCCCAACGAAACGTGCATCTTCAAGCCATCACTGCTGGTCCGCTAGCGCACCTGTTATGGATTGCAGGCTCCTTCACCGAAGCCCGCCAAATAGCTGAGGATGGACTGGAGCTCATACAACAACATCAATTCGCGTGGGCGCAAATGGGGTTCATCATCCATCCACACGCCCACTGCCTGGCGATTGCCGGAGTCTGTCGAGGTTTTCTGGGAGAATTTGAGCAAGGAGTACGCGCCCTTCGAGAGGCTGCCGAGTTGACGGAGCGCCACAGCAACCGCATGCCGCAAGCCGTTGTGCATTGGGGATTGGCGCTGTTGTTTGATCTTTATGAACAGCAAGAACAGGCAAAAGCAGAAATCGCAAAAGCGCTCTCAATCATGGAAGAAGTCAGTCCGACGACGGGCGTTTTACTCGTCGGTTCTTTGCATGATTACCTTGCCGCCTCAACCGCCCACGATTTGGCCGTTATGCCTTCCTCGCATCTCATGCGCACGTGGCAAGAGCGGCTTCCATTCTGTGAATTGGCAGGCGCCTGGTTCGCGGAGCTTATAGCTCGCGATGAACGCAAGGAAGAGGCTCGCCAGCTTGCCCGAGAAGCCTTGCAAAAAGCAGAGGAAAGCGCCAGTACCTGGTTTCTTTGCGCCGTGCATTTGACGAATGGACGATTGCTGGCCAGCGGCGCCGACGACACAAAGCAAGCAGCAGGGTTGCATCTGCGGACGGCGTTTGACTTAGCAACCCGGATGCGGAGTCTCCCGCTTCTCGCACACGCCGCCGTGGAATTAGGGGACTTGTTATTAAAAAATGGGAAACCCGCTATTACACCAGAACAATCATCAGAAACGTCAACCACCAAACACCAGGACGCACAAAGAAATCAAGCAAAGCGCTATTTGCAACAGGCTATCGAGTTAGGAGAACAGCTAAAGATGGCAACGCTTTGTGAACGCGCCCGACGATTACTCGTAGAATCAGCACAGTGATTTTGGAGACTCTCCCTTGTGTTCCGAACGACGTAGTATCCCGGAAAAGTACAGTCTTTTTCCGCGAATGTGGGCAAACAGAGAAAAACCACACCTCCTCCTAAAGGTTTGGTCGTTCTTGCCGTTCTCTAATATTGGACACGGACAGGGAGGGCGACGCCGCCTCCACCACCACACCACCCCCATCGTCGCCTTTCTTGTCCGCCCAACCCCAACAAAGACTCACCTCCCCCCTTTTCCCTAACCTGCTGTCCTGTGGTAGAAAAAGACACATCCTCTCCTGGGAGTGCGCTATGACAAAAACTAAGATGAGAACAGGCGTTACACTTACACGGCATTTACTCATGCAACAGCAAGCCTCGCCCGGCGCTACGGGCGAGTTCTCTCTGCTGATGTCGCAAATCGGGGTAGCAATAAAAACGATTGCCCATGACCTCACTCGTGCTGGCATCGTCGATATTTTGGGGGAGACCGGAGATATCAATATCCAAGGCGAGATGACGCAAAAGCTAGACAGCATCGCAAATGATGCGTTTCTCGAAGCCTTCGAATACGGTCAGCTCGTGTCTGAACTCGTCTCCGAGGAATTAGAACAGCCGGAACCAATTATCGGAAATGCCGAACGGGGGAAGTATGTGATCTTCGTCGACCCACTGGACGGCTCGTCGAACATTGATGTTAATGTCACTATCGGGTCCATCTTTTCCGTACATCGTCGCCCTCAAAGCGTCAGCGGGGCGGATCTTAAAAAAGCACTGTTCCTTCCAGGCAACCAACAGGTCGCGGCCGGGTACGCGCTCTACGGACCGAGCACGCTCTTAATCTATACTACAGGGAACGGGGTTAATTGTTTCTCTTTAGATCCGCGCATTCGTGAATTCATCTGCACCCATGAGAAAATTCGCATTCCCAAGCGAGGCAATATTTACAGCATTAACGAAGGACGACGAAACGAGTGGTTTCCTACTACTCGGGCGTATGTTGACTACGTACAACAGAATGATAAACCCACGGGACGACCGTATTCCGCCCGGTACGTAGGCTCACTAGTCGCAGACTTCCATCGGACGTTAATCAAGGGAGGAATTTTCCTGTATCCCGCTGATCCCAAAAACAAAGAGGGCAAACTGCGGTTGATGTACGAGTGCGCCCCCATGGCCATGATTATAGAACAAGCGGGCGGCCGCGCCAGCAACGGAACGCAGCGTATCCTCGATATCGTTCCTACTGCCCTGCACCAACGGACACCACTGCTCATAGGCAGTGAGGAGGATGTTGCACTTGCTGAGTCGTTTTATAGATGAAAGTATCTTATTAGAAAAAATACTCCATCATCGAGGAGGTTATGTATGACGGAACGCGTACGTGAGATCCTGAACTGGTACGAGAGTGATAACCCTGGCGTCCGGGCAAATCTAGCGCGGATGCTCAATCATGGCCGCCTCGGAGGCACGGGAAAAATGGTGATCCTTCCCGTCGATCAAGGTTTTGAACATGGGCCAGCCCGTAGTTTTGCTCCAAACCCTGCTGGTTATGATCCTGACTATCATTTCCAATTAGCGATCGAAGCGGGCTGTAACGCCTATGCTGCTCCGCTTGGCTTTATCGAAGCAGGCGTCTGCAAATTCCTGGGAGAGATTCCCTTAATTCTCAAGCTCAATAATCACGAAGTTCTCCATGACGAGAAAGATCCCCTCTCTGCTGTAACTGGCAGCGTTGACGACGCCCTGCGCCTGGGTTGTACGGCAATAGGTTTCACGATCTATCCTGGATCTTCCCAAGCCCGGATCATGTATGAACAAGCCCGAGAACTCGCCAAGGAAGCCAAGTCCAAAGGCTTGGCGATGGTGCTCTGGTCTTATCCGCGCGGATCGGATCTGAGCAAAGAAGGAGAGACTGCAGTCGACGTCGTCACCTATGCCGCGCAGATTGCCGCCCAGATCGGCGCTCACGTTATCAAAGTGAAGCTTCCTAGCGCCCATGTTGAATTGGGAGAAGCAAAGAAGGTCTACCAGAAATACCACATTCCCATCGACACTCTTCCCGACCGAGTTCGTCACGTCGTCCAGAGCTCGTTTAACGGCAAGCGTATTGTTATTTTTTCCGGCGGAGCAAAGAGTGAAGATGAAGCATTCTTCAACGAAGCGCGCGCTATTCGTGACGGCGGCGGCTTTGGCTCTATCATCGGTCGCAACTCATTCCAGCGACAAAAAGACGAAGGGCTTTCATTTTTGCGCACGGTAATGGGCATCTACGCGGGGGAGATTCAGTAACACAGATGGCGCCGCATGGCTCGCTCGTTTCACTCGCTCTATGGTAAGGAAGCTCTGGCCATAAGCTATAGAGCGAACGTAGTGAGCGGGCCATAAAGCAAAGCGAGCCAGGTGCTATAAAAATCAACGCGTATCCACGTAAAACGTCTTCAATTGTCGCGGCGACATCCCAAGAAAATACGCGCACCTCAGCATCCACATCAGCATGATCGTGCGGCACACTCCGTCTCGTTGCCAACGACGGGCGGAGGTTTTCACTCGTTCACGGAGGCACGCAATTTTCCCTACTCGTTTTAGCCTTCGGCTGAGTTCAATGTCTTCCATTAACTCTAACTCGGGAAAGCCACCAAGGGCGAGAAACACCTCCCGGCGGACAAACATGGCTTGATCGCCGGTAGAAATACGCGAGAGTCGCGATCTGACGTTCATCAAGGTCTCGATCATTCGGAACTGCCAACCGACGGCATCAAGATGTACGTCAAACCGCCCGCCTATAACTGTCGAATCTTCGAGAACGTGCTGGAGCAGCTTGGAGAATCTACTCGGCAAAACAGTATCCGCATGTAAAAAAAGGAGCACCTCGCCAGTCGCCGCACGTGCGCCAGCATTCATCTGTCTCGCCCGTCCATGCGGAGTCACTATAGCGAGGTTGGCATATCGGAGAGCAATCTCGAGGGTAGCATCGCTGCTTCCACCATCGACCACAACGAGTTCACACTCTCCGGCTTGCCGCACGAGCGAGAGCGTCTGAGCGATATTTGCGGCTTCATTGAGCGTGGGAATGACAACTGAAACCCGCATTGTTCGCCAATCCACAATCTACAGTCGGATTCATCCGCCGACGCGTAAAAAGGCCAGTGTTAAATTCCGCTGTAATGCTTCTTCCATAGGCGGAGAGAATTCCGAGTAGGTCGTTATCAACAACGTTCGATGAAGGGTCACCTGGATGTTAAACGGGCTCCGGTGAGAAGCCAGTGGGCGCACCAGAAAAGCAAGCGTCCCGTGCGGCGGCGTTGCTTGAAAATAGGTCTCTTCCGCCTTTTCCGTCCGAGAAAAAGCATACCCCAATTTGGCGAGCATCTTCTCCACGCCAGTCACAACTTCGTCCGTCGCAAAGGCCAGATTCCATTCAATTGTTTTCTCAATCACGCCGCTCTCCACGTATAACGAAATACCGTCCACAAAATTTTACAACCAGCGAGCAGAGTGCCTTTGAGCGTGCCGGTCACTTTTGACGCGCCGCCGGCGCGTCTACGATAACTGACCGGCGTCTCGACAATACGCAAGCCTTTACGCACGGCTTTGATTTGCATTTCCACCGTCCAGCCGTAGTTCCGATCAACCATCCCCAACTCCAGAAGCGCAGGAAAACGGATCGCGCGAAATGGCCCTAAATCGCTGTAGGAGAATCCATAGAGGAAGCGGATGAGCAATGTCGCCAGGGCATTGCCGAACCGCGCCTGGGGCAAGAGCGCTCCAGGCGCGGCAAGGCCTTTCGTGCGAGAGCCAATCACCAAGTCATATTCTCCAGCAACAATAGGCTGAATAAGCAAAGCCATTTCTTCCGGGTGATCACTGTAATCTCCGTCCAGAAAGACCACAATGTCTGGAGCCTTCTCATTGAGATAGGCAATGCCCGCCAAACACGCCGAACCATAACCGCGACGGGGTTCGCTCAGGACAGTCGCGTCATTCATGCGCGCCACAGCAGCGGTGCGATCAGATGAACCGTTATCCACAACCACTACCTCTTCTACAAGCTCGCGCGGAATGTCGGCTAAAACTGACGGTAAAGTTGCTTCTTCATTCAACACGGGAATAATGACAGTAATACGAGGCCGAGAGCTAATCATAGGTCACTGGACAAGAGAAAACGTCACAATCACCGGCGTTCCGTCCGGCGGCAAAATATCGGTGTTAACCGTAAAGCGCGAGGGCGTCTCCACGTAATCATGCACACTCAGCGCGCCATTACTCACCTTGCCGCTCGGACAGCTGTAGAGACAGGCGAGACACCCTGGACGAGGGGCAAACGGAATTTTGTTGAACAACCGATCGCGATTACCGCCGAAGCGCCACTCGGGGCTAGGAACTAGAGATGGACGAAGAGAATCATTCACCTGTCCTTGTAGGACACGAAAGGCTTGCTCAATCGAGATGCCTAACGGCTTATCCTCCCACGAGAGTCGTACGTTGAGCGGGGAACCTGCAACTTTTTTTCTTGACGCTGGGTGGTTTGGATCGTGACGCTTGTTCCATGAGGCCATCGTGAGATTATCGCCCGGATGAGCGCCAAGTGAGACGAGAGCATCATGAAATTTCAGATCATCCACGGGAGTCTCAATCAGGGCGTTCGTGGAGACACCGCCTTTCCAGACAAGGAGATGATATCGCGCTTCCTCTCCTTGAGCGGAGTTGAAACGTGTGGGATAGATAATCCCGAAAACTTTCACCTCTTTGGTTGCCAAGTTCGTTTCCAAAGGCTCGTCCACCACGGGGGTCGCCATCACCTGGGACTCTGAAAGGAAGAAAAAACAGAGCGAACCAAAACAAATGAACCGCAGTAGTCTACGCATGGTTATTACTTTATCTCTCCGCTCATTTCTTGAAGTTGCCTCCATATACACGGCACGATATATCTTTCTGCAGTTTGCATGACAAGAATGACAGATGTTGAAAGAAGTTACAAAAGAGGTCGCCTTTCCCCTCGCTGCCGTGAAGACCTCAACTGTTTCCACTAAACTGCCCTTTCTCGACTTCTTTGCCGGTAGCGGTCTCGTCACTGCGGCGCTGAAGCCGTATTTTACGGCAGTCTGGGCGAACGACATCTGCCCGAAAAAAGCGACGGTGTATCGCGCCAACCACCCACGAGAAAATTTTCACCTTGGCTCCATCGACACTATTGAAGGGAAAACGCTTCCTCGCGCGCTTCTTTCCTGGGCGAGTTTTCCCTGTCAGGACTTATCGCTCGCCGGGAACCAGCAAGGGATCTCCAGCACACGCAGCGGCTTGGTCTGGTGTTGGCTGCGCGTCATGGATGATATGCTCAGCCGCCCGCCAATCGTCGTGGCCGAAAATGTAGTGGGATTGGTTTCTGCTCGTGGTGGTATGCATTATCGCCGGTTACATAGAGCCCTGGTGGAGCGCGGTTACCGCGTCGGCGCCTTAGCAATTGATGCTCGTCATTGGACACCGCAGTCACGCCCGCGCATTTTTGTTGTTGGCGTTGATCAAAGCGTTGACATCACAGGCCTCCGCGACCACACTCCAGGCTGGGCGCATTCCCGCGCCATTCAGAAAGCTGCGGACAAGCTGCCGAACTGGATATGGTGGCGTTTACCGGCGCCGACACAACGAACGCTTTTTCTGAAAGCAGTGATTGACTTCCACACACCTTCTGACGATTCCCAACGAACAGCACACAATTTGAGCCTCATTCCTCCAGCACATCGGGAACGTCTTGCCAGCGCCTTGCAATTAGGAGAGACAGTCATTCCAGGGTACAAAAGAACGCGTAACGGCCGCCAAGTGCTTGAACTCCGTTTCGACGGCGTTGCCGGATGCCTGCGTACGCCGGAAGGTGGTAGCAGTCGGCAAGTACTCGTCATTGCACAAAACGGAGCCTTACATACTCGACTCCTAACCGTCCAAGAAGCCGCGCGTCTCATGGGCGCGCCCAAATGTTACAAAATCCCTGGGTCATATAATGACGGCTATAAGGCCATGGGAGACGCAGTCGCCGTTCCCGCCGTGCGCTTTTTGGCGCAGTCTCTGCTCTATCCATTAGCGCTGCGGTTATGAAACCTCCTTAAGCACTCATCTTACGCGAGAGGACCGAAAGGGGTGCATACCCTCATCCCTTTTCGGTTTGTCTTAGACGCGGTGTAGGTTGTCCGGGCGGAAACCAGGGTCTTTCTCAAAACGGTCACACCGCAATCCTAGCATTGCTTTGCCGCTTTCTGTGGCTTTATCAAAGTGGCGTGGCAGTAAGGGAAGACCAAGTTGAATCATTGCGCCTTAAAGGCCACATTTTATCGTAACGCGCTCCACTCGGTGTTCTCAACCTTACGTCTCCTCACACCCCGACAGGCCTCCGCCCACGCTGAGTTCAGCAGCAGAATAACAAAAAAACTCTCGGAAAATTTCCCGAGAAGCAAGAACTTCCAAAGTCATGCAATCATGATGGCTTGCGCGTTTGCGTTCCGCGCCGCCTACCTTTCGTTTCGCCTCTTGCTTATTCGTCTTCCCTGTAACATCAAGCCTATACCCGAAACCGAGCGCGTTCCGGTCGATCTGAGCCGCGACCATAAGGGAGAGGTCAACCTGCCGCTGGCTGCCGCGCGCGGCCCAGTTTTTCTGCGCGCCACGGGCCGCTGACTGTCCGTAATGTTTTGTCTGCCGTATCTTTTTCAGATCGTGATGGTCGAGCCGCCAAATGTAGTGAAAGAAAAACCCTCAAAGGGCTCGGGACAGGTCGCACGCAGATCGGTCAGGATACTGATCGCCACCGCCTCCCCCAGCTTGAGTCCTGCGATGCCATCTGAGCGCCAATGCACGCCAGCGGTATTGCGTCCCAAAGCGAGATTGGACGCCAACCTGTTCAATTCCCCACCCACCGTCAGATCAGCGCCTTTGTACGGCACAAGTGCGAGACCATCGGGAATTGACACTACGGGACTGGGAATGACGAAAGATTCGGTAAAAAATGCCTTCAACATCGTCGTACAGGCGCCAGCAATGGCCACATGTCCGGCAGGATAAGCCGGATGCGTGGGACACCCTAAGCGGCAATGCCGCCAGCATACCCGCCCGATCCTGGCATGGCTCGTAAACGGCTTTCAAAGGTCGAGCCAATAGAAGTTCCATTCTCGCCGTTGAGATCAATCGCGCCATCAATCTGGACTGCTCCGGACGCTAACCAAAACACCGGGCCGTTCACCTTTCGCACCAATAGATGCACGGTGACCCCGGCAGCGATGGTGATCGTGGTGAAGTGGTAGACGTTATCACCATCCGGGTCGAGCGGTGGATTAAACGTTGTGGGATCAAATTCTACCGTCCCTGGCGTAGTCAAGTTTAGCGCACCATCGCTGCCGTTCGAGCCGCTGTCGAAGAACTGTTGGGCGCGAGCAGGTGGCGGGTATCGCAACACTCCGGTAAGAAAAAGGGCGAGCAGCGCAATTTGCAATTGCAGGCGCCAAGCCCTGGATTCCCGTATTCGCGACCATGAGCCACTCATGCACCCTTGAGGAAGAAAACGACGCGTGAGTGCCACGGGCGGCTTGTCCGCCCGTGCAATCCGTTCGCGGAGGAATGACATTATGCCCGCACAGGCGAGCGTCCAGACATTTTCTTTCCACTGCACGATCATGTGCCTCTCCTTCACCTACTGACCTGCTTGGTTTTGTATACTAAACGTCGGACTCGCCGCTTCATTTGTTTGTAACGGCTGACCAGGATTCACATTGTTTACAATTGAAAAAGTTGGTCCTGTCACTTCCACCGTCGAAACCCCTGGAGGTATTGGCGGTGCGATCGTATTCACCACTGAAAACGTCAATCCTGCCGTGGCCGTGGGGCTGAGCGATTGAGGCGAGGGTACACTATCCTTATCAAATGGGTCGCTGCCCAAGATCAGCTCAAGTCCATTGGGGAACCCATCGCCGTCGTCATCGTCGTTCACCCGCTGAGAGTCAACAACCCCAAAGGTGTTGCCTGCGGTCGGAGCAGTATCTGAACTGCCATCGGCGTTGGTCGCAACCAGCACAAATTGACCCGCCTGGTTTCCCATAGTCACATTTAACGTGGCTGACGCACCAGAGGGATCGACAGAGGCAGTGTTCACGGTAATAGCCGGCGGAGCGAACGACGGCAGAAAGGAAAACGTTGAGCCGGTGAGATTGAGGCCCGTGACCTGTAGGTTCACGAAAGTAGTTCCTGATAGAGCAACTTTTGGACTGACAGAGGTGATAATCGGCTGTTGCGTTACGGTAAAGTTTTGACTCGACGTCGCCGTTGCTGTTCCTACCGCGATGGAAATCGGTCCAGTGACGGCTCCCACTGGCACGGAGGCAATAAGCGTCGTCGTTGTTGGCGGCAAGCCGTCCACTCAAAATCCGTAGTCAACGTGGGTTCGACAGTGTCTACGAGCTGTTGGGGCGAAACTTGGCAGGGGACTACCTCCATATTGTGTACCGCGTGCTTGCGGACGGTCGTCTACGAGTGTTCCATATGAACCGAATGACAGACGCCCAGAGGCGGCGCTACAGGAACATGCATCGATGAAGAAACCCAAGCGCTCAATTTCCATTCCTCCTCTTCGCAAAGGAGCGACTGACGAAGAGATCGTTCGTTGGACCACTACGCATGATGTCTTTAACCGCTTGGAGACTGGCGTGTCGGAGATTGTCGAAGATCGGAGCGACCTTGAGCAACTTTTGGAAGATGCGCTTGTCCAAGGCAATACGGCCCAGCTCAATATGCGCATCCCACCTGCGATGAAAGCGGTCTTGAGTCGGCTTGCGCGACAGCGCACGACTGACGCCACCACGCTCGCGCGCATCTGGCTTGCCGAACGATTGCAACAAGAATTGAAAGCCTAGACCTGATATTCTCACTTGCCTGTCTCCGTTAGTGGTCGTAGCGTGCGCTGTGCGCACGCTACGCCTACGTTCCGTGAACAATTTCCCCTTGTCCGACTGCTGGAGAGGGGTTATCCTTGACAAGGTATTTCCCGGATGACCCCCTTGCTCGCGTGGAAGCTGAAGCTTAGCCTTTGCCAAGAGGATTTTATGACTTTCGACCGCATCAATGTTGATCCCAAGATTTGCCAAGGGCAGCCGACTATTCGTGGCACGCGGATTACCGTCGCTGTCATTCTGCGGATGATCGC
The DNA here is from genome assembly GCA_050185455.1 of Binatia bacterium. GTDB lineage: Bacteria > Desulfobacterota > Binatia > Bin18 > Bin18 > SYOC01. Next base: position 407 of record JBFWZL010000050.1, on the reverse strand, counting down.
CTCCGGCTTGACGCCACAGGAAATTGCCCAAGATTATCCTGAGTTGAGTGAAGCAGATGTGAGACAGGCTGCGGCCTACGGCGCCTGGCTGGCATCCGAACAAACTCGGCCCTATCCTTTGTGAACCGTGCGTTACTTGGCTGATCATCATATCTCGTACCGGACTGTCACCACTCTCAAGGCCAAAAGCTTTGATATCTATCGGATCAGTGACATTTTGCCGTTCACTGGCGCTGAGGCGGACACCGAGAGGGAAGCTCGCTCGCTGGCAGCCTCCCCCCTCCGAACACCAGAAGAGAGGATTGTCGTATGACAGCGCAAGGACAGAGCAGTCTTAACAACTCCTCCCCCAAACCTGCCGCTCGCTCGCGCCTGATTATAGGCGATTTCGGTCCCTCAGACTCCGC
>JBFWZL010000049.1:0-18458 GCA_050185455.1 Binatia bacterium | reverse complement strand
TATTGCCCACAGGCTACTGATTACTGACCTCTGTCCTTGTTCGACCTTGCCGGACGTGATAGACCCTCAGAAAAATCTTTCTGCCATTTGCACTGTTGCCTAAGTAGGGAGGCGTTATGCAAGGAGCGACTGTTCTTCGTATAAATCTGAGTACCGGCCAAATCCGTAAAGAGGCCGTGCCGGAACAAATGATCAAGGACTTTATTGGCGGTCGAGGTGTGGGCAGCAAGCTCCTCATGGATAACATCGACCCGAAGGTCGACGCCCTCGATCCGCGGAATCCACTGATCTTTGCGACTGGTCCGGTGACCGGCACCTACGCGCCGACCGGCGGCCGCTACATGGTCATCACCAAATCCCCTTTGACTGGAGCGATTGCTTGCTCAAACTCCGGTGGCTATTGGGGCCCGGCGTTACGGTATGCGGGCTATGAGTACCTCTTGATCGAGGGAAAAGCGAAAGAGCCGGTATATCTCTACATCCACGATGATAAGGTCGAAATTCGCGGAGCCAAACACCTCTGGGGAAAAATCGTTGACGACACGGAAAACATGATACGTGAAGAAACGCATCCCGAAGCACGAGTTGCTTCCATTGGGCAAGGGGGTGAGAATCTTGCCCGCACAGCCTGTGTCATGAATGACAAAGGCCGCGCCGCTGGTCGGTCTGGTGTCGGTGCTGTCATGGGTTCGAAAAATCTTAAGGCGGTTGCGGTGTACGGCACGAAAGGGTTGAAGATCGCCAATCCCGCTGCTTTCACGCAAGCCGTCTTAAAAGGTCGAGATAAATTAGTAAAAGGCCCCACGACGGGAGGCCTGACCATGCTTGGCACTGCCGGCACGGTATCATACATGAACATGGTGGGGATGTTGCCGACCAACAACTTCCAGATGGGCGTTTTCAGTGGAGCGGCAGCTGTTGATGGAACGGTTGTGAAGAAAGACTTCATGACGCGTAACCGTGGTTGTCATAGCTGCATGATTCACTGCGGGCGTGTGACGAAAGTGACCGGGCACGGACAGTTTGACGGTCGGGGTGAAGGCCCTGAGTATGAGACCATCTACGGTGTCGGCACGATCTGCGGCGTCGATAACTTGGCCGCTGTCATCAAGGCAAACTACCTGTGCAACGAATACGGGCTCGATACTCTTGAGGCTGGCATTGCCATCGGCACGGCGATCGAACTGGCGGAAAAGGGCTATATTCCTGAGAGCGACATCGGCTTTCCCTTAAAATTTGGTGATGCTGACGCCATGGTGAAACTGTTGGAAGCGCAGGCGTTTCGGAAGGGACCGATCGGTCACTGGCTGGCTGAGGGCGGCTATCGCTTAGCAGAACACTACGGGCATCCGGAATTGTTCATGGGGTCCAAGAAACAAGGGTTTGCCGCCTACGACCCGCGCGGCTCGATCGGCATGGGCCTCGCCTATGCGACCTCGAATCGCGGCGCCTGCCATCTGCGCGGCTATACGATTTCCCTAGAACACTTTGGCAACCCGATTAAACTAGATCCATTTACGACGAAGGACAAGCCGTACTGGTTGACGATCCTGCAGAACACCACATCGTTCGTGGATGCCTCGGGCATTTGTTTGTTCTCGACGTTCGATATGAACCCTGGTGAGGATGTGACGGCGATGGTGAGTGAGTCTCTTGGGCATAACGTCGGCGGCCCTGAAGACATGCTCAAAGTTGGGGAGCGCATCTGGAATCTAGAGCGCTTGTTTAACAATGCGGCCGGACTCACTCGTGCGGATGATAACCTGCCTCCGCGCATTACCGGTGAACCGCTCACCGAAGGGCCAAGCAAAGGCCATGTTGTCGATCTCCCTCCTATGCTCGACGAATATTATCAGCTCCGAGGTTGGGATAATCAGGGACATCCGACCTCTGACAAGCTGCGCGAGTTAGGGTTGGCGTAGGTAGTAGAGAGTCTTTAACCTTTAGCTCTTGGCAGAAAAGGCTGAAACTGAGAACCGGCGAATCGGGGAATCGGAGATAAGCAAAGATTCCTGTCTCCGGTTCTCTCCATCTCCCGCTCTCCGTTTTTTTCTCCGATGTCCCCTTACATCGCCGCTATTGACCAAGGAACGACTAGTTCTCGCTGCATGATTTTTGACCAGCAGGGAACTGTCGTTGCAAGGGCACAAAAAGAACACCGACAAATCTACCCTCAGCCTGGCTGGGTTGAACACGATCCCCAAGAAATCTGGCAATGTGTTCAAGACGTTGTCGCTCACGCTTTACAACAAGGCGCCGTCAATCCCGATAATCTTGTGGCTGTTGGCGTTACCAACCAACGTGAAACTGTTGTGGTATGGGATCGTGACACCGGCGAACCTGTTGGCAACGCTATTGTCTGGCAGGATATCCGCACGGCAGATATCTGTAAAAGCTTGGCTGCGGTGGGAGGGCCGGATCAATTGCGCCGCAAAGTCGGTCTTCCGCTGGCGACGTACTTCTCTGGTCCCAAACTGAAATGGATTCTCGACCGTGCGCCCAGTATCGCCGCCAAAGCAAAAGCCGGAGATTTGCTATGCGGTACGATCGACACCTGGCTGATCTGGAACTTGACTGGTGGAACGTCGGGCGGGGTCCACGTGACTGATGTGACGAACGCCAGTCGCACGATGTTGATGAATCTGGAGACGTTAGAGTGGGATCCTGAGATTTTGCAGCTTATGGATATACCGCGTGCAATGCTGCCCACGATCAAATCTTCGAGCGAAGTGTATGGGGAAGCGTGTGGTCTTCTGGCTGGAGTTCCTGTTGCCAGCGATCTTGGCGATCAACAGGCGGCCCTCTTTGGGCAGACGTGTTTTGCCGTGGGAGAGGTAAAGAACACCTATGGAACCGGCTGTTTTATGCTGCTGAATACCGGGACACGTATCATCCATTCAAAAAGCGGATTGCTGACGACGGTCGCGTACAAAATGGGACAGCGCAGGGTTGTGTATGCACTCGAAGGCTCGATTGCGATTGCCGGCGCCGCCGTGCAATGGTTACGGGACAATCTCGGCTTGATCAAACGTTCAGATGACATCGAAACGCTTGCGTGCACAGTAGAAAATAACGGCGGCGTCTTCTTTGTCCCGGCGTTTTCCGGTCTTTTCGCGCCCTATTGGCGGGACGATGCACGCGGCGTAATTGTAGGACTGACGCAGTATGCGAATAAAGGACACCTTGCTCGGGCCGCGCTTGAAGCCACTGCTTTTCAGACGCGAGAAGTGTTAGACGCGATGAACGTTGACGCCGGTGTTGTCGTACAATCGCTTAAAGTGGATGGCGGCATGGTGCGCAACGAATTACTCATGCAGTTTCAAGCTGACATCCTCGGTATTCCGGTTATGCGGGCGGCAATGGCTGAAACCACTTCGCTCGGCGCTGCGTATGCGGCTGGATTAGCCGTGGGTTTTTGGTCCACAGAAGATGAACTCCGCGCGAATTGGGCAAAAGATAGGGAATGGGGACCCTCATTTGCTGGAGTCGAACGAGAAAGAATGTATCAAGTCTGGAAGAAAGCGGTCACTCGCACGTTTGATTGGATGACATAACGCCAATCTGGCGGCGCCAACGGTCTGGTAGCGCCGCCCCCAGAGTCGAGGATTATGACGCTGCTGTCACCGCAATAGCCTGTGTAGCGACGCCAGCGGAGATTTCATGCTGTTCGTGATGAAACTCCGAGGCCGCGCGCAGGAAGATGCGCTTTCGCAAAAAATGTTCTGCCTCATCGAGGCGATCTCCTTCCTCATCGTAGAGAAAGGTTACTACTTCAGGATGGGCGCGGACGATGAGATGGGGCGCGGAAGGATGCCGAAAAGCTTCCTTCTGCAGTTGCCGAAGAACTTCTGACGCTACCGTTGGAACTGAGCGGAGATACCCTTTTCCTTCACAGTATGGGCAAGGGTCGCAGAGTTGACGCAAGAGGCTCTCGCGTGTTCGTTTGCGTGTCATCTGCACGAGCCCCAATTCGCTGATCTTTCGCATGCTGCTGCGGGTTTTGTCCTTTTTCAAAGCCTCGCGTAACGCCTCGGTGACTTTATTGCGATTCGCCGCCCGCTCCATATCGATAAAATCAATGATGATCAAGCCGCCGATGTTGCGTAAGCGCAGCTGTTCGACGACTGCCTTTGCCGCCTCCAGATTAGTTTGGAGCATGGTCTCTTCTTGATCTTTTTTTCCCACAAATCTTCCAGTGTTGACGTCGATCGCGGTCAGGGCTTCGGTGTGATCGATGACGAGGTGACCACCGGATTTGAGATAAACTCGACGATCCAAGGCTTTGGTGATCTGCGACTCAATGTTGTAATGATCAAAAATGGGCTCCGGGCGATCGTTGAGTATTATGCGACCACTGAGACGTGGCAAGAAGGTGGTGACAAACTCTTTCGCGCGTTCGTAGTCCCGAGCTGAATCAATGATGACTTCATGGATATCCGTTGTGAAAAGGTCTCGAATAATCCGCAGGATGACGTCCATGTCGTCGTGCAGCAAAAGTGGCGCGCTGGCGCCTTCTGCTTTTTTTGTGATCCCTCCCCAAAGCTTGAGCAGGAAACGCATGTCATCATGCATCTCTTTTTTGGTCAACCCTTCACAAGCGGTGCGAACGATAAACCCGCCTTCGGGCGGACGAAGTTCCTGCACGATATCTCGCAACCGTTTGCGTTCCTTGCCGTCGGCGATGCGTCGAGAAACGCCGATATGGCTGACCGTTGGAGTGTAGACCAAATGCCGTCCCGGGAGGGAGATGTGAGACGTCAAGCGACAGCCTTTGGTGCCGATAGGCTCCTTGGTCACCTGCACCAAGATTTCTTGATTTTTCTTGATGCGTTCTTCGAGTGGAATATGAAATTCCGGGCGTTCTCGTCGGTGGCGTCGCGCGACGGTTTTTCGTGCTGCTCCGTTCCCTGCTCCCTGCTCGTCTTCGTCATGTTCCTCTTCCAACGTATCTTCGGGGGCGGCGTCATCGTGATCGTCCTCCTCGAAGAGACCGGCTGGAAGTGGGCCGCCGAAGAGGTCCGACACATGAATAAACCCGGCTTTTTCAAGCCCAATTTCGACAAACGCAGCTTGCATGCCGGGGAGCACACGCGCGACCCGACCTTTGTAAATGTTGCTGGCGATGTTGCGTTGTTGGGCGCGTTCGATGTGAATCTCAACGAGGGCGTCATTTTCAAGTAAAGCTACCCTCGCTTCTTGAGCGGTGGAATTGATTATAATCCGTTGTCTCACGTAACAATACTTATGGGGCCGCATTGGTAAGCGGCGAGGTTACACCCGTTTCACCGTTCAGGGGAAGCTCCGCAGCCGAATCCGCATGAAATAGGGTCTGAATTTTTTTTAAGCGCACGATCTTGGCTTCCTCTGAAGCGAGCCCGAACAACATAGCGACGAAATCTTGGGGTTTGATCGTTCCGGCCTCCGTGACCCGCAACTCAAGATGCAAAGTCCGTGGAGTGGCGAGCGCGACGCTCGCTACGAACGATTTTGCATTAACGATTTTCTCTCCGCCGCGTGTGTGTTTACGCAGCGGAACGTTGGTGGCGGTGTGGTAGGCGGTCAACGCCTCCGTCAGAAACGTCAGTTCTCGTTTATGCGCCGGGAGTGAGTCCAGCGCGACAACGTAGCGAAACGCTTGAATACTCGCATCAATACTCGGGATGCGTAAATCGATGTCTTCCGCTCGTTGGACGCTAAATCCTTGGGGCAATTCCGCACTAAGGCGAACGCCGATCTCAGCGGCGGACAAATGCTCGCTCAGTTCAAGATCAATAAACTCTTCTTCACTTTCGACGCTCATGGGGAGCGCCGGTCCAAAACTTAGTCGAGGAAGTGGGTGGAATCCCTGACTGTACGCGATAGGGAGTTGTGCACGTCTGACCGCGCGCGAGAACATGGTAGCGACTTCTTTAGCTCCAAGAAAACGCGCGCTTTCTAATTTGCTGTACGTCACGCGCGCGCGCATGACCACGGGTTTCTTCTCACCTGGACTCATCGCGATTGTGTTTGGGTCACCAGACAACCACGATTCAGCAGCTCCAGAGGCTTGAGACTTGAGACTTGGGGCTTGAGAATCAGCGTGCTGCGTGCTGGGTGCTAGGTGCTGCGTCGCGGCAATAGAGCTGCCGACTCCTGCTCCATAGTTGTCAATTTCCCTATTTTCGTTTTTTGACTTTTGACTTTTGACTTTTGACTTTCTTTCTTGTGTCGTTTGCCACTGCCGCGTACCCCAAGCAGTGTGCTCCGGTAAGAGTTCTATGGCCCAGGTGTCGACCTGAGTGCCGCGATGCTCTGCGCCCTTCGCGCCACTCAGGTGATAAGTGACGTTGCGAACGGTCTTGAAATCGCACGCGCCACAATACGAGCAGCGTTCAACACTACAATCGGGCGTTAAGGTTGCGGCGAACGCTTTCGCCAGATCCCGTTGCAGCCATTTCTTGGCGACTCCGCTATCAAGGTGATCCCAGGGTAGCGGTTCATCAAGGAGACGACGGCGTAGGTAAAAATTGGAATCTATGTTGTGTTCAGCGAACGCTCGCTGCCACAAATCAAGACGGCATTGATCCGTCCATCCATCAAACCGACAGCCGAGGCGATAGGCTGTCAGCAGTGGCCCCGCCAGTCGCCGATCCCCACGGGCAAAAACGCCTTCGAGGAAAGAAGAACTTGCATCATGCCACTTGAACTGAATGCCGTAGCGCCGGAGATTTTTACGGAGGAACTCTTGACGAGCCGCTGTTTCCTCGAGAGACACTTGCGCAGCCCATTGAAAGGGGGTGTGCGGTTTCGGCACAAACGTCGAGACGCTTGCCGTGACTTGACGTTTGTGTTTCCCCGCCGCGGATACCTTACGACTGAGATCAATAATGCCGAGCAAATCTTCTTCAGTTTCCGTTGGCAGGCCAAGCATGAAGTACAGTTTCACACTTTTCCAACCGAGACCGAACAGCAGCCGTGCAGCTTCGACCAGTTCCTCCTCTTTATATTCCTTTTGAATAACGTCCCGGAGTCGCTGTGAGCCCGCTTCGGGAGCGAGGGTAAACCCGGTTTTACGAACACGCCGAATCTCTTCAAGAATATGTGGGGAAAGCGCGTCGACACGTGTTGATGGCAGCGAAACCGAGACTTTTAGTCCAGAGAAGCGATTCATGAGTTCGCGTAACAACGGATTGACGCAACTGTAGTCACCCGTACTCAGGCTTAATAAAGAGACTTCTTCATATCCGCTTTGTGCGACTAATCTTTCTATTTGTTCCTGTAGGGCGCGAGGATCGCGTTCGCGTAGCGGTCGATAGATATAGCCGGCCTGGCAGAAGCGGCAGCCGCGTACGCACCCACGCATAACTTCCGCTGCGATGCGATCATGGACAATATTGACGTTTGGAACAACTTGATTCTTGATTGGCGGAATTGAGTTGAGATCGCGGACTATTCTTTTTTGCACTGTCGTGCATTCAGGGTCCTGAGCAGAGATCGAGCGCAAGGTCCCCTCAGTGGTATACTCCATGGAGAAGAGCGAAGGGACGTAGACGCCGGGAATCCGGGCCAGGGCTTTGAGCAAAATCGCGCGATCCTTTTTGTCCCAGGCCTGATAAACATCACAAATATCGAATACTGCCTCCTCGCCGTCGCCGAGCAAGAACGCATCAATGAAATCCGCGATCGGTTCCGGGTGAAAGGCGCAGGGACCTCCGGCGATGATTAAGGGATGCGTCTCGTCCCGATCCTGGGAAAAGAGAGGAATTCCTCCCAAATCGAGCATCATCAGGATGTTAGTATACGTCAGTTCGTACTGCAGACTAAACCCAATAATGTCAAATGCTGACAGTGGCGTGCATGTATCTAGGGACGCCAGGGGAATGTTGCGTTGACGCAGTTGCGCCTCCATATCTATCCACGGGGCGTACACTCGCTCGGCCTGAACCTCCGCGCGCCCATTCAACAAATCATAGAGAATCTGTAGTCCTAAATGGGATTGCGCGATTTCATATACCTCGGGGAAAGCAAGGGCAAAACGCAAGCGTATATGCGCGGGGTCCTTGATAATCGTACCGCGCTCACCTCCAGTATAACGTGCTGGTTGTGTAACTAGAGGAAGAATGGCTGCGTAGGCTTGACGAAAATTTGACACTCTACGTTATCCTATTATCCTTCATGATTGACTGAGCAGCAAATATATAGGAATTTTCAGCGGATAGGCAAGGAGAGCCTATGTTCGGTCTTCTGGCTTTCCTTGCACTTCCCTAGTTTCCCACTTAGGATAGTATAGCTTGTCAATTGTTACTGCTCGTTTCATCTTTCACTGTATCCTATGCTGTTGGGTCTTGGCCGTCGGCCTTAGAGTTTGCTTGGCCCAACAAGAAGAGCCGGTGTTTAGCAGCGAAGAGGTTTTGCTTTCGACCGAGAAGCAAAATCGGATAGAGTCTCCATCACACCCCGCGACCGCCTATTGGAACGTTATCGTGACCATGACGCTTTCCCAAGCTGCGTCGGACGCTCACGTCAAAATGCTACTGCCGTTATCTGATGGGCGGCAAAGCGTTTTATCGCGCCGCGCAAGCGTTGCCGGCGCCTCCTATCGTGAGGAGGCGGATGGGCTTAACCTTTGGGGACATTGGGTGCTGAGTGCGCAAGAGAAAGCGCCGCAACAGCTTGTGTACGAATATACTGTACAGATTGCTGATGCTCATATCGACCTTCCTAAAGCGTCTTTCCGTTCCACCCGGACAGCGGCTAAATGGCGACAGTATCTGCTACCGTCCCCTCTCATTCAAAGTGATGTTGAACTCGTGAAAACTCAGGCAAGAAGGCTCTTACAAGGAAAGACGACAGTGGAACAGGTTGCACGAGCATTACACACGTTCGTTGCAGAATTGCCTGCCTCGCAAGAGAGAAAAGACAAGCGCGATGCGCTGTCCGTCTTGACCGCGAAAAAAGGGGATCGTGCGGGCAAGACCCGAGCGCTTGTCGCATTACTGCGTTCCATCGGCATCCCCGCCCGTATTGTGGGCGGAATACGCCTCGGGGATGTGCCTAAGAAACGAACGACGATTTCTTGGGTAGAGGCGCTGCTCGACAATTCCTGGGTTCCAATGGACCCAGCTGGCGGCTACTTCGCCTGGCTGCCGAATACCTATCTCGCCCTGTATCGTAACGACTTGCCATTACTCACGCATACTCGCCAAGTGCCGATTGAATATGCGTTCTCGATTCGCCAGGTGACGCGGGGCGAGGTGCTGACCGAAGATCAACCTGAAGCGCCAGGTCAAAGCGCCGCTCGATTAAGCGTCGCCTCCAACCTCGAACCTGCGCATGCTGTTGCCGCTTATGTTGATCATCCCATTGCTAATGTCGTTTTCGTGTATGACGAAACGTTTTCTTCAGAGGAACGTGCACAAACCCTGGCGGCGGCTCGGGAAAATCAGATCAACGTGACCCTACTGAAAGCTGCTTTTCCTGCGGATCATTTTCGCGAACATTATTTCCAGTTGCTTATTCGCGACAATCTCGCGTTGCTGCGTGAAACTGATCTCGCTGTAATCCATACAAAGGACCTTGCCGGTTTCTATGCGTTGCTCAAACAAGGAGAAACTGGAGTACAGTTCGATGGTTTGCGTATTTTGATCTCCGGGGACTTTCCCTGGACCGTGAGCAAGGTGCTGAGCGCGGTTTTGCAACGGCTTGTGCACCCCAAGGAAATCGTCTTAGTGCGTCAAGAAACCAGTTTAATTCAGTTGTGGGAGATTGCCCGCGTACATATACGTGAGCATCGCGCTTTGGCGGAGAGCGCCGCTTCGTATTCTCCGCAGGTGCTGAGTGTGACGACGGAGACGGTGGCCCGACTGAGCTGGTGGCGGCGGCAGATTATTGACTTGTGGGCGCTCGCGGTGCGGTCGCTTGTGCCGCTTTCGGCTCTGAATTTCATTCTTGTCATCCCGCTTATTGCCTTCTTTCTAGTAATTATTCGCAATGTGATCGGTCTGGAAACGTTTGGCACCTTCTCGCCGATGTTACTGTCTTTAGCGTTTCTTTCCACGGGACTTGCGTGGGGTTTTACCGTGTTCACGGTGATCGTCGGCTTAGGGGTCGGGTTGCGATTTGCTTTACAACGTCTCCGCTTACATCTTGTGTCACGAGTGGCCATCCTTATTGCTGTTGTGGCGGTTAGCATGGTGGGGCTAATCGTGATAGGCGCCGCCTTTGGCGTCGGCGCTTTGCTTCACTCCAGCATTTTCCCCATGGTGATCATGGCGAACACTATTGAGAACTTCTCCAACACCCAACTCGAACGTGGGACGGCGGAGGCAATGCGACTTACCGTTAACACTCTGGCGGTGGCGACGTGTTCCTATCTTGGGATTGAAGAATCAGGGTTAAAGCCGCTGGTTTTGACCTTTCCTGAACTGCTTATTGGCGTCATTGGCGTCGAGTTGCTCTTAGGACGGTGGCGGGGACTCCGGTTGCTTGAATACCTGCGTTTCCGTGGGTTGTTGCACGACGCGCCATCCTCTCAGAGGGATGAGACGCAGAAAGTTTCCGTCGGATGATACGCGGACTGCGACTTCTTTCCCGACAGGTGCTAGGGATTAATCGACGAAACTACGATCTTCTTGCTCGCTATAATCCTCGCGCATTTTTTCAAGTTGTTGACCACAAGTTGAAAACAAAGCATGCGTTAACCTCTATTGGCGTGCCGGTGGTAGACACCATGGCGGAATATCGCCTTCAGAACGACATCAAGCGCTTTGCTAGCGACTCGCGCAGCTGGCGTGAGTTCGTTATCAAACCAGCTCAAGGCTCCGGCGGTGGGGGAGTGATCGTTGTTACCGACCGGCGAGGAAAGCAGTTTGAGACATTAGGAGGGCGATACTTATCGCTACGCCAGCTGGAGAGTCATCTGTCCGATATTCTTGGCGGCGTGTATTCATTGAATCAACGCTACGACGAAGCCATGGTTGAACGTCGCATCCATGCGCATCCGGTGCTGGCGGCGCTCAGCTCCCAAGGGTTGCCGGATCTTCGTATCGTGGTGTTTCGTGGCGTGCCGTTGCTGGCCATGTTGCGGCTTGCGACGAAAGCGTCTCGGGGACGCGCGAATTTGCATGTCGGAGGAATTGGCGTCGGTGTGGATTTAGTATCGGGCCGGGCGACCGCGGCCATCGCAGGGAAACGACAAATTTTCACTCACCCAGATACGGATCAACCTTTGTTAGGAGTGCAGATCCCTTGCTGGGAAGATACTTTAGGGATTGCCGCTCGTTGCGCCGACGCTGTGGCGCTCGGTTATCTTGGGGTTGACATGACGCTTGATGTCGAACACGGACCTCTCGTGTTAGAGTTGAATGCACGACCGGGATTGGCGATCCAACTGGCGAACCGTCGAGGACTACGTCCCCTTCTTACAGCTGCTGAACAGTGTATTCGGCCTGGATTATCCGTTGCTGAACGAGTGCAGCTTGGCCGACAGCTCAGCCAGAGTTAATGGATTTCCGTTCTTAGACTGAGCAAATCCGAAGTGGCCCTATAGTCACTGTGTGAGACGGCAGTGAGCGGCTCGTTTTTGAGATTGATGCCGAGCGTTTCAGCTATTTCTGCATAAAGTTGCTCTTGTTTGGAACGCGTCTCTTGCCGCCATGCCGCGTATTGCCGTGGCGTCCACCCCAAGTTGTCCTTTACTTGGGTATTTGCGCCTTTGTTGAGGAGGGCCGTGACGACCTGAGAATGCCCTTTCCATGAAGCGTACGTTAAGGCGGTCCATCCCTGGGAATTTTTCGTGTTGATATGCGCGCCCTTGCTTATCAAAGTCTCCGCCATGGCTATGTGATTGTTCATGGCCGCCAACATCAAAGCTGTTCCTTTTGTCTTGTTTTTTGCATTCACCTGGGCGCCATGGGCGATGAGTAGGAGCGCGAGATCTTGCCGACCTCCCCGCGCCGCGAACATTAACGGCGTCCATCCTTGATTGTCCCGTGCGTTGGGAGGAATACCGGCGGTGAGTAAAAGGCGCGTGACGTGCATATCGCCGCGTTCAACACTGTGGAGAAGCGTAGCGTGAGTCGCGGCAATACCCAAGCGCGTTAGTTGCATCTGAGCGGTATCTTGCTGAGAAATCCGTGCCGTTATGGGCGAGGAATTCGGCGCAACGACGCTTGCCGGTCTACTCTGTTGCGGCGTTGTGGCTGACGATTGTTGATGATGTGCGAGCACGAGCGTCGGAGAGGGCGATTTAAGTTGTTGAACTGTAACGGAACCTGACGCTTGCGCGATACGATTTTCGCGCGGTTCCGCCGCCTGAGTAGAAGAGGGAACTGCTTTTTCAGTCCTTGGTTCTTGTTGTGGTATGAAATGTGAAACGCTTGCGAAAGTACTTGCCTCATTTTCTAACTGAGGTGGTTGTTCTGAAGGAGCAACCGATGTGATGACAGACTGAGCGTTTCGTGGAAGAACCTCGTCATGAGTCAGTTGCAGCGGCGGTGGCAATTGAAAAAGAGCAAACCACGCTACAAGTATTGTGAGCGTAATCCAGGTGAGATGTTTTGTCCCTTGTTTCAAGACTACTGGGTATGTTGTGGGCTGCGGCGTGGATTGCCGATCGGGAAGAACGACGACTGGGATTTGCGATGGACGACTAGTGAGGCCCGTTGTTTCCGCAAAGAAAAGTTCTTGCGCTATATTATCGACTAGTCTTGCGGAAACAGTGCGCATACCCGCAAGATACGCTGCCTGGAGCGCATTATCGCAAAACAAATTGATCAGACGAGGAACTCCCTTCGAGTAATGCGTGATGCGTTGCACCGCTTCCGGTGAGAACAGGTCTTGTTTCGTGCTTCCGGCAGTGCGTACGCGGTAAACAATGTAGGAATCTATCTCTTCAGGTTGGAGACTGTGAAGTCGTAGGTGTAAATCTATCCGTTTTTGGAGATCCGACAAGAACGGCTGACGAAGGCGCGTCTCCAGGGAAGAATCTCCGGCAAGCACGAGGGTAAGAAGGGGAGCGGAAAGCGTTTCCAGGTTCAGGAGGAGATTGAGGGCAGTGAGCGCTTCGTCGGAAAGATTGTGCGCGTCATCTAAAATAACAAATGCTCTTTCCTTTCCGTGGTAGCAGAGCTTGAGGATCTCCCCAAGCGTAGGGGTCAGAAGGGAAGGGAGGCTATGTTCTTTGCGATAGCGTCCGGCGGTGACAAGGAGGTCTGTCGATGTCTGAGGACAACGAGGGACATACAGGGTTTGATAACCAGGCGTCAGTTGTGAGACTGCTTGACACAGCAGCGTTGTTTTGCCGGTTCCTGGAGATCCGGTGAGAAGCAGCAAGCGTCGAAATTGGCGGAGAGAAAAGAGGAGACTCAGCCTCGCTTCGCGGTAAAGGGGATTTTCATAGAAGAACTGTGGACTAGCAGTGATGCTGAATGGAGACGTCCGAAAGCCAAAATACGTGTTGTCCATACTGTCCTACATCCCTGGCCCTTCCGTGGGTGGGAAAAGCTAGTTCTCAATAATGATTTCCACTCGGCGGTTTTGCGTACGACCTTCCGGGTTGTCGGAGCCATCCGGATTTGTATTAGGGGCAATAGGACGCGTCTCCCCAAAGCCTTCAGAGCGAAGGCGACCCCCTTGTATCAGGTTAGCGATCATTTCTTGTTCAACTGCTTCTGCTCGTTGTTGGGACAGCTTGAGGTTATATTCTTGGGTGCCAATGGCGTCTGCGTGACCTTCAATGACGATTTTCCGTTGAACTGCTCGTGGGTGGTTGAGAACCACCGATAAAGCATCCACTTTTTGCCGCGCTTCAGGTTGGAGATCCGCGCTATTGAAACCGAAAAAAATCGTGGGAAGCCTGACCATAACGCCACGAGGGATTTCCGTGACATCTAAATTGAGCTTTTGAATTTCCAGAATCAGTTCCGCATTGCTGAAGGGAGGAAGAGGAGGAGGTTTCTTTGCGGCACATCCGACGAGGGGTAAAAGAAGCCCCAGAACGATAAATTGCCGTATCATAAATGATTTTTTCAGTTTACCGGATCAGGTCGAGGTTTCGTTTCCCCTTAATCTGTTTGTTAACATATCATCTTTGTCCCAGTGGTCTAGAGCATAATACACAAAAAAAAGGAATAACCGCGCGCGGGAGCGCCAAATTACCTTTTTGAAAAATCCTGTAGTTTTGCGCCTTGGCTTGACAGGGGGGAGGGAGGTAATTACTATGCGTCAATGATACGCAAACTACCCTTAGGGGAGAGAGCTTTATGACAACTACACGAAATGGGGCGAAATCCCCACAAGAACTCTATGAACACCTGGCGCAGCTCGATAGCGAATATACGCTAGAGAAGTGCACCGAGTACGTCGAGCAAATTCGCGAGATCAACGCGCTGAAAAAAGCACGAAACGCGGTCGTGTTAGCGCATAATTACCAACGTCCGGAAATCTTTGAAGTAGCGGACTTCATCGGCGACTCGCTTGAATTAGCGCGCGCCGCCAAGAAAGTGGACTCGGAGATAATTGTCTTTTGCGGGGTGCACTTCATGGCGGAGACCGCCAAGATTGTCAATCCGGAACGCACGGTCTTGCTGCCCGATTTGCGGGCGGGGTGTTCGCTGTCTGACAGTATTACTGGAGAGGCACTAGCGGAGCGCAAGGAAGAACTACGCAAGGCCTATCCTGACCTGCAAGTGGCTTGTTACGTCAACACCACAGCTGACGTTAAAGCGGAATCGGATGTGTGCGTGACTTCCGCGAATGCAGTGCAGGTGGTCAACGGACTTGATAGTCAGCACATCCTGTTCGTGCCTGATGAAAATCTGGCGCGCTATGTGCAGAGCCAAACCGCCAAAACCATTCTCGCCTGGGAGGGGAACTGCTACGTGCACCATCAAATTACACCGGAGCAGATTTTGACGGTACGTAAGAACCTCCCTCAGGTGAAAGTGCTTGTCCATCCGGAATGCCGCGAAGATGTCATCCAACTGGCCGATGCGGTGTTATCGACAAGTGCGATGATGCGTTATGCGAAAGAAAGCCCGGCGCAAGAGTTTCTGATCGTCACTGAGTGTGGGCTGTCCGACCGTCTGCTGCTCGAAGTGCCTGAGAAGAAATTCTATAAAAGCTGTAAACTCTGCTCCTTCATGAAGATGATTACCCTTGAAGGAACGCTTGATTCACTGCGCCGCCTGCGGTACGAAATCACCCTTCCTGAAGAGGTGCGAGTTGGAGCGGAACGCTCGCTGGATCGCATGCTGGAGTTGAGCGCATAACTCAGATTTCACCTTGTGCTTGCCGGAACTCGTCCAAAAGTTTGTCAATGACTCTCTATCCAGCAGCATCTCTCCATGCGTCCTGGACTGACAAGAATATGGACTCGGTGGCGTCAGAATCTTCTTTGCAGGCTTACCCTCGCGTTGCGGTGGATGCTATCCTCTTCACTATTGCAGACCGAGAGCTGAAAGCGCTGCTGGTGAAGATCAAAAAAGGACCGTTTTGTGGTTTCTGGGCGTTTCCTGGTGGACTTGTTCAGGTAGGAGAATCGCTCGACGAGGCCGCACGTCGTGAGTTGCATGAAAAAACCGGAGTGCAGGATTTGTATCTTGAGCAACTCTACACCTTTGGTGACGCTCAACGCGATCCTCTGGCGCACACGGTCGCCGTTGCCTACTTTGCGCTGGTGCCGTACTTTGATCATGCTCTCCACCATGGTGAAAAATATGAGGATGTTGGTTGGTTCCCAGTGCGCGCCTTGCCGCATTTGGCTTATGACCACAACGCCATTGCTGCGTGTGCTCTCAAACGCTTGCAAGCGAAACTGGGATACACTAACATTGTCTATAGCTTGCTTCCGCGCGAGTTCACACTCGCTGAATTACAAGAAATTTACGAGATCATCCTCCACAAGCAATTGGATCGACGCAACTTTCGACGCAAGATTCTGACGCTTGGTCTGTTGAAGCCGCTGGCGAAGACGCGTCGCGGCGCCCACAGACCGGCGGTGTTGTATACCTTCACCCGTCGTAGCCCGATGAATGTTGAGGTCTTGTAGCAGCTTTCGGTAATCAGCCGTCGGCCCCTGTTTAGCTGAATGTTGACGGCTGAAAGCTGAACGCTATTTAGGCAATTCACTCATCATTTGAAAAAATTCTTCGACTGGTCGCGCTGGTAGCGTCTGAATCGACGCATTGCCTTGAGATGCAGCAAAGGCGGCTCCCTTCATGGCGGCCGCATCATCTGGATATTCCGCCAGTGCGACGAAATCGTATTCTCCAAAACAAGCTACCACATAGAGAAATTTTCCGTTCAGCGACTCATTGAAGCGCTGGACGGCGGCAAAATCCTTTCCTACTTCGCGGATCTTCATCACTCCTTCACGATTGAATTTGACGAGTTGTACATAAAGTGGCATGGCGTCCCCCTTGGTATGAGTTTCCTTCTCTTTAGTCTCCTTTGTGAATAGGGTAAAGAAGACATTGATGCGATTGCGAATACGGTTACTTCTTTTACTGTTTGTCGTGGCTCAATCTGGTGCTGTATCAATGGCTTCTTCACCTGCCTCTCTGCGCTGCCTGACCTTCAATATGTTACATGGCGGAGTCTTTTCCGGATGGGTTGGTAACGGGCAAGAGCTTGACCACCGTCTCGAAATCATGCTTGAAGAGTTTCAGGCGCTCGACGTTGATATTCTCGCCTTACAAGAAGCGTCGACTGGAAACAGTCGCGGGAATGTAGCGGAACGGATTGCGGAACGCCTTGGCTTTTATTTTGCCTACGCCCCTGCCGGTTTCCGTTTATTTTCTTTTGAGCCACTGAATACCGTTACGAATTGGGTCATGAATTTGACCGAAGGACCGGCGATTGTCAGCCGTTTCCCCATTGTGTCATGGCAGGCGTATGACTTGCCGCGCTGCGGTCGTTTTACCGATCCCCGTGTGTTGCTCTGCGCCGAACTGAATACTCCGTGGGGACCGGTTGTTGTCTGTTCGACGCATACGTCAGGACTACCTTGTCAGACAGAGAGTATAGTGCGCCTGACAAACAAACACAGAGCGGCTTTGCCTTTACTGCTCATGGGAGACTTCAATGCGCCTGAGGACTCGCCCACTATTGCTGTGTTGACTCAAGGAGCAGGCTTCGTTGACACTTTTCGTCTGATGAACCCTAAAGAAGCTGGGAAGACTGTGTGGCAGCGGGTAGACGTGACGTACTCAACGGTGTTTCGCCGAGTCGATTATGTCTTCCTCGCGCCGAGACCGGATCTCCCCATGCGTGTGGCTTCCAGTCGCGTCGTTTTGAATACGCCCAGGCAACAAGGAGGGGGGCGAGTGCTGTGGCCGTCCGATCACTACGGGGTGTTTACGGAAGTCCAGATCACTCCTCGCTCGAAGGAGCCGGGGTAGGGAAAGAACTGATACTATGGTAGCTATAATGCTCGAAGCAGAGAAAGGAATACGCTGGTGCGAAAAACTTTGAGTTACGCCGTGCTGCTGGCGATCAGTTTTAGCGGCTTGTCTTGGGCTGACCCTGCGCAAAAATCTGTCGCCAACGAGAAAATTACTGTATCTCCTGTTGCTGAGACCTCTCAATTACCGACGCCTCTTCCCGCTGAGATGTTCCAGGGGCGGGTTCGTGAAGCGTATAAAATAGCGTCGGAAATACCAGAGGTCCTGGCGGGCGTCTCCTGCTATTGTGGCTGTAGTAAGTCTCATGGGCATCGTAACTTGCTGGATTGTTTTGTTGACGATCATGGCGCTGGGTGAGCGCACTGCGTGGACGAGGCGCTGGACGCGCACGCATTATTTATGTCAGGTGCTTCTCTAGAAGAAGTGCAAAAATTCATCGATCATAAGTACGGTCCGAAACAGTAAACAAAGAGAGAGCCGACACTGAAGGAGTCAGGTGTGACCGAAGCCATGAGCGTGAAACCTGTGTTTGAGGCGATGCCTGTGGGGCTCAATAAGGAAGCCGCCAAGGACGCCAATGTTGTCTATCAGTTCAATCTTAGCGGAGACGGGGGAGGGCAGTTTATCGTCTCGATCAAGGACGGGGTCTGTACGGTCAATGAGGGTGTGGCGGAAAATCCTGATGTTACGGTCTCTGCTTTGGCCGCGGACTGTATGGACATCGTAACTGGCTCCTATCCGTTTGGTTTGGCGTTTATCAACGGGCGCCTTAAAGTCGCTGGCGATCTGCGCTTGTTGATTCGCATGGGCAAGTATTTTGCGCCACCGATGTAAGCGACTAGCGCTACCTTTTCAGCCCGTTCAGCTTTCCTGTCGATTCGAGTCATTCCCCCATTCGTACCAGTCATCATGGCGAGACCACTGATGGCAGCGAAGACATTGAGTATTTTCCCAAAGGCGGTTGCAGTGCGGGCATTTCCCTCCAGTATCGAAGGTGTTCCACTCATGCCCGCAGAGACAGGCCCAGTAATCGCGCTGACGAGGTTCCCAGCCGCATTTGGGACAACGGATGTGCAA
>JBFWZL010000048.1:0-18530 GCA_050185455.1 Binatia bacterium | reverse complement strand
AGCCGCTTGGATTTTGGTCGATATGATACGAATTTACTGCTTCGCCCAGAAAAAGACGAGGCGGAAGTCTACAGCAAAGCAGTAGGACGCAGAGTGACCGCAGCAGAGATCCACACCTTACCGCCAGGGGAAGGAATTTTGCTTCATCTCTCGCAAGCGTGGCGAGTGAAGTTACCGGAGATCAGTAGTCAGTAGTTGAGGAATGAAACGGAGAATCGGCGAAGAAAAAAGAAGAGCTCCGTCTCCGTTTTCCCGATTCTTTTTTCATGTTGGGTACTGACTACTGGCTTCTTGGTCCCGTGTTCACGCTATCCGTCACTCTTCCCATTTGCCTCTTGATAGTCTTGCACGAGCACATCGAGAACATTTGCCAGCACCTGGCTGACGTAAAAACTCAGCTCTTGCCTAGCGAGCATGACCATCGCGCCGTCCTCCCACGTTGTCACCAAGAGGGGAGGATCATCAGAAGTCGACACTACCGGGGTTGGCGTCCGCACCCGAGTAAGACGAGCAAATTGTTTGACCTGAATAGTCAGATAAAAACTGACTGGAGCCTGCGCCTGATCTCCACCGATGACGGAACTCAACCGGATGTACACCACCGGCATTCCGCCAGCGCCCCGCGCCACTTTCAGACCATGTTCCAACAAAAATTTCTCGGCGGCGGCCTGGATTTGCTCCTTTTGTAATCCGGTTTTCTGGGTTGCACGATTCAGGTCTTCAACAACCACTTGGACAGTATCCATGCCAGTCAGACTGCGCACCCGCGAAAGCGGCGCGGCCAGCAGCGGAGGACAAATCCCAGTTCCCACCAGAACGACGAACACCAAGGCTTTTTTCCAGTACATAGAGCAACTCCGTATCCATGGCTGTATCGGCGCTCACTTCACATGCTTTATGTTTCATTGACAACGCCACGCCGTCCGCGAAATAATTCCACGGCACAACCAAAAGGAGGAAAACATGCGAGTTGTCGTTCTTGGAGCAGGAGGAGTCGGTTCCGTTGTCGCCGGATACCTGGCAAGAGCAGGCTTTGATGTCATTATGCTCGCCCGTCCTGGACATGCAGCCAAGGTGCAGCAAGAAGGCTTACACATCACGGGGTTGGAAAAGTTTCATGTCCGTGTCCCTGCCTTCGCGAACGCCACAGAGCTACGGGCCGCTGACATGTTAATTATCGCCGTCAAAACCAAAGACATGACGCGTGCGCTGGCCGGAGTGTCGCACCTGCAGGTGGGCGGCGTCGCTTCTCTCCAGAACGGCGTAGTCAAAAATGAACAAATCGCTACGGCTTTTGGGTGGGATAAAGTTGTCGGCGCCACGACGATGATCGGCGCTTCGCTGTTACGCGACGGCGAGGTCGAATACACGCTCGACGGCATTACGTTCTTCGGCGAATTGGATAAACGCCCGTCTGAGCGAGTCAACCAGATTGTCGATCTTTTTGTGAAATCCGGCCTGAAAGGAGCAGCTGCAGACGATATCGAATCCGTCGAATGGACAAAGCAGGCGTTTCAAAACCCCTTTGCTCCCTTGTCGGCGATTACGCGTCTCCCTGTCCACCTCGTGTGGTCAAGTCCACACTTCGCTGCGCTTGCCGTTCACATGTTCCGGGAGGTCACGGCGGTCGCCAAAGCGCGTGGAGTTTCACTCTCCAAGCACCCGGCGTGGAGTCTCTTCAACATTGAGGTGTGGCGTGACGCGCCCTTTAATGAGGCCGTACAGATGATTAACGCCGTCGGTGCACGAGTGAGCGATACCGGACGCACGCATATCATTCCTTCCATGCTGCAAGATGTCCTGGCCGCAAAACAAACGGAAATCGAAGAAACCGTCGGTTATGTCATGAAAGAAGGACAGCGCTTAGGAATCCCTGTTCCATACACGGAGTTCGCCTACCGCACCGTCAAAGCGATTGAAGAAAATTATAGCGGCAGAAGAAGTTGAAACAGCCTATGGCTCGCTCACTACGTTTGCTTTATAGCTCGCGCGCAAAGCGCGCTCTCCAACCCGTTCGTTACCCTCGCTTTATAGCATATGGCTGATGGTAGAAGCCTATCCTCCCAGAGAGCGGGCAAAGCGAGCGGGCCATTAGCCAGAGAGTGAGCGAAGCGACCGAGTTATACGCTATTGAGAATGGGTCAAGAGTTGACTATGGTGCAGAGACATTTTGGGGGCACACTAGAAACAGTTAGTTCGTAAAATTTCTCTCAAAAGGGAGGTTCAATGAAATCATGCCAATCTCATAGAAAGGCAACGCAAGGAGCCATCGTCTTTGCTTTGTTTTTCTACGCGTCAGGGCTTGTCATCGCGGAAGAAACGAAAGACACGCTCGCGCAGATCGGTGATCACATCATTACCGAAGCAGATATCGCCGATGATATCGCGGGACAAATGGTGCGTATTAACAATCAACTCTATACGATAAAAAAACAGGCGGTCGACTCGGCTGTTGCTGACTATCTTATCGATCAGGAAGCGAAAAAACGCGGCATGACCCGAGAGCAATTGTTACAACAGGAAATTACCAACAAGACACAGCCGGTAACGGACGTGGAAATTCAACAAGTCTACGAGGCAAACAAGACGCGACTTGGGGGGAAAAAACTCGAGGAAATCAAACCACAGATCCAACAACAGCTACAAGCTAATAAACACCAGCAACGCCAACAGGAGTTCGCTCAGGAACTACGGAAAGAAGCGTCCGTCAAGATGTTTCTCAAACCGCCAGTGCTGGAAGTCTCCACAGATGGAGCGCCAACGCGCGGCCCGGCAAACGCGCCAATTACCATCGTTGAGTTTTCCGACTTCCAATGTCCCTATTGCGTCCGAGTTCAGCCCGCGCTCGAAAAAGTTCGCGAGATATACAAGGATAAGGTGAAGATTGTATATAAAGACTTTCCCTTGAGTATTCACAATAACGCCCAGAAAGCGGCGGAAGCGGCGCGTTGCATCCTAGAGCAAGATAGAGAAAAGTACTGGGAATATCACGATATGCTCTTTTCGAAGAGTTCGGCTTTGGGTGAGGACGATCTAAAAAAATATGCTGCTGATCTGAAATTTGACACTGCAAAATTCAACAAATGTCTGGACAGCGGCAAATATGCCGCTGCGGTCAGCAAAGACATGGCCGATGGCATGAAAGTCGGAGTCAGCGGTACTCCCGCTTTTCTGATCAACGGACGCTTCCTGTCCGGAGCGCAGCCTTTCAATGCGTTTCAGGAAGTGATCGAGGAGGAACTTTCCTCAAACTAGTAGGCAGAGGGCAGCATGCAGTTTGTAGGAAGGTGAGAGAAAATCCTTCTTGACTGCCTACTGCTTACTGCCTGCTGTTTACTGATCTCCCAATCCGCGCACCGCCGGAATCACTTCTTCGACAAAACGACGCATACTCGCCAATACCTGTCTATGAGGAACTAGCCCTCCAGGATTGAACCAGCAGATCACCTGATCCATCCGGCATCGTTCGTACGCTGTATGAATCTTGCGGATGCAGACTTCAGGCGGACCGTACAGCGCCATCGTCGCATCCACCTCATCCCACGTGATGGATTCCATGCGTTTCCGCACCTCCTTCAGATACGCATACGAAGTAGACTGATCTCGCTGCCCGAGCCTCGCTTGATGACTGACTGTGCGAAAATAGTGCATGAAACTCGCTTCCACTTCCTGGCGCACAACGGTTTCGCTGTCCGCAACATAAAGCGGAAACAAGACGGCGACATTTTGCATTTTATCTATGTGGCTAGCCGATGCAAAAGCGTGTCGGTAAACGTCGATATGCTCAGGCAGCTTCGGAAACGGATTAATCGGAGAAGCCACAAAAATCGGATACCCGTGGCTCCCGGCGAATGCCGCAGTGTCTGGACTGTTCGCGGCGATGCGTAACGGTGGATACGGTTTCTGAAACGGCTTTGGCACGACAGCCGTCTCCGGGATGTGAAAATATTTACCCTTAAACGACACGGTTTCTTGCGTCCAGGCGCGTTCGATGATGTCGAGCGCCTCTTCAAACCGCTCACGGCTCTCATCGCGAGAAACATTGAAGCCTTGGAAGTGGAGGGCTATCGTCCCACGCCCAACGCCGAAGTCCAATCGTCCCTGACTCAAGATATCCATCGTCGCGGCATCCTCGGCCACTCGCAGTGGATGATGGAGTGACAGAAGCGTCACCGCCGTCCCCAAGCGGATACGCTTCGTTCGTTGGGCAATAGCGGTCGCCAAAATGAAGGGCGACGGCATGATCGAAAAGGGACGATTAAAGTGCAGCTCCGCCAACCAGGCGGAGTCAAATCCCAGTTCATCTGCACAGACAATTTGCTCTATTGTTTCATGGTAACGCGTGATTTCGTTCTGGTCGGGAGAACAAGGCAATTGATAGAAAAGGCCGAATTTCATGAGTACCTCGCAGAGTTATTAGTTATTAATCGTTAGTTCGTAGTCGGACGAATTCACCAATGACTATTTTCATCGCGCCGCATATCCGCCATCGATGGTAAACACTGATCCTGTCACCCAAGAGGATTCGTCCGACGCCAGGTAGAGCGCCATCTGGGCAATGTCCGCTGGAGTGCCGAGGCGGCCAATTGGATGTCCCTTTTCAGACATTTCGCGAAATTTTGGATTCGGATTGTGGAACACATGCGCCATCATAGGAGTATCGACACCGCCAGGGCAAATGACGTTGCAGCGTACTTTCTGCGCAGCATACGCCATGGCAATCGCCCGAGTCAGTGAAATGACACCACCTTTGGAGGCGGTATACGCATGGACGTTTCCGATACCAATCAGACCGGCCAGAGAGGACACATTAATAATCGAGCCTCCCCCAGCCTTCACAATCTCAGGCACAGCATATTTACAGCCGAGGTATACACCTTTTAGATTCACGTTGAGCACGAGGTCCCAAATATCCTCATCGAGGTTGGTGACCAGCGCGTCTTTACGATGCAACACCGCCGCATTGTTATACATAAGGTGTAACGCGCCATACGTATCGACGGCTAAGCGAACCGCCGCGTCAACCTGTTCGGCTTGTGAAACGTCGGTAGCGTGAAACACTGCCTGCCCACCGGCGGCATTCACCATACGTACGGTTTCCTCACCTCCCTCGGCTTTCACATCAGCCACCACTACCTTGGCTCCCTCTTTGGCAAAAAGCACGGCCGCCGCCCTTCCCTGCCCACCGCCCGCGCCGGTAATCAGCGCAACTTTTCCTATTAATCGACCTCCCATCAGCTTCCTCCTTTTTGTGGCCTTTAGCTTTTTAGTTCTTAACTTTTAGCCGAAACACAGACATATAAGAAACGAAACAACCCTTGCAAGACAAAACGAAGCACAATCTTCACCCCTCCTTCTTGATCTGGCTAATAGCTGGGAGCTAACAGCTAATCACTATCCTCCCCCCTCTTGGCCGGAGAGAAACGAGTATGGTAGGGTGCCGTTTATTATGTCAGGTAAACAAGTAAAAGCCGAACGTCGAGGCGCTACCCGTATCGAAGCCATTCGTCCCAGAGGAAGGCCGCCGCAATGGCCGCTGCTCACGATTCGCATCCTTTCCACCGTGGGTCTGCTCGTCGGCGCTTATCTGACGTTGTTGCACGTCCAAGCCGGCGCAAGCGGTCAGATAGAAGCTCCATTCTGTGGGACAGGTACAACCATCAACTGCACAAGCGTTTTAGGCAGCACTTATGCTCGCTTGTTTGGTCTCCCGGTCGGGGGTTGGGCTGCTGCCACGTACGCACTCACATTGCTTGTCTCTTTTATCGGCCACCCCGCGCTCTTAGTGCTGCTGTGCGGTTGGGCGTTTGCCTTCTCGCTGTACATGGCCAGTTTGTCGCTCTTCGTCATCCAAGCTGCGTGCTTGTTTTGCATGGCGCTCTACGTCGTCAATATCGGGTTACTCGTAAGCGCGGTGGCGTTGGCGCGCTCGTTGACTCTCTTCACCGGTCAGCAAGTGATAATCAGCGCCCTTGGTTATGCCGTGCTTGTTGCCGGGTTTGCCTGGTTTCAGGCGCAAAGTAATGTCAAAGTCGCAGCCGCAACTACTCCGATCGTGGCTCCGGCCCCGGCGGCGGTCGATATGGAATTCTTACGTTACTACAACAGTCGACCGCTCGTCACGTTGACAGGTCAAGAACGCCATACGAAGGGACCCACGCAAGCGTTGCTTACGATCAGTGAGTTTGTCGACTTCCGCTGCCCGCAGTGCGCGCTCGCTCGTGAGGTGCTTGCGCAACTGGTGGAAGGAAACCCCAATGACATCCGCCTCATCTTTCGCCATTACCCTCTAGACTCGGAGTGCAATCCGAAGATCACGCACCAAGTCCACCCAACCTCTTGCGCCGCGTCTATTGCCGCCGAATGCGCCGGAGAACAAGGACAGTTCTGGGAATATGCCGAGCAGCTCTTTGCTAATCAGAAAGAGCATACCCGAACGGACCTGGAAGATCACGCGAGGAAACTGAAGCTCGACCTGGGACGTTTCCAGTCCTGCTTGAGCGAAGTCAATATAAAGGATCTGGTGCGAAAGGATATAGAAGAAGCCGAGCGAATCGGAGTTAAGGCCACCCCAACTCTGATTATCAACGGACATCTCATCGAAGGCTTACCCACCCCACACAAGCTGGCGTCACTCGTCACGGCGGAAAAGCAGCGGCTCGGGAAAAAGTAAAAAGTGCAAGGCGAGTGGATGAGACCCGCGACGCTTTGGATGGAAGCCAGGCCTCATCCGAGCCGCGACCATAAGGGAGCGGTTACGCTGCCGCTTGCTGACGCGTGCAGCTCTGCTTCAGGGAACGCATGCGAATGTAAACTACTGTAAGAAGGATTGAAGTTTATCAGCTGGCATTTACCCCTGGGTCTACACCCGTAGCCCTCCGCAAAATTTGGTGGAAAGCCGTCATTTACCGAGCGTCATGTCGTTCTACCGTCTTTCTTTCGGATGTTTTCGCGATAGTGAGAAAGCGGAAAAACTCTCTGTCCCCGCCTCGTTCGAAGTCTTCAACGATATTCGACATGATGGAGACCGCGGATCGTTATATCTGTCCTGTTAGTCCAAAATCTTTTCCGAACGCTCCTGGCTGAGTAATCCGGTAAACCCCCCGAGTAAGTTCCTTGGCCTTTTACCAAGCCTCGAAATCCTCGAACCGAGCTATGGCTCGACTCATTGAATTTCCTTCTTCAACTTTCTACTTTTCACTTTCGATTTTCCACTATGACGTGCTCCTTCGTAATAATGAACGGCAACGTTCCTGGTGCGATAAAGTTCTTCTCATCGGCGCGGGTGCGAGCGTATTCCGGCATCGTAGCGGATGTGCGCATCGCCGCCGTGCTGTCAAACCAGGTAATCGCCACGCCATCGTACTCGGGCGTTTTTCCGCTCTTATAGATTGACAACCGGGTATGGCTTTGCACATAGCGCTGCACGACTGGAATGGAGGCGCCCAGCGGGCCATGAATTTCCCGCCAGTGTTTCTGAAAGGCTTCAATGGACATTCCAGGTTTATGCGTGACGAACTCGATGTTCTTCACCGCATCTGGCGGAATCGCTCCGTCTTTGATGACATGTTCGTCGGTAATGATAGACCCTTTTCGCGACGAGTCGATGAAGTTCTGCTCATCCGCCATCACAGCGGCGTATTCCGCAGTTGGCGCTAGCGCGCGCATGGCGTCAGTATTCTCGAACCACAACTCAGCCACGCCGTCATACGCTGGCTCACCTTTGCGGTAGCCTGAGAGCAAAGTATGGGACTGCACGTAGCGGCGAATGCCGGGCATCTTCGTGACAATGCCCGCGTGCGTCGTGCGCCAGTAGTTCTGGAAATCCTCAACCGACATGCCGGGTTTTCGTTTGAAAAATACGACGTTTTTGACCATTTTGCACCTCCTTGGTGTTAGGAATTTGCACTTTTAACTTTTAACTTGCCACTTTCTATTGCCACTTTGTGGAAGAAGTAAACGCCCGTCAAGACGGACACAGATTTCCGTTGAGCAAACCACGACAATCGCGTATAAGAGCCTGGCAGTATATGGCAAATAGCCCGCTCACTATGTTCGCTCTATAGCCTATAGCAAAAAGGACCTTGCTATAGAGTGAGCGCAGCGAGTGAGCCATTTACTATCAAGCGAGCAATGCGAACGAGCCATTTGCCAAAGGAGGAACTATGGATTTCCAATACACCGCGGAACAAGAAGCCTACCGCGCGAAAGTGCGCAACTGGCTGGCGGAAAATCTACCCAAAGATCTGTGCGTTGTTGATCCGCGCGACGAACGTATCGCGCCGGACCATCCGACGTTTGTGAAACGTCGCGCCTGGCAACGGAAAATGTACGAAGCCGGTTGGGTCGGTATCTCCTGGCCGAAACAGTACGGTGGCCAAGGGGCGGACCTTATGGAGCAGGTCATTTTCGATGAAGAATACACGGACGCTCATGCCCCCGTGTTGCCGGGTTATTCGGGCATCGCGCTATGCGGCCCCACCCTCATGCAATGGGGTACAGACGAACAGAAAAACCGCTTTCTGCAGCGTACGCTCAGTGGAGAAGTAATCTGGTGTCAGGGTTACTCCGAGCCTGGGGCCGGCTCTGATCTCGCTAGTCTACAAACGCGCGCCGTGGATACCGGTGATGATTATGTCGTCAACGGTCAGAAAGTGTGGACCTCCGGCGCCCAGTATGCGGATTGGATTTTCATGCTCGTCCGCACCGACCCTAACGCCCCCAAACACAACGGCATCAGCTACATTCTGGTTGACATGAAAACGCCGGGTATCACAGTGCGACCGCTGGTGCTGGCGAACGGCCACGCCCATTTCAATGAAGTCTTCTTCGAAGATGTGCGCGTACCGAAAGCCAACCTGGTCGGCCCACAAAACGAAGGCTGGAAAGTGACGATCACCACGCTCATGTTCGAACGCTCCATTGCCGGCGGCGGCAACTTTACCGACCAAGTACAACGCTTGGCTGAGTTGGCGCGTCGGGTGCAGATCAACGGTCGTCCAGCTTGGGAGCAATCCTGGGTGCGACAGAAGTTGGCGCACCTGCTGATTGAATGTGAAAGCCTGAAGTTCACGCGTCTGCGCACGCTCACGCGACAACTCAAAGGTCTCCCGCCTGGACCAGAAGGTTCGATGCTCAAATTGTGCGGCTCAGAGCTAGGAGTGCGCATCGCGCTATTTGCCAGCGAAATGCTAGGCGATCAATGTCTGCTCAACCAACCGACTGAAGACGTGCCAGACGCGCCGCGTTGGTACAACCGCGTCCTCAGCGCCCGGCAATACACTATCGCCGGCGGCACCAGCGAGATCCAGCACAACATCATGGGAGAACGGGTGTTAGATTTGCCGAAGGGGTAAGAGAGTTTTTAGTTATTGGTTGTTAGTTCTTAGTTGAAGGGAGAATACCGTGTAGGACACTGCCGGAAACTGAAAGTCTAGGAAAGGGCTCAGCAAGCGAGTTAGTTTTGAATAATAACTTCGACCGATTTTACGCCAGCTCCTGGACTACCGACTGCGGATCCGATAATCGCCCCACTTGCGGCGCCCAGCCCTCCTCCGACAATAACGCCCTTCTCGCGCGTCGAAATTCGCTTGTGAATAACCAGCCAGTAGCGCAAGCGTAACTACAGGGGCACTATTTTGGAATAAAATTTTCTGGTTCATAAGCTGTTTTTTTAGAAATTTTTCTTGTTGTCATTTTTAGCAACGGATTTTTATGAATACTCAATAACAGCGCAAAGTAAGTGCTCAAAACGTATTCGATGAAAAAGTCTATGAGTCTCTTTTTTTCGAACAGCGGGCGATTACGAAATAGAGTTGTGTCCCATCTCTGCCCTGGAATCGCAGAGACGTCCCATTTGTGAGACAACAATGCCGTAGGAAGGAATGAGTGAATCTTGTTAATTGTTCCCTAGAAAGAATTGACAGGCTAGGAGTCGCTGTCCTTTAGTAGTGAAATAGGATTCGTTGCAGAAACGCGACGACATTTAGTAAAAAATTGAGAATTCTTAACGTTATCTTATTCGGCCTCTTCCTTGCTGAATAAAACATAAAACGAAAGGGTGGGCCCGAATATGAGAAAACTGGTCGCTGGATTCTTTTTGTTCGTGTTAATGAATGGCATCTCTGCACCGACCTATGCGATTCACAAAGAAGTTCTACAACAGAGAAACGAATTTATTCCCCCCTCAGGGACGTTTCCCGAAGTTGAAGAGCCGACCGTAGCTCCACAGCCCGGAGTATTGATAACCAGAGATGGGGAAGTCATCGGGGCGGTCGTCGATTTTATCTTTGATCTTCGGCCGAATCGCATACTTTATATAATAGTGGCTACGCCTCTTTTTCCTGGACAAGCGCAGACCCACGTTGTAGTTCTGCCGTGGGAGGTCATACAAGTAGAGCCTGATGGGAACTCTTTTATCTTAAAAGAAGACAGATCCCATCTACCAAAAGCGCCAAATTTCTTATTAGAAACATGGCCCTACCTCTTACCTGTACAATGGCAGGCGACTCTCCAGGACGCCTGGCGAGAACAAAAGCCGGACGACCTGGTGACAACTTTGGCCTCCCACTCGCTTCTCTTCAGGGCTAGCGACTTAGTTGGGAAAACGTTGATAACAGAAACTGGGGAAGAAGCTGGAGCCTTGGCTGAGCTGTTAGTCGATCCTCAAAAGGGGTCAATTGTCTCTGCGATCGTATTAGTAGAAGAGTCAAGCAGCAATAATCAAGTACTTTTCTATCCGTTACCCTGGTCGAACATACATATTGATCCAGTGAATCTAACTCTTGTCCTCTCTCAAGCGTACTGAAACGGGGTCGATAAACTTCTTCACGAGAGCGCCGCCTCTTCCCAGTCCAAGCAACTTCAATTTCGGTTCCTACAATAAAACCTATGGGAGTAGAGGTATCTGAGCGGTTTTCTGTTGCTTGTTCGTGAAGGGATCAACCCTGAAATCGAATATGCGTCAACCGCGGGAAAAGACCCTGGAGAAAAGACTTTTGATGAAACCAACGAAGGCCTCACCCACTGATACCGTTTCTCACGATGCGCTCATTCCTCTTGAGAAACTGAGTTGGATGCTCGACGCTGCTTTTCCCGTGCCTGGCACGCGATGGCGTATAGGGTTCGACGCTCTTCTCGGTTTATTGCCAGGCATCGGTGATGCCGTCGGCGCGGCGCTTTCTACCTACATTATCTACGAAGCCGCACGTCTTGGAGCCGAAAAGCGCACTATTTTCAAAATGGTTGGCAATGTCGCTTGTGAAGCCTTTATTGGACTCGTCCCTATTTTTGGGGATCTGTTTGATGTCGCATGGCGCTCCAATTTGCGTAATGTTGAGCTGCTCCGTACGGACCTGGAGATAAAACGAGGCTCGCCCCGTTCCTCTCAGCAGATCGCTATCTTATTCGCTACCGGCGCCGTCGTCATGTTTACCTTCCTCCTTGTTCTCTCCCTTTTGATGGTTCGGTGGCTATATCGCTTCATTACTGGATGACTGAGGCTTTCTCCCACAGACGACTGGGCGTCCGCCTGCCAGGCAAATGCTTAAGAGTAGGAACAACTTCCTTTGCCATAGTCTGTTGAAGCGCTTTGAACAATTTGATCAACTTTCTGAGGAGGAGCTACTACCTCTTCCTGAGGTGACTCCACGGGACGTCCCGTGACCTCTTCGGCATTATCTATCTTTTCTTCCGCTTCTTGATGATCTTCCACCGTAGCTGCTGGGAGAGGCTGCTCGCCGGAGATGAGCGGCTCATAATGGAGTTTCACGTAGATCGGAAAGTGGTCGGAACCGAAGGCGGGTAATCGCTGCAATTCGACAAGTTGAAAGTGGCGTGAGTGAAACTCATGATCAAGAGGCCAGCGAAAGAGCGGGAGCGAGGCATGAAAAGAATTGTACATACCCCGCCCAATGCGCGGATCTAACAGTCCACTAATACGTTGGAAGAGCCTGGTGGTATGTGACCAGGCCACATCATTCAAGTCTCCAGCAACGATGGCCGGTTGATTTTCTTCTTTTACTGATTTTCCGACTGTAATGAGTTCCGCGTCGCGAGTTGTTGCATCAGTGAGGGGATAGGGATGGGGCGGACGTGGATGGAGGCCGTGAAAAAAGATGGTATCGCCAGAGGGGAGCTGAAAAGAAGCGTGAATCGAGGGAACATCGTTTTCTACAAGAAATCGTACTTCAACATCCTCTATAGGCAATTTGGAGAAAAACGTCATGCCATAATGGTTATTCTGCGGTTTGGCCACCCGATAAGGATACGCAGCCTGGAGACAGGCTAGGCTTTCGACCCACCATTCATCGGTTTCCACGGCGAGAAGCATATCGGGATTCATCTTGGTAACGAGGCAGAGGTAACGGTCGCTGTTTCGATTCTCCATTAAGACGTTTGAGATAAGGAGACTGACGCAACGACGAGGATCTGAGCCTTGGGCCCATGGCGCCTGTAACGGATACAGAGAGGTATAGGGTAAAATTCTATAGAACAGATAGATAAGACAAACACCTAACAAAACGACGCAGGCCCAAGGGAGGAGTGTTCCCTCATCCAATAAAAACCACATCAGAATGAGAAGAAGACCAAGTATCGCAATCTGCGAGCGGGGGAAATCACAGGCTCTAATCCAAAAACTATCAATGCGCAAAAAAGGGAGTAACGTTCCTAGCAGCAACACGCACGTAAAGATAATGAGAAGCCCTTGCAACATGAAAAAATGCTTTTCGGAAGAAGGTCTCTTGTTGTCAAAGTTTTATCTTGCCAGAATGCCGATGAAGGCGCGCTCGGCTGTTTGACAATTATTACAATTCATTTCAAAAAATTAAAATTTACAATGCAATCCCACCCCGAGATATTCAACTTGCGACTTGTACATTTGACCATGGACGGAGTGCCCTTTGAAATATTCCGCCATAAAAGTAAATGCGGGGATATCATCACGAGTCGGGAAGAAACGAAAGCCAGCACGTAATGAAAAATCCGAGTTCCAGCTATATTCTTCATGCATTTTAAACTCGGTAGAAATTTGCGGAGCGATTCTCTCGCCCAAAAAAATCCATGGACTATCAAAGTCTACGCCAAACCGCACCGTGCCCGGTTTGACATGGGAGGGCTCCTGATCGAAGAGAAATCCACCCCCACTATACAAACGGACCATGTCCATCAAGCGATAGGATAACGTCACATCTACACTTTCATAACTTAAAAATGAACGGTCCCAGCGGTTCTGGGGCAATAAGGAGTCGCTAATATGCGCATTATAAGAAGACAATTGAAACGAGGTTGTCAGATTTGGTTGCGGCAACTCTTGGTTCAGCCTCACAGTCTGTTGGGGAGATGGATGCGGTTGGTCGGCCCGAACCGGGGAGAGGAAGAAAAGTACAATCCCACACGTGGACAACACACACGGCAGCCGTTGAGCTCGGAAGATTCTAAAATTCTCAGTATTGCTACGGGCGAAGCTGGGTCGAAGCAATCTCACAAAGCTCATTTCTACACCTCTCTACAGCGGAATAAGAACACGCAGGGAATGGACAATCTCCTTGCCAGCACGCTCTAGTTCATAATCCGTGCAACAGGAGGCGGGCTTAAAACTATCTTTACTCGTCAGAACTTTCAGGATTCCACAAGACTACGCTGCCCGTGCGATTCGCGGCAGTGGTCGCACGCTATAGCGCACCTTGCGCAGAGCTGTTGTGGAAGGTCGCCTTTTCCATTGCTTTAATCCCCGACGAACATATCCTGGCGCGATGCCAAGCACCGTACAAATCGAAATGAATGAAAACGGATGAGCGTCCTCAGATGACTCGACCCATTCTTCCGCTTGACGGGCGAGCATTTGTGTCCGCTTGTTGTCGGCTTGTACCCCTTTTTGAATGCAAGTGATCGCGTCATTGAGAACGGCAAGCATTAATGCGGAAATACGGGGGTCTATTTTAGGTCGGGGCTGCGATACCGCTATTTGTTCAGGCAGAACTGCGGCAAACGAAAAATGATAGTTCTTGTCAGCCAGAGCATTATTCGGGTCTGTCCAAAGATACATGTTCATATTTTCGTGTTGACGAGCAGTTGAGGAGATAAAATTCTCAGATCCCTGGTGTCTGAATCGAGTCGCTGTGGAAGTTCCGGTAGAAGGCATATTTTCTCCTTGCAATTTCAATTTATGTCCGACGAGTAAAAAGCAAGGACTATACCAATTACTAACTGCCCGATGAAATGAATTTTTTAGAGCAATGGCACGAGAGAAAGAGCGAAAGAACAAACGAGCTGTCTACATTTTGCGACAAGAAGAGACAAGCTGTCCCAATTCTGGGATTGTTGTCGGTCAGAGAGTGCTATTCACAGGAAAGAAAGGTACAACAAACAGTAACTGAGTTAAGGGTGCGTCGTTTGCTTTGTAAGGCAGGCAGGTAGTAAGACACGAAAGAGGGTCCCTTTTCCTGGTGTGCTTTGGTGCGATAGTGTTCCGCCATGAGCATCCACGATCTGTCGAACAATGGGCAATCCCAGTCCCGTTCCTTCGGGTTTCGTCGTAGTGAACAGCTCAAAAATATCTATATTCTCTGGGATGCCTGTCCCCGTGTCGCATACGTCAAGTGTGACGCCATTGTTGCGAGTATTATGCGCCGCGAGCGTGAGTTTTCCACCTTTTGGCATGGCCTCAACTGCATTATGACAGAGGTTCATTAACACCTGCTTGAGTTTTTCTGCATCAGCAAGAACTGGCGCTAAAGACGAAGGAAACTCAATCTGCACTCGCACTCCAGCCTTTTCATAATGCGCTTCTTCAAGCGCCAGAAATTCCTGAACAAGGATTCGCAAATCTGTCGGTTGCAATTGTAGATCCTTTGGTCGCGTGAGCGAGCGAAGCTCGATAAGAAGGGAGCGAAGACGACCAATTTCGTTCGCGAGATCATGGAGAGACGACTGCAAAGTTTCGTCCTGAACTCCGTTTTGCGCCGCCAAGTGACGCTCCAAAATCTGTACGGTTGTCGACATGCCGTTCAACGGATTGCTAATCTCATGCACAAGCTTGGCTGTAGTAACCCCCATCGTGGTGAGCCGCTCACTTTCCGTTAATTTTTTTTCCGCTTGCGCTCGTTCGAAAACACGACCAAGTTGGACACCCACATGGGCCATGACCTTAAGAAAATCATTCTCCAATTCTTGCCGTCGGTTGGAGAAAAACTCCATAACCGCGACTGACCTCTGTTGACTCAAGACGGGGAAGGCAAACGCCGCTTTGAGGCGGAGTCGTTTCGCGATCCCTGCCCGTACAAACGGCCGGTATTGGGAAAGGTCTGAAACCCACCCTGGTTCGCTACTGGCAAATACTTGGCTCGCTAATTCATCTTTAGGAACAGCGCCTAATTTCTCCGTTCGGACGCGAAAGGGACCGAACCGCGTATCGTCTTCCATATACCATAACGCCGAAGACGTTAGAGTATCAGACGACACCTCAGACGGAAGATAGACATGACCAACGCACCAACCCGTATAGCGACAGACAAACTCAAGGGCTTGCTGCATGGCGCCTTCAATCGAGCGTGCTTCATTAG
The DNA here is from genome assembly GCA_050185455.1 of Binatia bacterium. Classification (GTDB taxonomy): domain Bacteria; phylum Desulfobacterota; class Binatia; order Bin18; family Bin18; genus SYOC01. The sequence goes on along the minus strand of JBFWZL010000048.1, from coordinate 2,967 downwards.
CGAGCGCGGTAATCTCTTGTAAGAGTTGCAAGAGAGAGTCTTTCTTCTGCAGGGTTGCCTCCACCTTTTTGAGAGCGGAAATGTCTTTGACAATTGAAGCAACCGCAACTGTTTCTCCTGCGCTATTCATCAAGCGAGATAACGTGACAAGGACGGGAAATTTTTGATGGGCCTTTGTCCATCGAGCGGTCTCAGTGTCGCGGACAGTTTCTCCTTGTTTGCAGCGATCCAGTAACTTATCCGTCTGTTCATGATGTTCAGGTGGAATAATGACCTTAATAGACTGACCTAGCAATTGGGCGCGCTTCCAACCATAGCACTGTTCGGCGGCCTTATTCAGGTCCGTAATACAGCCCGAGAGGTCTTCAATCAGGATAGGATCACTAGAATCCTTAAAAACTTTCGACATGAGCTGCAATTGATCGACCGTCTGTTTGCGTTCAGTAATGTCTTGTATCTGAGTAATGAAATAGAGAGGAGTTTTTAGCTCATCGCGCAAGAGCGACACTGAGATGGAGACCCAAATTTCATGACCTCGTTTGTGGATATAACGCTTCTCCCACTCCGTTGAGCGAATCTTCCCGCTCAACAGCTGTCGCGCAATACGCAGGTCTTTCGCAAGATCATCTGGATGCGTTAAGGCTTGAAATTTAGTCTTTAGTAATTGTTTTTCGGCATACCCAGTGAGTCGACACAAGGCAGGATTCACCTTAAGCCATCCGCCCTTGGGGGACACTAGCCCTATGCCGATTGCGGAATGCATGAAGGCCTGACGAAAGCGCTCTTCGCTTTCCCGTAATTCTTTTTCAGTCTGTTTAATGTCGCTAATGTCTCGCCCTTCGGGAATCAATAAGACGACGCTTCCTGACTTATCGAGAATAGGTTTCAAAGAAAGGTCAACCATGCGTAATTCGCCGCCCTTACCTTGTGCCTCAACTTCATAACGAATAAATTTTCCACTCGCCGCCTGCTTAATCGCTGCCCGTAGTTGTTTCTGCACCGTAGAGGAATAGGACCACCATGGAGTTTCCCAGAAGGGTCGGCCTAAGACCTCCACAGCAGATAAACCCCTGAAGTCCAGCGCCGTCTGGTTGGCCTCCAAGAGAACCCCCTCAGGCGAGAGAGCGCCTATAAACTGGCAAGTATGATGAGATAGGGCGCAAAAGCGCTGCTCCTCCCGCTGGAGTCTTTCTTGCGCTTGCTGTCGTTCAAACCCACGACCAAGTTGCGCACGGACGTGCGTCACAATTTCCTTAGGAGCGGGACGGCGCTTCCTCTGCATGGTATCTTTCATTTCGTCAAGGAACAGAAAATCATTAAGGCTCTCAGCATTTTGGCAATATGAGGTTTTGAGCCTTTTATCAATAACGAAGGCAAAAACCTAGCGAGAAAGCTAAAAAAATGTGTCTCTTCATCATAAGAAATTGAAGGGACGAAGGAGGGACAGCTAGCGTACACTGCCTGAAACAGGAGGTCAGATAGGCAAGAACATTCTGCCCTTGCTATCGCCTGCTCCTAACTGAAGTCAGGATACATAACAAAATCCTGGATTCCAGCTTTGCCCGGAATCCAGACGCCTGTAAGGGCAGAGAGTCCGTTAAGGGACCGGACGACGAGTGACCAGGGGACAGTTCCTTTGGTGGATGGCTATAGGAAGCTCAAACAGGGGTTCTTGAACCTCTGCAATAATGCGGTCGAGGGGATGCCAGACGGTGAGACGCTAACGATCCGCGGCAACGCGGCAGCAGGGTAAATATCACTGGAAGTGCAGGATGCCGGGGATGGTATTCCCGTGGAGGTGGCAATTTTGAGCCTTTTGTTACTACCAAAGGCCAAGGTACGGGCTTGGGCCTCGCCATCGCACGCCAGATTGTTCTGGCCCACGGCGGAACTCTCACCTACAGCAGCACCCAGGGTCAGGGAACAACGTTCACGCTTACGCTGCCCATCCACTGACGGCGTCAATCTCATTGCCACGGACGGAGAATAGTATGCCACACCTACCTTGCTCGGCGGATGACGTAGCGAACCCAAGCCATTTGTTCATTTTCTGATTTCTCGAAAAAGAGGCGCTAGGAAGGTATGCTCCGAGCAGTCAAAACCGACTGAATACGTCCAAGGAGGTCATCTAGATCAAAAGGTTTGACAATATGATCATTGATCTCACAGTGCTGAATTTCATGGGTTATTTCTTCGGTTGCGGTAGCAGAAATCAAAATGATGGGGGTTAAAGCCGCGCGGGAGCGTAAGCGCCTCAGTAATTCGCCCCCACCAAGGCCGGGCATTACGAAATCGGTGACAACGAGGTCGGGCAACGAGTCGATCAAGTCCAACGCTTCATAGCCATCGGCTGCGAGAAGCACTTCAAAACCTTCGGTTTGTAATAAACGCGCAATATTCTTACGGGTAACAGCGTGATCTTCAATGATCAAAATCTTGTATTTAGGCATGTCGTAAGTTGATAATCCTTACACTATTTACATCATTACTTGTAGCGTCAAACCTAATCCGTAAACAAGCCTGTCAGCCCTCCACGTCTCAAAGTATTAGGAATGGCCAGACCTTGAGACCACACCCCGGCCATTCCCCAATGCAAACGGCAGCAGTATCATCTGCAAAATCATAAAGAGAACTTTGGGTCTGACAACCCCACCAAGAAACGACAAAAGCATCACGCGATTAGTTGAAGCGCGCTCGATGCTTGCACGGCGAGTGCGCAAAAGTCGCTCGTGCTCTGGTCAGTAGCTGAGAAAACTGCTGTGAACGCTCGCGTTTTAGTGGGGCTGGCGTACCACGCTTGTACTAATTGGTTTTTTTCCCGGTTAGCCAATTGGCGTTCTCTTTAAGAGTTTCAAGAGTTTGTTCAGGAATAAGATCAATCTCATCCGCAGTATTCGACCCAACCTGAAGAAACACGATTCCGCCGATAATACAAACGCCGCCTAATTCGCGGTAGGTCGACCACAG
>JBFWZL010000047.1:0-18532 GCA_050185455.1 Binatia bacterium | reverse complement strand
TCTAAGGGGTTTATGACTTCATCTCCATTCCGTCTATGATATAGCCGAACACTGCCAGAAGTATACCTACTAAAAAAGGGATTATGGCAAACTTGACACCATCCCTATCATGCAGGCTGCTTTTGGGTCACCCAGGACAGGCGGGGGCGCCACTGGCGGCTTGTCCGTCAGTGTGGTGGCTGGGCACGGTCAGCAAGCTGCTCGTGGCGCCCAAATTTGGTCTTCTTTGAGGAGTCCGGTGTCAAGTAACGCAGAGTCACCTTGCCGAAGGAGCGAGTCCTAAAGCGGCAACGGCGATCTTGGAGATATCCCAGCAATACTTCGCCAGGTTATCTTTTTGCTCTTTGGTGTGAATCCATCGATAGTGGCACTCTAACCGACGTCAATGGTTGCTTCCAACTGAGGCGCTTTGCCGCCTTCGGGGCCTAACTTTGCCGCTGCGACTTTATCGTCATGTGAGAACGATACCCACAAGTTCTTTGCTCGCGCTACAGCGAAAAATCGCTTCTTAGCGGCAATCGTGCCCAACGGGTTAGTGTCGTATGCGGCATTCCAGGCCAATCGGATATGTGACGTAGTGGGAACAATGTCCGCCAGATGAATCAATCCGGAACCGCCAGCTTCAACGATGACGCACTGATGCAAGTCGGTATGTCCTCCCGAAATAGACGTGCGCACTTGTGGCGTAATGCTGCTGTCTCCTTGGAGCAATTCGACCTGTTCTAGCGCCTTGAGGCATTCCGGCGCATGTCTATAAGCAGCGGCAAGACGTTCATCAGTTGGCGCCAGCGCCAATTCCCATTCCGCTTTCTGAATAAAAAAGCGAGCTTTAGTGAAAATTGGGCGAATCTCGCCAGTCGACGATTTATCGATCACCCCGCCGACATGGTCGAAATGCAAGTGCGAGAGAATGACATGAGTGACTTCCTGGGGAGTGAGCCCGAGCGCGCGCAGCCCATTGGTTAAACGATCGGCGGGTTCCGGATCATAAATTTGCCGTTCCCGCTCGCTCAAGCGATTGCCAATGCCGGTGTCAACCAAGATCACTTCGTTGCCGGTGAGAATAAGCGGGCAGGTCAGACTCATCTTGATGCGATGGCGGGCGTTGGCGGGTTTTTCTTTTTCCCACAGCTCCCGGGGAACGATGCCAAACTGCGCGCCGCCGTCATCCCGCCAGAATCCAGCGTTTAAGAAGTGAATCGTTATATTTCCAGCTTGCAACATGACCGGGACTATAGCCGAGGCCGGAGGACAAGACAAACCTGCGCCGGAGAAAACGTACGGGTTTACACGCCTGCTCACGGACGCCTTTCTCTTTCTAGAGAAATCAAGTTGGACTTGAAGAACGAGAAGGATGGCATATTCTCGAGCGAGTTTGCACTCCGGAAGAATTCCCACGTATGATAGCGGACTGTGAAAAGTCAGTTCAGATTACAGAGGAAATTGCTGCTTCTTGCTATGCTCTGCTGCAGCCTGGAAAGTGTAATGGTGAGTTCTTCCTCCTCTGCCGGTCAAGAGTCCACGCTATTCGTTGAGATTGCGCGCGAGGCCGGAATTGATTTTACCCATTTCAATGGTATGACCGGCTCTCTTGCGCTTCCTGAGATTATAGGAGTGGGTGGCGCGCTCTTTGACTACGATAATGATGGAGACCTGGATGTGTTTGTCGTGCAAGGTGGATTGCTCGATCCGCGGAAAAAACTTACTGGCGCCCTCTTTCCGTGGAAGGAGGCGCAACCACCCATAGGTCGCTTGTACCGCAACGATATCACTCTGAGTCCTGACGGCAGCCGACAAGTGCGCTTTTCTGATGTAACGGAACAGAGTCGTATCTCGGCAGTGGGGTATGGCATGGGAGTGGCAGCGGGAGATGTCAATAACGACGGCTGGGTTGATCTCTATATCACCAATCTTGGCCGTAACCAGCTGTGGCGCAATAACGGCGACGGAACCTTCAGTGACGCGAGCACCTCTATGCCGGAGGTTGCTGCTTCCTGGAGCACGAGCGCGGCGTTTTTCGATTATGATCGGGACGGCTGGCTCGATCTGTATGTGACAAACTATGTGCAGATTGTTCTCGATAAACAACCGACTTGCTACGCCAAGAGCAGCGCTCCGGATTATTGTGGCCCCGACGCCTTCCCGCCAGCCACAGATCGACTGTTCCACAATCGTGGCGATGGGGCTTTCGAAGATGTCTCCGAGACGTCCGGGATCAGGAATGAAACCTGGGCCGGCCTTGGCGTCATTACCGCCGACTTTAATGGCGATGGTTGGAGCGATGTGTACGTGGCGAACGACGGCGATCCCAATTTGCTTTGGATCAATCAGAAAAACGGAGCGTTCAAGAACGAGGCGCTGTGGGCGGGATGCGCGGTGAATCGTCTGGGAGTGGCTGAAGGAAGTATGGGTGTGGACGCTGGTGATTTCGACGGTGACGGTGATGAAGACCTGTTTATGACGCACCTAATGGAAGAGACGCACACGCTCTATGTCAATCTCGGGGAAGGTCTGTTTGAGGACCGCACCATCCAGGTCGGCTTGACGACACAGCGACGATATACGGGATTTGGCGCGGCCTGGTTTGACTATGACAATGACGGCTGGTTGGACTTTTTCATCTTGAATGGAGCGGTCAAAATACTGCCTGAGCGTGCGCGTCAAGGAGATCGTTATCCGCTTGGCCAACCGAACCAATTATTTCATAACGAAGAAGGGCGTCGCTTCGTCGAGACTTCCACACAAGCCGGCGCGACGTTCGCGCTGGCCGAGGTGAGTCGCGGCGCTGCCTTCGGGGATATCGATAACGATGGAGATACGGACGTGCTCGTCCTGAACAACAACGGTCCGGCCCGCCTTCTGCTCAATCAAGTCGGTCATCGTCAACACTGGCTCGGGTTGCGACTGGTGGGCGCGAAAGAGAAACGGGACATGCTGGGCGCGAAAGTTGAAGTAGTGAGACGGAAAAAGAACGCGCTTTGGCGGCGGGTGCGAACCGACGGAAGCTATTTATCAAGTAATGATCCGCGAGTCCTCGTAGGATTGGGGACCGATGATAAGATTGACGCCGTGCGAGTCCACTGGCCGAACGGACAGCAAGAAACCTGGTCCGGGCTGAGGCTGGATCGTTATGTGACGCTCCAGCAAGGAACAGCTCCCCGCCCTTAACTGAATGAAGTTGTTTCTCGCTATGCACAAATTTCTCAGGTCAACGTTTCTTGTTGTGTTGCTCGCCGTTGGGGTTCTATCCTCTCTGACGTTTGCCGACGAGGCCCCGTCAAACCTGCAAGAAGTCCCGTTTCCTAATCTTGAGGGGCTTGAATCCGCCGTGGCTGCGCAACTGATCGCGGCTCAAGAGTCGCTGGTTGCGGTAACAACCCAAAAAGATCTGCCGCCCCAGGAATTAGGTGAGGCGTTCGGCATTATGGGCCAGCTGTATCACGCGTATCAACTCTTCACTCCTGCTGAGGCGTGTTACCGTAACGCTCACACGCTCCTGCCGGGAGACTTCCGCTGGAGCTATTTGTTAGCCGATGTGTTGCAGCGTGAAGGAAAGCCTGAACTCGCCATTGCGGCCTATGAGCGTGCATGTCAGCTTGAATCCACCAGCGTGGCCTGTTTGACAAATTTGGGAAAATTGTATTCCGAGAGTAACCGCGTCGACGAAGCCAAGACGATGCTCTCCCGTGCTCTCGCGCTTGATCCTCAAAGCGCCGCTGTTCACGATGGTCTCGGGCGAGTCGCTCTTGCGCAAACTCAGTACCAGGAGGCCGTGCAACACTTTGAGGCTGCGCTGACGTTAGCGCCCGCGGCGAACCGCCTCCATTACGCCCTCGCCATGGCTTACCGACAGCTTCACGAGCCGGAAAAAGCCGAGGCGCACTTGAGTCGTATGGGGACGGTGGGCGTCAAAGTCGCAGACCCGCTAATCGAACAGATTGAGGGGTTAGTGCAGGGAGAGCGCCTCGCTATTCTGCGCGGACGATTGGCGTTTCAGGCTGGTCATGCAGCGGAGGCCGCGAGCGAATTCAAGAAAGCTGTCGAGGCCGCGCCGCAGAGCGCAATAGCGCGGATCAACCTGGGCGTTGCCCTCGTTCAGTTGGGGCAGAAAGATGAGGCCATTGCTCAATTACGCGAGGCGTTACGTCTTCAACCTGACAATGAGACCGCGCATTACAATCTTGCCCTCTTACTGCTTCAACAGCAGCAGCGCGATGAAGCCATTCGCCATTTGCGGGCGGCGTTGGTCGCCAATCCTGCCGATCGGCAAGCTCATCTGCAACTTGGCGATGCTCTGCGTGAACTGGGACGTCAGGCGGAAGCGCTCCCCCATTATATGAAGGCCGCGGAACTCGATCCTCACGATGAGATTGCTCTGCGGTGGACTGCGGAGCTGCTGGTGCGTCTTGGACATTTTAACGAGGCGCGGAAACGTCTCGAAGAAGCGCACCAGCGATTTCCGGAGCGTGGACGTACGGCGCACGCGCTGGCGCGTTTGTTAGCTGCTTGCCCCGACCCTACCGTACGTGACGGGAAACGGGCATTAGAGCTAGGGCAGCTGGTCTATACAGCCGAACCGTCTCCCCAGCATGCAGAAACCGTGGCGTTGGCGTTAGCCGAGGTGGGAAATTGTCAAGAAGCGAGCGAATGGCAGCGCCGCCTTGTCGAGACTGCGGAGAAAACCGGGAATGACAATCTCATTCAACGGCTCAAAGTGGATTTGGCGCGATACGAACAGGGCGGTGTGTGTCGACCGCTGATAGAGGACAAGCCCTCTGCCGCCACGCAGTAGTGCAATGCCATTAGTGGATTTATGAAGAGTTTCCGGCTTCTCGTCCTATTTGTCTTTTTAGCATTCACAAGTTGTCACAGCGGGGACCGTGAACTTACCCCCGCAGAAGTCGCCGCGAATAATCGGGGGGTGGGTCTGATGGGGCGATTTGCATATGAGGACGCGCACGAGGTGTTTACTCAGCTGGTGCGTCAGCGGCCGGAATGGCTTGAAGTCCGAGTCAATCTAGCGGTCGCCACCCTAAACCGCCAGCACGAGGGAGACGAAGAAGCAGCGCTGGCGCTCCTGCAAGATGTTATAGCGACCGACGCTCGTCACCTCCGTGCTCACTATTGTAGCGGGCTTTTATTGTTTCATGTAGGTCGCATTGAGGACGCGGTACCTCACTTTCGTTTCGTGGTCGAGTCGGACTCGACTGACGCGTACGCCGCCTACTTCCTGGCGCAATGCCTGATGCAGCTAGGAAGTATAGAAGAGGCGTTAAAGTGGTATCAACGCGCTATGGAGGCAGACCCATATTTGCGCAGCGCATACTATGGCGCTTTTCAGGCGCAGCAACGCGTCGGACAGACGGACAAGGCGCGCGCCCTGCTGGAGACCTTTCAGCAACTGCAAGGGAATCCGCGAGCGCAGACGGCGGAAATGAAATATACCCGCATGGGACCAAAAGCAGTTGCATCAACGGTGGATCTCCCCAAGGCAAGCCGTCCGCAATCATTGCCAGGTCCTTTGTTTTCTGTCCCACGCCCATTGATCGATTTACCCACGCCCGTGCGTTGGTCTGAGAACGATCAGCGGAAAAATATCACTGCGGCTGATATCAATAGTGACGGGCGCCTGGATCTTTTTGTCACTAGCGCTTTCGACTCGCCTTCCGGCGCGCACAACGCTGTGTTTCTGGCCACGCCTCATAATGAGGAGTTTTCCTTTGCTGTTGAGCATCCTCTGGCGTTCGTGGCTCAGGTGAATGCCGCTGCATGGGGAGATTTTGACAATGATGGATTCACCGACGCGTATCTCTGCCGCCACGGACCGAATCAATTATGGCGGCAGCACGAAGGGACCTGGACAGAGGTGACAAGCGAAACACAGACCGCTGGAGGGAGCCTTGACACCAAGGACTGTCTTTTTGTCGATGCGGATCACGATGGCGATCTCGATATTTTTCTGGTGAATGCTGACGGTCCTAACGAATTGCTCAATAACAACGGCAACGGCGTTTTTCGGCCTTTGGCGGTGGAGCGTGGCGTAAGCGGCGACGGGCGGCCTTCACGAGCGGTGATCACCGCGGATTTGGATGGAGACCGCGACGTTGATCTGATCGTTATTCATGCTGAACCCCCGCACGAGGTGTATCTGAACGACCGTTTATGGCGATATCATGCCGCCGACGGTTTCGAGAAATTGCGCGCCGCCGAGATTGTCGCGGCAGTGGCGACTGATGTTGACGTTGATGGGCGTCTGGAAATATATACGTTTGCTCCGCGCGGCGCCCTGCAACGGTGGCGACCGGATAATGGAGGATCATGGGTAGCGACAACATTAATGGAGACGACAGCCCTTGTCCCTCTTGCTACGGCGCAACTTGCTATTCTCGATGTAAGCGGAGACGGAGCGCCGGAAGTTGTAGTGTCCACTGCACACGGATGGTCCGTCTATACGCTTGCGGGAGAGCAAGCCGCTGTACTCTTTGCAGGGAAGATAAGCGAAGAGACGCCATGTGCATCATGGACTCCGGCTGTTTTTGCTCCGGCTGCGGGACCAGCTATTGTCGGGTTTTGCGGTGGTAGCGACGGCCTAGTGGTATGGGACCCTGGCGCCGGGCGCCGCCGTTTCACGAGTCTAACTTTCTCCGGCATGCACGATACTGGACAGGCGACGCGATCTAACGCCTCGGGCATTGGCGTGAGAGCGGCGGCTCGTATCGGTTCTCACTGGACGGCGTTCGAAACGTTTCGCAATTCCTCCGGTCCCGGTCAGAGTTTGCAGCCCACAGCCATCGGCGTTGGCGAGGCCGAACGCATTGATTTTGTTTCTCTTGATTGGTCCGATGGCGTCTTTCAGTCTGAAATCGATCTCGCGGCTGGCGTGCAACACCATATCATGGAAACCCAACGTCAGTTATCGAGTTGTCCGCTCCTGTTCGCATGGGACGGCTCGCAGTTTGCTTTTGTCAGCGACATTTTGGGGGTGGGCGGTCTAGGGTATGCGATTGGCCCCGGACTCTATGCGTCGCCGCGGCCATGGGAAAATTTTCTCTTGCCTCAAGAACTTCTTCATGCGAAAGAGAACCGTTATCAGCTCAAACTCGTACAGGCGATGGAAGAGGTGTGTTATCTCGATGCCGTGCATCTTGTCGCGTACGATCTGCCGCCGGGCTGGGAGATGGCGCTTGATGAACGCCTGGGGCTCAATGGACCAGCGCCATCTGGACAGCCGTACTTTTTTCAACGTGAGGTTGTGTCTGCTCACGTATTCAACGAACGCGCCGACGACATCACTAACCTTGTGACCGTCGCTGATTTGCGCGCGGCGCCGCCGGGGGAACTTGACCGTCGCTTCATCGGACGGTTGCAGGGTGAACACCTCGTGACGTTGCAGTTTGCTGCGCCCATCGATGCGACTCAAGGCTTGCCGCTTTTGCTTGCCGATGGATGGATTGAATATCCGTATTCTCAGACGATGTTTGCAGCATGGCAGGCGGGAGCGGAGTACCGTGCGCCCACTGTCGAAGCGCGCGGGGCTGATGGTCTCTGGGCCGTAGTGTCTAAGCAGTTTGGCTACCCTGCAGGAATGCCGAGGCGTATGGCGTTGCCTCTTCCTCAGTTGCCGCCAGGCGCTTCCGAGCTCAGAATCCGCACGAATCAGGAAATTTATTGGGACCGCCTCGCGATTGCGTACGCGGAACCGGCCCCGCCCATCAAGCGCACGATTCTCCCATTACAAAAGGCGACGCTGGCCTCAAGTGGATTTCCACGGCGCACAACCGGCCCCCAACGAGCGCCATATTATGATTACGCCTCTCGTTATCCGTTTTGGGACACCCGTCACCTGACGGGATGGTATACTGCTTTTGGTCCAGTGACGGAATTGGTGGTAAACCCCGATGATGCGTTGACGGTCTTCGGCCCTGGGGAAGAAGTACATCTGGAGTTCACCGGGCTTGATAACGCTCTCCCTCAAGATTGGACTCGGCGGTTTGTTCTGGAAGCAGTAGGATGGGCGAAGGATATGGACTTATACACGAAGAATGGGGAGACGGTTGAGCCATTGCCTACGACTGGCGCAGCGGTTGAGCCGCGCAACCGACTCCATGCCAAGTACAACACCCGCTACCAAGCCGGGCGCTAAGGCTCGTGTGACACTCATTGACCAGGGTAAAGTCAAAAGAACCGTATGATGTGCGACCGAACGGACAGAAAAGAGGGACGTGACGACGTTGCCGTGGTCGGGCCTCGTCTCCGCTGGCTTCTGAGTCTCGTCCTGGGGCTGTTTGCCGTGCTGAGTGCAAACTCGCTCTATCTCCTTGTGATTCGAGGGCTTTCGTGGGTGATGGAGGCAAGCTACGAAGGGCCACTGTATTTGTGGATGTTTCTTGTGCATCTGGCGCTGGGGTTTGTGCTTGTGTTCCCTGTCTTTGCTTTCATCATTTTCCATGTGCGTAGGGCGTATTCCCGCTCCAACCGACAGGCGGTGCGCGCCGGTTTCGTCCTCCTCAGCGTGACGAGCCTTTTGTTCCTAAGCGGTTTTCTCCTGTTCCATTACCGCGTGTTCAACCGGCAATGGCCGGGCATCCGAGCCGCTGCTTACTGGATTCATGCGCTGAGTCCTTTGCTTGCCGTATGGTTTTTCATATTACATCGTCTCGCTGGACCTCCCTTGCGTTGGAAAGTCGGAGCGCGTTGGGTTGCCGTCTCTGCCGCCGTTGTAGCGATCGGTTTGCTTGCTCCATTTGTCGGATCTGCAAAAAAAGCAGCGCCGAGCACGGAACCCCAGGCGGACCGTTTTGCTCCTTCCCTGGCGCAAACGACGGCTAAGGGGCCTATCCCCGCAAAGTTCCTGATGATGGACGACTATTGTCGTGAGTGCCATGCGGATATTCATGCGAGTTGGTCGTCAAGCGCGCATCGTTTGAGTTCCTTCAACAACCCGGCGTATAAATTCAGTGTTCGCGAGACGCGCCGGGTTCTTCTCGCCCGCGATGGCGACGTGCGCGCCTCGCGTTTCTGTGCAGCCTGTCATGACCCTGTCCCGCTCTTCTCCGGCGTCTTCGACAATCCTGATTTTGACGAACATGATCCGACTGCCCAGGCTGGGATTACCTGCGTGACATGTCATGCGATCGGTGCTATCGCCAGCCCGCGCGGCAATGGCGCTTATATTCTGGATGAGCCGGTGCACTACCCATTCACGTTCAGTGACAGCACGACCTTGCGCCGTCTCAATCGCCAGCTGGTGAAGGCGAAACCGGATTTTCACAAAAAGACATTCTTGAAACCGTTGCATCGCACGGCGGAGTTTTGCAGTGCCTGTCACAAAGTGCATATCCCCGCAGAACTCAACCGCTATCGCTGGCTGCGCGGGCAGAACCACTATGACTCGTTTTTGTTAAGCGGCGTATCCGGGCATGGGGCGAGCAGTTTCTACTACCCTCCACAAGCGTCAAGCAATTGTCAAAGCTGTCACATGCCTTTGCAGGCATCCACGGATTTTGGCGCAAAGTTTTCCGCGCGTGTGGATGCTCTCGCCGTGCATGACCATCTGTTCCCTGGCGCGAATACCGCACTACCGCGATTGCTGCATTTGCCAGAGCAAATATTAGAGCGTCAGCGCGAGTTTCTTACTGAAGCGGTGCGCCTGGATATCTTTGCCGTTCGGGAGGACGGACACATCGGCGGCGCGCTCCATGCGCCTCTTCGTCCGGATGTTCCGACCCTCCAAGCCGGCAAGACGTATCTGATCGATGTCGTTGTGCGAACTCTCCGCCTGGGACACCCCTTTACACAGGGAACGGCTGACTCGAATGAAGTGTGGCTGGCGGTGACTGCCCGCGCCGGCGAGCGCATCATTGGACAAAGCGGAATGCGCGCTGCGGACGGTACCGTGGATCCGTGGGCGCATTTCATTAATGCCTATGTTTTGGACCGAGAAGGGCGTCGCATCGATCGTCGGAACGTCCAGGATATTTTCGTTCCTCTCTACGATCACCAGATCCCGCCGGGAGCGGCGGATGTTGTTCATTATCGGTTGCAGATTCCTGAAGATCTCCACGAAGCTCTCGTTTTTGAGGTTCAGTTACTCTACCGTAAATTCGATACGGCTTTTGTCCGCCACTTTTTGGGCGAGGCCTTTACGCATAACGATTTGCCGATTACTACTATCGCGACCGATCGGGTAGTGTTCCCGATCGCCGGAGGCGCTTCGCTTGCGACGGCTCCCCAGGGCTCGACGATTCCGCTCTGGGAGCGATGGAACGATTACGGCATCGGGCTCTTGCGAAAGAGCGGCGAGGGATCGAATCGCGGTGAACTCAGACAGGCTGCGAACGCTTTTGCTGAAGTCGAACAGCTCGGTCGCGCGGATGGACCGCTGAACATTGCCCGTGTCTTTATCCAAGAGGGACGACTAGACGAGGCGGCGGACGCGCTCCGTCTAGCGGCGAGAATGGAGCCTCCTGCTCCGCCTTGGGTCATTGCCTGGCTGACGGGGCTTGTGAATCAGCAAACCGGCCACTTCGACGCCGCGATCGCCAACTTTCAGAGCATTCTTGTCATGGACACGGATGAGACGAGACGGCGAGGTTTCGATTTTTCACGGGACTATCGAGTGCTGAATGAACTTGGGCTCAGCGTGTTTGAGCAAGCGAAGCGAGAGCGGCAAGATCCCTCGACGCGCACGCGCTTGCTTCAGGACGCCGTGCAGTGGTTTGCACGCACGCTTGTCCTCGATCCGGAAAACTCCGCCGCTCACTACAACCTGAGCCTGATCGCCGCTCAGCTCAATGACCGAGACAAAGCGGAGCAACACGCCCGCTGGCACGAACGATATCGCATTGATGAGAACGCCCGTGAGCGAGCCCTCTCGCTGGCTCGGCGCAACCATCCGCCGGCGAACCACGCAGCCGAAGCGGTCGTTGTCTATGACTTGCGGTAAATAAGGAACACGCGCTGCCTTCTCATTTATGTCTACACCTTCACTACATCGTTCGCCTGAGGCGCCGCCGGCTTCCGAGAAGGACGCCCTTATTGGACGCCTCTTACGTTGGTCTCTCCTGCTCCTTATCGTGGGTCCAATTGGAATAGGGATTTTCGTCTGGCTGTTCGGACGCTTTACTCAGCCACTTCCGCCAGTGGAATTACCGTACACGCCTCCGCAACACAGTGGAGCGGCGCTGTCCGCTCCACCACTACCGTTTACCGATATTACGCTTGAGGCGGGCATTGATTTCATCCATGTCAATGGAGCCTCCGGTGAAAAGCTCTTGCCGGAAACGATGGGCGGAGGGTGCGCCTTTTTGGATTTTGATAATGATGGGGACCAAGATCTGTTGTTTGTCAACTCTGCCACGTGGCCGTGGCAGGAGAAGAAACAAGAGAAGCGGCCCACGTTACGGCTTTATCAAAATAACGGAGCGGGACAGTTCGTAGATGTCTCGACAAGCGCCGGATTTGACGAAAGTTTCTATGGCATGGGAGTGGCCGTGGGGGATTATGACAATGACGGCTGGATTGACCTCTTCGCTACTGCGGTCGGCGGTAATCATCTCTTTCACAATAACCAGGGACGATTTACTGAAGTCACCGCTCAAGCTAGCGTCGCGGGAACTGATGCTGCCTGGAGCACTGGAGCGGCGTTTGTTGACATCGATAACGACGGCGATCTGGATCTCTTCGTGGCGAATTACGTCGAATGGTCACGAGAGCTTGATTTCGCGGTTGACTATCGCCTGACCGGAATCGGTCGCGCCTATGGCCCGCCGACAAATTTTCCGGGAACGCATTCGTTCCTCTATCGCAATGAGGGGAATGGCGCGTTCGTAGACATAACGGCTGCCTCGGGGCTACAGGTCGTTCACCCTGCTACGGGGAAGCCTATTGGCAAGGCGCTCGGCGTGATCCCGATTGATGTTGACCAGGATGGCTGGGTTGATCTCATCGTGGCGAACGACACGGTGCGGAATTTCTTCTTCCACAATCGTGGCGATGGGACCTTTGTGGAAAAGGGGTCCCAAGTCGGACTAGCGTTCGACCGCAACGGCAACGCCACCGGCGCCATGGGCATCGACGCCGCCTGGTATCGCAATGATGACGCGCTGGGAATCGCCATCGGGAATTTTGCCGGTGAGATGACTTCATTGTATGTCTCTCAAGGAACCTCCACGCTATTCGTTGATGAAGCGATCGGAGAAGGTATTGGCGCTGCGTCGCGACTCATGTTGACTTTTGGAGCCTTCTTTTTCGACGCCGACCTGGATGGGTGTCTCGACCTGCTCCACGCCAATGGCCACCTCGAACAAGACATCAACGTTGTGCAGCCGAGTCAGTCGTACCGTCAACCGGCGCAACTATTCTGGAATGCTGGAGCCGCCATGCCGGCAACCTTCGTTCCTGTATCACCGGACCGCACGGGCGATCTGGCGACGCCGATAGTCGGACGTGGAGCAGCGTATGCGGACATCGATAACGACGGTGATCTTGATGTCGTATTGACCCAGATCGAGGATCATCCATTGCTGCTGCGAAACAACCAGAATTTTGGTCACCATTGGCTACGCGTCAAACTTGTTGGTCATCGTGGCAACCGCGATGCAATCGGCGCGCGGATTGCGTTGGTTGCCGCTGGCGTGAAGCAACGCCGTTACGTCATGCCCATGCGCAGCTACCTCTCGCAAATGGAACTGCCCGTCACCTTTGGTCTTGGCCGTGCGGATCGCATCGACGCGCTCACGATTACATGGCCGAATGGCGAGGTCCAAGAACTCACTGATACGCCGATCGATACCGAACTCGTGATTGAGCAAGGGATGAGTTGACGACCATTACACCCTCGTCCTGTAGAGGTGGAATGTCTCCCGGATGAAGCGAAGCGTAATCCAGGACCGAAATAGTGTGCGCAACGCACGAATGCAGCTCACCGACCTTTGACAGCAGGTGCAGCAACGGTTTACAGTCTGGTCCTGTGAAAGAAACGCAAAGGAGGATTGATCCATGAAAATTGGCGTCTCAGTCTTTTTGACAGGTAAAAGCGGGAACCCTGGCGACATCGCGCGCGAGGCGGAAAATTTGGGATTTGAGTCCTTTTGGGTGGCTGAGCATATTGCCGTACCCATGCAATACACCACCCATTATCCTCGTTCGGCGGATGGCAAAGTCCCGCCGTTCTATGCCGAACTGGTTGATCCATTTATTGCGTTGATGGCGGCGGCGCAGACGACCAAAACGATCAAGCTGGGGACGGCAATTTCTCTCCTCCCTCAGCATGATGTTATTACCGTGGCAAAAACCACGGCGACTCTAGATCTCTATTCCAATGGTCGCTTCATCTTCGGCGTGGGCGCCGGGTGGTTCGCCGAAGAGGCGCAACTGTTTGGTGTGAAATTTGACAAGCGCTGGAAGCATGTGCGTGAATCCGTAGAGGCGCTCCGAGAACTGTGGACCAAAGAAGAAGTCAGCTATGAAGGCGAATTGATAAAATTCCCGCCACTGAAGATTGGTCCCAAGCCGGCACAAAAGTCCGGTCCGCCAATCTATCTTGGCGCCCATGATCCTAAGTACGCCCTGAAGCGTGTGGCGCAGTATGCGGATGGCTGGTTCCCCGCCAATCTGCCGCCGGAGAAATTCAAAGAAGTCATCCCAGAAATCAAACGCTTAGCAAAAGAACAAGGTCGTAATCCCGAAGCGATTGAGTTTGGTGTCCTCATGATGGCGCAGGGCGACGGGCCTTCTGTTGACACCATGAAACAATACCAAGACGCGGGTGTCTGCCGTATCATTACCCTCGCCTGGGCAGCGGCGTCCGGGAGCGGCGTCGAAGCGGTGAAAGGGCTCGCATCTATCGCGGAGCGGGGACAGAAAGTGTAGCGAAAGGAGGTTCGAGCATGGAACTCAAACCTCTTGGCAACACCGGTGTGATGATTCCGGAGATCGGGCTAGGCGTGTGGAAGTATCGCGGCGGCGTGGAGCCGCTGCGTCGCGGCGTCGAGCTAGGCGCCTTTCTCATCGATACTGCGGAAATGTATCGTACTGAAGATGTTGTTGGGCAAGCGGTACAGGGCATGCGCGATCGCGTCTTTATTGCGAGCAAGGTGTCAGGCAGTCATTTGCGGTACGACGACGTGCTCCGCGCCGCGGACGCGAGTCTGCGCGAGTTGCAGGCTGATTGTATCGATCTCTATCAAGTGCACTGGCCCAATGCTCGCGTGCCGATTAAAGAGACGATGCGGGCGATGGAAACGCTGGTGGACCGTGGACTGGTAAAATACATTGGCGTTAGCAACTTTTCCGTCGGTCAGTTACGCGCCGCGCAAGCCGCCTTGAGCAAATCCCCAATCGTTTCCAATCAAGTGCTGTACAACTTAAACAGTCGAGAGATCGAAGACGACCTGCTGCCATATTGTCAACAACAGAACGTGACCATTATTGCGTACACGCCGCTGGATGACGGTCGGCTGGCGACGAAGTCCCGCTTTCGCCGCAGTCAGGGCATGAAAGTGATGGAAGAAGTCGCCTCGCAAGTAGGGAAAACTTTGGCGCAGGTGGCGCTCAACTGGTGTACGTCGCGTCCTAATGTCATCGCCATTCCCAAATCCGATAGCACCGCGCGCACGGAAGAGAACTGTGGAGCGTCTGGCTGGCGCTTGTCGCCGGAGCAAATGCGACGATTGGATGAAGCGTTTGCGTAGAAAAGGGCAAATGAGAACAATTTTATAGAAACGGGGAAAATATTAGAAAAGCAAGATTCTCTCTCCTGGGACTATGATGAAGAAGCCGATATTCTGTACCTTTCCGTAGGCGCGTCTAGACCTGCGGTTGGCGTTGACATTGGTGCGGGAGTTATTCTGCGTTATGACGAAAGCCAGAAAGAGGCAGCGGGACTGACTCTGATAGGTCTCCGCGCTCGTCTCTTGAAGGAGCGGCAAGGAAAGCCGATCGATGAGACTAATGAAACGATCTAACTACACTGTAGTAAAAGGACCCCACAACTCAGAAAGAAAAATATGAATTACCAAGTTGCTCTTTCTCCGGATCTTAACCTCAGCGTCGCTTATTTTGCAGCGGCGGTGGGAGCAGGCGCGAGAATAATTGTAGGGGCGGCCCTACGTGGCCGCCCGACTCAAGGGCAACCACAAGGGGTTGCCCCTACATCAGAGAGTAGCCTGGATGCAGCGAAGCGGAATCCAGGAAGAAGTTAGAAGGATTGACCCATTGAGCGATTGGGTCATCGGGTCATTGACGGATTGAATCATTGATACGGTGGCTCTTTGATTCTCCTTCTTAATGGCTTAATGAATGAATGGTTCAATGAAGAAATGAGGAGTGCTCATGTTTGACCGTATCACCTTTTCGCCGCATATCATGGGTGGACGCGCCTGCATCCGAGGGATGCGCATTCCCGTCTCCGTCATTGCTGGTCAAGTTGCTTACGGGGCGACGATTGAAGAAATACTCGACGAGTATCCCGATCTTGAACGAGACGACATTCAACAGGCCCTGGCGTATACCGCTTGGTTAGCCCACGAGGCTGTACATCCTGAATAGGTCAAATGCGCTTTCTGGCGGACATGGGCGTCTCATGGCGTGTAGTCCAGTGGCTGAGAGATACAGGACACGACGCCACGCATCTCCGGGAGCAAGACTTGCACCGCTTACCCAATGGTGGCATCTTCACCAAAGCTGCGGATGAACGGCGCAGCATCCTCACCTGGGACTTGGACTTCACTGAAATTGTAGCATTATCCAACACGCGGATTGTTAGCGCTATTGTCTTTCGCCTCCTCAATACTCGTAGCGCAAACGTCATTCGCCGCTTGACGCGTGTACTCGCGGAATCAGCCCAAGATCTTGAAGATGGCGCCATCATCTCGGTAGAGGAGAGCCGTCATCGCGTCCGCCTCCTTCCCATCGGGCGAGAAAAGTAATGAAGAAATAATGAATCGCCGCCGTTTTCTCAAACATGTTGGTAACGTGACCGCTGGGCTGGCTCTTGGCTCGACGGTATTGCCTGATATGACTCAAGCTGCGGACAATGCTGTAACGCATACGGAAAGGACAAAACAACGCATGACCCGTTTTGGTATTCAGATCGAACCGCAATTTGGTTTTACCTTCAATGAAGTAGCGGATCTTGCCAAAGAGGCCGAACGTCTCGGCTTTACGGCGCTGTGGGCGTCGGACCATTTATTATGGGACGCGAAGTCCGAACGACGCAATTGTTTTGATGCCTGGGCGTTAATGCCGGCGCTCGCGGCTGTCACCACGAAGTTGCGTCTGGGTACGCTCGTTACCTGCAACTCGTATCGCATTCCTAGTGTCTTGGCGAAAACGGCGGCGTGCGTGGATCATATCAGTAACGGACGGTTGGAGTTTGGCATCGGCGCGGGCTGGAAAGATATCGAGTATAAAGCCTATGGGATTCCCTTTCCTTCCGTCGGTACTCGTCTTGCGCAGTTGGAAGAAGCCGTGCAACTGATCAAGTTGTTATGGAGCGAAGAGAGAGCGTCATTTGCCGGGAAACACTATCAATTGGAGGATGCTGTCTGTGCGCCGAAGCCGGTGCAGCAGCCGCTGAAAATGTGGATCGGCGGCGCGGGTGAGAAGAAGCTCCTGCGTATGGTGGCGCAATACGCCGATGGCTGGAACATGATCTTCGGTTATCAGCTCCCTGCCGTGAAGCAGAAACTCGAAGTGCTCAAACGTCATTGCGATGCGGTGAAACGCGACTTCGACAAGATCGAAAAATCGCTGTTCATCGTTACGTGCATTGCCGATAATGAAGAAGAATTGAAGCGGCGTGATGCGCAAGCGGCAGCAGAATTAGGAACGAGGCGTATTTTTAACATTGCGCAAAACTCCGGTACGGTCGGGACAGCCGAGCAGGTGGCGGAAACGCTCCGCCAATATCAAGACCTTGGCTTCGACTACTTCATTTCCATGTTTCCCTACAAGCAGGATAAAGAGATGTTGCAGCGATTCGCGGAGACGGTTGTGCCGAAGTTGCGATAGTTTCCGAGCCGCGCGCGTTGGCAAGCGGACAGTTCCGCTCTCTCACGGTCGCGGCTCGGTCTTCCTAAACTCAATGCCATAATGGAAGCAAACATGGATGCGTTTGCACGTGTGCTCTACCAAAAATTTTTCCTCCGCGACGTGGTGGGAAAAATCGCCCCGGGCGGGGTCGTTGTGCTGGCGCTTGCGCAAAACTTAGAGACGATGCGAACACCGGGATTGCCGCTGGGCCTTGTCCTCGTTGCGCTCTTTTTTCTCATTGGGTTGGTGCTGCAAGTAATTGGAGAATTGCTCGGCTTGCTCAGTGCGAGTCCGAAGCCGCATCATCTCTTCTTGTTGCCGGTTGGATGGCTACAGCGCATATTGCCGCTCTTCACTCGCTGGTGGCAGGTCAATGAAGACGCTACCGAACGTTCCGTGAGACTCCTGGGCGTCTCATCGCATCAGATTGTTCCTGAGGCTTTTGCTTACTGGGAGTATCTTTCCGCGCTCAGAGAGGGGGCGGGAAATCTTGCTGTCGGTCTCTTGGCCGCGGTTCTATTAGTAGCTTCAGAAAACGGACAGTTCGGTGTGCTGGCGCTTCTCGGATTTTTTGTGTTGCTCGCAGCTCATAAACTCTTGGCAAAGCGACAAGCGCGATTCGAGATCACCATCCTTGCTCGGGTGGGTTTGCTGAGCGTTGAGGAAACGAGAGCGATGGGGCGGACGATGGGGTTGCGGGAGGATCAGATTCCGAGCGCGCGTTAATTGGTACATTACAATACGTAGCCTGGATGAAGCGAAGCGTAATCCGGGAACGAACGCGGAGCGGAGCAAGAATCTCGGATTCCACTCCGTCTCATCCGGGCTACAGGCTTAACTTAGTGACTTGAGCATTAGACCGGCAACGGCAGGTTGTAGACTTTTGCCGCCGTTTCGTACAAGACCTTGCGCTGCACGCTCCGTTCTAGCCCACCGAGAGAAGCCTGTATCTGTTCGCGGACATTCGGGTAAAGGCAAGTCGGGTGAGGAAAGTCCGTTTCAAACATCACGTTATCCGCCCCTAAAATCTCGATATTGCGAGTGGCGTTCTCATTTTCAAACCAATATGAAGCGTAGATCTGGCGCTGGAAATATTCGCGCGGTCGCAGCTTCAGCCCACCGCGATTCACCAGATTTTGATCCATCTGATACTCACACGCTTCGAGCATGAAGGGAATCCAACCGATGCCGCTTTCGACCGACACGAATTTCAGGCGCGGAAAGCGATCGAGCAGGCCGCTGAAAATCAGCTGAGTGAGACATTTCATGTTGTTCATGAAAAGCATGGTCGAGACCGCCGCGATGCCGCGGTTATTGCTCTCCAGGCCCGCCCACATGCCAGGGATAATGCCCGAACCGATGTGGAAGTTGACGGGGAGGCCACGCTCCTGTGCTTCGGCCCACAACGGGTCCCAATGCGGATCATTCAGGAAAGGAAGACCCCATGACTCAGGAGCGTCGGTCATGGTGAAGCCGGTCATTCCCAATTGCTCGTGGC
>JBFWZL010000046.1:0-18543 GCA_050185455.1 Binatia bacterium | reverse complement strand
TTCTGCCGCCGCCCGATATTGTTACCTCTCCTCCTGAGGATGGAATTCTCCGTGTGAACTTGCTTCCCAATCCACAAGGACGCAGTGAAATGGTGCGCCTTACCGTTATTGCTGCAAATCCGGAGGGACAGTGGATCGGGGCGACAACTGTCTCTAAATTTGTTCCTGGGGTGTCACAACAAGAACAAGGGAAAGAAGAGGATCAGGAGCTGATCTAGAGAGCCTGTAGGCGAAGGGGGCTAGGCATGACTGCCGTCAACAAAAAGATTGTTCGTCGCTATTTTGAAGAAGGCTTAAACACAGGAGATTTAGAGAAGATCAAAAAGCTGATTGCTCAGAGCTATGTTAGCCACTACCCCGCAGGATACGAGTTGGGAGGAGGTCCGGAAGACGTTATACAGATTGTCACGAGCGTTCGTAAAGCATTTCCGGATGTGCATTTCACGGTTGAAGATTTGATTGCTGAGGGCGAAAAGGTTGTCTGTCGCTGGACATTTCAAGGAGTGCAAGAAGGCGACTTCATGGGTATCCCCGCCACAGGACGGAAAGCAACGGTTATGGGCATTGCCGTATACCGTCTCGTGAACGGGCAGATCGCCGAGGCGTGGTTTACCTGGGATGCCTTGGGCTTGATGCGCCAACTTAGTGTGGAGCCTCTTCCTGTCGAGGCGTAACCCCGATTCCTGTTGTATTTTCGTAACGAGGAGAGGAATGCCTTCTTCCCGTCGGAATCCCTTGAGCACCCCGGGGAGCCACACTCCGCGCTTTTTTACCTATGTGTATCGTCTCGTCGCCCAAATTCCCAAAGGGAAGGTTGTCACCTATGGACAAGTTGCTGCGCTTCTCGGCGCTCCGCGAGCGGCGCGCGCCGTGGGGACAGCGCTCCGTTACTTGCCAAGACCCCTCAGTCGCACGGTTCCGTGGCAACGGGTCATCAATGCCTCTGGCAGTATCAGCATTCGCGGCGACGTCATCCGTGTAGAAGAACAACGCTGGCTCTTGGAAAACGAGGGAATCGAATTTAACCGTCACGGCAAGGTAAATCTCAAAAAATATCGTTGGGCAGGTCCGAAGCAATGGAAAGCGCCGAAGTGGAAAGCCCACTTGTAGAATTTCCTCACACTGCAGTCATAAGTCCTCTCTCCCTTGAAGGGAGAGAGACAGGGTGAGGGAGCTTACGATGGTGGGTTGTTGAGCGAAACTCTACAATTCACGCCCCATACCTTCCTTACTTTACGGAATCAACACGAGCTTCCCCACCGATCCACGCGACTCCATAAGCCGGTGCGCCTCAGCAGCGTCCGCTAGTGGAAAGCTCTTGCCGATCAGCAGCTTCAGCTTGCCTTCTTTCATCATTTGGAAAGATCTTTCGATGCCTTCTTGATGTTTATCTGGCATGGACGACACAGTGTAGAGTACAAAACCGCTGACTTTAGTTGACTTTTGAAACAGTGACATCAAGTTGACAGGCTCCGGAATACCGCCGGCGCGGCCATAGAGGATGAGATGACCAAAGGGAGCCAGGCAGCGTAACCCTTTTTCAAGCGTCGGCTTGCCGACCGCGTCAAGAATTAAATTGACGCCTTTCTTGTTCGTCAATTTCAGCACTTCCTCGGCAAAATCTTGCGACTCGTAATTAATCACCTCGTCAGCGCCGTATTGCTTCACCAAATCAAACTTACTGTTGCTCGATACCGTACCGATCACTCGCGCGCCGGCAGCCTTAGCGATCTGGACCGCAACGATACCAACGCCGCCTGCGGCGGAATGCACGAGCACTGTCTGCCCTGGCGTCGTCTGGTGCGAGGTGTGCAGCATATGGTATGCCGTTAGCGTTTGAATAGGGAACGCCGCGCCTTCTTCGAAGCTGACATGGTCTGGTAATGGCATCACCTGCGCGCCAGATGCCGTACAGTACTCTGCATACGTTTTTGTTCCAATCGCGGTCACCCGCATACCCGGCTTCACATGCGTGACGCCCTCACCCACTGCTTCAACCACGCCAGCCGCTTCAAGGCCAGGAACATCTGGAAGGTTGGGCTTCATCAGATATTGTCCTTGGCGAAATAGCGTATCGGCGAAGTTGATGCCGACCGCATGGACTTTAATCGAGACCCATCCTGGTTTCGGCTCTGGTTTCGGAGCCTCTCCCAGCTTGAGCACTTCAGGCCCGCCGAGTTCGTGAAACAATACAGCTTTCATGTACGCCTCCCTCTGTTTATTGTATTGTTCCTCGTACTAGCGGAAGGCGGAGTAGGAAGAAAGAGTGGCGCTAACGTTTCGCGCAGATTGTCCGAGTCGCGCAGTTCGTTCCTGGGAAAGAACACCACCACCCGTGTGGGACGCATCCTGCAAGCCAGAAAACCGTCAATGAATTTTTTTTGTTATGCATGATAGAAAAGAAGGAGTCACCCCTGCCTCACAGCAGGGGCAAAAGGCAAGAGGAACGGAGGAGCGAAATTGTAGGGTCTACAGCCACAGAGGCATGCGGAGACGGGAGACAGAGTCGCGTTTTTCGCGTGTCACATTATGCGACGAATCAATGATTTGGCTCTCTCGACGCCTTCGGATGCTTCATGAAAATGTTAAACCATGCTTCCTCAGTCCTTGTCGTAACCTTTTTAGGGACTCATGGTGGCGCACGCGCGTTTGCAGTGATGAGACTCGTCTCTCGGTAGTTTCTCCGTTGGAAGATCACACTGTTCTCGTGACTAGCTTCACACCCCTGTATGAAGCCGTATGCGCCTTTCTTCGCATGCGAGAAACATACGCCAGTCCAGGCGGTTGCCTTCCAAGTCGGGATGAGAGACAGCGGCCAGGGGTTCATTGGGAGTGAAAATAAGGTGGGAGGATAGGCCGAGAGGAGCGGAGGGGTCAGCCTGAACGACTTGCCCCGGAAAAGAGAGCGGACAGTTGGCTCCTCGATATGCGACATGGCTGCGGGTGTCCTCCGATTAGTTATTGGTGGACCTGCCTTCCTCAACCACGGCCCCTCCATGAACCCTATGACCCTTTCCTACTCCTTTGTGACTTGATGTCAAGAGGGCAAAAGGGACGGGTCAGTGGTAAGGGCCACTCTTCAACTTTTCAGACGGAAAGGCGTTTTTTTGCGAGGTCGGAGTCGCGAAGAATCGGAGCGTTGGTATAAAGAGGAGTAAATAATGTTGATAGATTCTCCGCCCAACTAGACAGGGCGAAGTCGAACCCGTACTGCCGCTGCACGGCGGCGGCGTGCGCTCGAATCTCGTCTTGGTCAAGGTGTTCTGCGTCAGAACCCACAACCACCACATTCCCGGCCAGTAAGGGAAACACCGCCAGGTGGCGAAACGCGGACGCAAAGGTTTTTCGCGCAGCGCGGTGGAGCGAGGAGCCGGACTGAAGGTTAGCGGCAATAGCGCCGCCAGGCGCCAATACGGCGCGGCAGTCATCGTAGAACTCTCGCGTACTCAGGTGCAGCGGTACTCCGCCTGCACGATACGCATCAAGAAAGATCAAATCGTATGAAGCTTCAGCAGGAGCATTGCTCAGATACGCTCTCCCATCTTCCACTATCACGTGCTGGCGTTCGTCAGTAGCGAAGCCAAAAAATCGTTGGGCCACCTCCAGAACCAGAGGGTCCAGCTCTACCGTGTACAGGGAAGCTTGTTCCAGGTAGTGGTGGAGTACGAGCTGCAATCGTCCCCCGCCTAAGCCGATCAACAGAATGTGACGCGGAGTGGGGCGCCATGCCAGCGCGAGCAGCATTGCTTGCGTATATTCCGACATTAACGCCAGCGGATTAGTCAAACTGAGACGCGATTCAATCTCCTCGACACGCTGACGGGAGTCACGGTAGCAGAGGAGAAGTTGCTCTCTCGTCCGGCGGACAACAATGTCATTGTACGGAGACTGTCGCTCGAAAAGCACGCCCTGGCGAGCTCTTCGGACATCGGCGAGTCGTTTGTCGATTGCCGTCAGGTTGTGTTTTTGCCAAGGAGACATAAGTAAGGTGATTACGGTTCATCGTCAGCATTCAGCTCTATCTTGCTTGTGTGGCAATTGCCAGCTTATTGAGCCCTTCGGTGCGCGCCAAGTCCATAACCTCGACAACCCGACCATGCGATACTTCTTTATCGGCGCGAACGATTACGGTGATCTCCGCGCCTGTTGCTTTTTCCTTCTGGAAGTACGTTTTCAGTTGTGCAAGCGTTACCGCTTCTTTTTCGAGTAGCAGACCGCCTTCCTTAGTGAGGTTCACGGCGAGCCCCTTTTTTTCCGGTCGCGGTGTCGCCGAAGCGGCTTTGGGGAGAGTTACGTCGACTTGTCCTTCATTCGTTTTATTGAAAGTAGCAAGAAAGCTGAACGTGATGAAGAAGAAAATGAACATGTTCATGATGATGTCCGTGAGCGCAATGGACTCCATACTGAACAAAACTCGATTATGTCGCTTAAAGCGCATGGCGAGTGGGTTCCTTCACGGTCGCCGCTTCAGAAAGCATATCCACGAACTCTTCCGCGCGCTCCTCGGTGAAACGAGTGAGCACTCCCACGCGTGTAACCAAATGATTGTGAATTAAGTAGTACGGAATAGCGACGCTCAGACCCGCGGCGGTAGTGATCATGGCCTGATAGATGCCTCCAGCTAAGGCGTTAATCGTAATCGTATCGCCCATTGTTTCCCACTGCATAAAGGCTTGGATGAGTCCGATAATAGTGCCGAGAAATCCCAACATCGGCTCTACGCCAGTAATCGTCGCCAAAGCTCCCAGGTGTGATTCTAGCCCTGCAACGATCTCTGCACCTGACCGTTCGAGCCGGTGTGTCAACTCTGTTCGCTCCTGGTGACGATAGAGAATGGCCGTCTCAAAGAGTCGTCCGAGCGCCGAGTTATGTTCTTGGCTCAGGCGTAGTGCGGAGGACAAATGTCCTTCTCGAACGAGGGGGGAAAGACGTTGCCATAGGGTATTCGCTTGCTTACGAAAGCGCCACAATGTCCAGAATTTAGTAAGGACGATAGCCAGAGCAATGACCGAAAGAATAATGATCGGAATCATTATTGGACCGCCCTTAGCGATGAAGAACCAAATACTTAAGGATTCCGCACTAGATGGCATAGGTGGTATTTGTAGCCGACTTACTCAACGAGGGAAAGGGCAGTATTTTTAAGAAAGCAGACGACAAGGTGCTTCAGGAACTTGTTTCGTTGCACGCCTCGCGGAATTTATTGACCGCAGCTCTGTACGGTGAGTTCTTGGATTTTCTTTCTGAGCGCCGGGTCTCCCAGGCGGGCAAGAACAGGACGGGAGCTATTAATCGTTTTGCACGACAGATCTTTGTTGCCGGTAGCGGCGTATAACCGCGCGACTTCAAACGCGCCGCGAAACCAGAGAGGATCGCCCACTTGTGTATCTTTCAACAACTCTTCCCAGTAGTCGAGCGACTGACGTTGATCCCCTTTGACCTCGGCGATCTGTGCGAGACCCGCCAACGACACCAGTGAATAGGCTCCGTGTTCGAGCTCTTTATAGAGAGGGATTGCTTTATCGTAATCCTTCACGTCGAGATACATCTGCGCGAGTTCGTATTTGAAGCGCTGTGGGGACTCATCCGCGGCAAACGGCTCCCCTCGCTGCAGACGGTCCGCATAAAGCCGTGCAAGAGTGCGCTTTGCCGGCAGCAGATTTTCCTTATCGTCCTGTTTCTCTAGTTTTCGCACATCGTTGGGGAGGACTTTGTCCAACCCCACCAGCAAATCCTTCTGTTGGTCCGGTGGAAAGCGAGTAAAGATATTGTCAACCTCTTTTTCGAGATCGACGAAGCGTCCGGCTTTCTCCGCGGCAACCAAACGCATACGCGCGACTTTCGCGAACGCGTCTTTCTGTTCAGGATATTTTTTCTCAAAATCTTGCAGGAAAGTGAGAATCTCTTTCGCATGCGCGTCAACATCTTTGCTCAAGAAAGCGGCATTCATCACGCTGACTTTGCCGCGATACTCTTGCAGAGGCACCTGCTTCGCTCCTGCGGGATTATCCTTTTCTAATGCGGCGATACTCTTCCAGAACGCCTGCAACGACGAGCCAGCACGTTGGCGGAGATCTTTTTCAGTAATGCCGATACCATCTTTCTTTTCTTCCACCATATCCAAGAGAGCAAAGTAGCTCTGGAGCGTTGCAAAGTCCGCCCGCGCCCGAAAGACGGAATCGCCAGTGACTTTATTGTAGGCGTCGGACGCCGCTAAGTAATTCCCCTGCCCTTGGTTGTACTCACCAAGACGGAAGTAAGCTTCAAAGACGGATTTGTGATCTGGATAACGGCGGACAAGCTCCTTCGCGGTCTCCAGTAAAACCTTAGTGTTTTCCGGCCCCTGGTCTTTCGCATACAACGCTTCAGCCGCCTTGAAACGCAAATATACCGAGTCAACGATGAAATTCCCCGGCATCCCTGACGTGTTGAGCACCTTGGCGAGTTCACTCAAAGAATCGCGATAGTTTCTTGTCTGAAAAAGACTAACGGCGAGATAGTATTGCGCCTCATCGTGATGAAGCGTTGCTTTCGGATCTCGAGAGTCAAGCACTTCTCGGAGGTAGGGGAGCGCTCTCGCGTAATTACTCTTCCGTAAGAGGTCGCGAGCTTGCTCCCAGGCGGGGAACGGATTCTTGACCTCATCGACGGCAAAGCGATCTGCCTCGCTCATCTCCGACTTGGCAAGCGCATCGGCTTTGTCTTTCCAGGAACCGCCTTGCTTACGCACTTCGTCGAGGTACGCCAACGCTTCGAGTAGTTTTCGGGTTTTTCCGTCACCCCTTAATTTTTCACTTTCATTGAAAAGACTTTTCGCCTTTTGCAGCATGGCTCGCGCTTGCCGTTCCGCCTGGCTTTCCGCCCGTTCCGCCGCAGCGTCTCCGCCCCGCACCCGCCGGGTGCGGGCGTCGGCTAGCGCGGCCCGGACTTTACGCTCCATATCCGACGACAGCGCCGTATCTTTCAAGAGCAGCTCCAAATCGCGAATCGCCCAATCAAAATGTCGATTTTCTTTCTCGCACAGCGCGCGACCGAAGAGACTCTCTCGCTTCAATTGCGAGGTCTGTTCACCCACGGCAAACTCGGAAAAACCTTTCGCACATTCTTCAAATAATTTTTTACGTTCCGCGCCATCAGCCACAAAAGCCCCAACATAGTGGAGCCAATTCAGAAAATAGAGCGCCTGCGATGCGACAGTCTGGGCTTCTTTCCATTCCTGCGTTTCATATAGCGCTTCAAGGTCACCGTCACGGTCCATCACGGCTTTACTCATACTTTCCAAGCGAGCAACACTTTCATCATAGATGCCATCGAGGGGGCCACTGAGAATCTCATACAGGTCTTGCACTTGAGATCGTTGACTTGACGCCGTCTGCGCCAAATCTGGAGCAGAGAGAAAACTCAAGGCAATCGGCCCAAGTAATTGAACCGCCCGTTGCTTGTCTGTGGTTCCCCAGCCGCGGCTTTTAATGGCGCGCACTTGCGCTTGCGCCTGACGCGCTTGGGAGAGAAGTTCGCTAATGGTCGCCGCGGAACTGGTCGTAGGAATCAGGGTTCCAAAGGAAACCAACAATGCGGAATAGACGATCAGACGACGCACGCTGCAACTCCTTACCATAACGCTTCAGCCTTCAGTGCTGGGGATTAACTTGAAGTGCGAAGAGGCAAGCCCTAAACCTGCCTCGCAAGGGAAAAACATCTGGCTTACCGGCAGCTCAGAAAATTGTATACTGAGTTGACTGTATGTTCATTCGAGATCGCGTAGATATCGCGCCATCTCAGTTTGCCATCGTGACCCAAAAGTGAGCACGATGATTTGTCGCGTCAGGGCTTTGTCTTCCGCCAATGGGATAAAATCTCCCCCGCCAGCTTGAGCGATCGACGCCATGGTGTTACGGAACTCCTGATAGAATCCGGGTAATGGGCTCGGTTTGAATTCTTCGGTTGAAAGCCCTGCGCTTGTACGCCATAGCGCGCGCTCAAAATCTTCGTGCATTTTCTCCGCTAAATCCACGACGCTCACGACACCACCTTGCGCCTGAAAATTTTGCGCCAGATGCAAGATGTTGCTGACGGTTTCCGAATGCGGCGGCGAGCCCGGCACTAAGATGATGATGCGTTTCGACCTTTTACGCCAGTTGAGATCGTTGACTGCGGCCTCGAGCCCTTCGTATACGGCTTCCGGCCAATCACCGCCACCGTCGGCGCGCAGATTCGAGAGGAAATCTTGAATCTTTCCCGTGGAGAAACTCAAGTCGACCCACTTGGTGACGTAGTCTTCTCCTTTGTCCCGATACGCAACGATACCGATGCGCGACGTCGGCACCATTTGCCGCAAGGAGGTCACCAGTTTGATAAGACGACTCTTCACTGAATCGGTCACGAATTGCATACTGTCGGTCGCATCGATCACGAGGGCCACATCTAACCCAACTTTCCGCAACCCACTCACATAATCGCCAAATCCGCCGCCAATACCGCCGATAGCGCCGTTAATACTCCCGATCGCGTTGGTAATGTTACCGAGCAGTGACGTCGAATTCTCTCCCGGGCTCACCGCGATAGTCATAGGCCCTAACCCTTGCATCACTGGAGGAGGAGCAGATAATGACGCTTGTCGAATCGGCGCGGGAGATCCCAACGCGGGTGGAGGGCTCGCCGATGATCTCGCTTGCTTCGGGGTCAATTCCTCCATAGTCAGCAGACCAGGCAAGTCTTTCAGGGAAGGTTCACCTTCCCAATCGTCGTCTTGTTCTGCCTGGGCTTGTTGCTGCTCTTCCGCCGATAGAGGCAGAGTCTGGACCTTAATCATCTCGTCACGCTTCTGCACGATGTTAAAAGTGAGCGTCGCCAACAAACCAAGCAGGAGCACATGAGCCGCCGTGGAAAGGACGAACCATGTCGCATTCTTTCCCCAACCTCGTCCACCATAGAGCCACAGATCTTCTTGGATCTCAGCTTCTATAGACGTTGGAGTAGGGGTTGGATTTTTTTCGTCAGAAGAAGCCATAGAAAACTCTCGTCTGTTTTATGCCTCAGGAGCCTTTGTTCGCGGCGATAGCAATCTGAGTTGCGCCGGCGCGTTGGGCCGCTGAGAGAATTTTTACCGTTTCACCCAAAAGGACATCTTTATCCCCTTCCAGCACAACCGGGATATCCTTCTGTGCTTCGATAAGCGGTCGGAGAAGCAATTCCATGTCCGCCAACGTTGTCGGGGTGTTATTCACGAAGATTTCTTTTTGCGGCGTTACAGTAATGATGATCTGCCGAGGTTCTGATTTCGTTTCCTCTACCCGAGGCAGATCAATTTCCGCTCCCGACTGCACCATCGCTACGCTGGTCACCATGAAGATGATCAGCAGTACGAGAAAGATATCCGTCAGAGGAGTGATGTTGATTTCCGCCATGATGGCGGAGCCGCTGCCTTTTTTCTTATTCGGACTAGCCATTCCCATGGGTTTTCCTCCCCAAACGAATCGCTTCGAGTAACCGGTCCGACCCGATCGTCATCACCGCTTCGATACGCTCAAGTTTTGTGTGGAAATAATTGTAGAAAATAACGGCAACGATCGCCACGGCGAGACCAAGCGCAGTCGCCACCAGTGCTTCGGAAATACCACCGGCCACCACGGCAAAACCGCCGCTCCCGGCAAGAGCCATGCTATGGAAGGATTTGATGATACCAATCACGGTTCCGAGCAGTCCAATGAACGGCGCGCTCACGCCCACCGTGCCCAGCACCCAGATTCCGCCTTTGAGCGCCTCAACCTCTTCAAATCGCCGGTCTTCCGCTATTTCGGCCAGATATTCAAGGGATTCGCCTTCTTGCTGGTTAATGACATCACGGAATACCCGACCAGCAGGCGCCTTATGGTGTTCTTGCGCTGCTGACAATGCGGCTTTGAAATTCCCCTTCTGTAGAGGCCCTACCACAGCGCTGGCGATTCGCAATGAATTCGCCACCAATCCGCGCAACGACCACAGCCGCTCACAAATAATCGTGATGGTGACCATCGACATCACGATCAAGGGGTACGTCACTATCGCCCCCTGGTGGATCATATCAAGTACGCTTAAACCTTCCACAATGGGACCCTCCTGTGAAATAAAATACGCTCTTTATTTTAAGAAACCTGAGAACGCGATTCCTCGTGCAACTGCTGCTGCGCTTCGTTTGCCTCTAGATCTTTCAAAAATTCTTCTAGCCAAACAATTTCGGCTTCAAGATGCACCAAGCCATGCTCAATGATTTTTGTTTGAGGGATGGCGATATTTTGCCCGCGCCAGTAGGCTTGCTGTTTTGTGATCCACTCAGCGCGTTTGCGCGCCCATTGCAATTGTGTGGTCAACGCTTCGCGCAATTCAGTAACATCCCCGGGCTGCCAAAACGCCAGGGCGGCGTTCAGTGGGTCAAATACTTTCTCTCTTCCATCTGTATCTAATAACAATCGACGTAATTCGGTCTTCAGATATTCTCTCCCCGTGGGAGTAATTTGATAGACCTGACGGGTCGGATAGCGCCCTTTTTGTTCAACCCGCGCCTTTTCGACGTAGCCAGCACGTTCAAGCTGTCCCAGGTTGTAATATAGCGAGCCTCCACTCAGGTTAATGAATGTGGCATAAAGACGACGTTCAACCTCCTGACGGAGTTCATAGCCATGTCGCGGCTGTTCGGACAATATGCCAAGGATAACGAGTTGGACGCTCACGGAGTGCTCTTATCAGATTAGTTTAAGTGGACTATATAAGTTGCTCTTAGGATCAAGTCAACCATAGGTAATTCTTCAGAAGGGTATATTGTACTCTGTTGCTTACGTTACGTTCATGCAAAACGGAGTCTAGAGAAGCAAATTTCGGCTCGTTGCGCGGAGGAATCTTAGCGCCGCCATCGCATGCCAAACCCTGGTAATGTCGTTCGTGACTCTTCTCCTTTTGGCCCCATCACAAGCGCAGTCACCACCCGAGAACCTTCGGCAAGCTCGCCATCGAGCAGTTCAGCGAATTGTTCATCATTGATGCCAACTTGCACAGGAACGGGTCGCAATTGCTGCTCCTCCGCTTGGACCCATACCCGGTGTTGTTCGTTTCGTCCGTTCTCGGCGCTGCGCGCCGCCAATTGGCCGTGTTGTGAATCCGCGTTGTATTCCGGGTCTTTTTTCGTGGGTGGGCGAAAACGCAAAGCGGCCAGCGGCACTTTCAACACGTTCTCACGATGTACGCTGATGATCGAGATGTTCGCGGTCATGCCGGGCTTGAGCAACATCTCAGCGTTGTCCACACTCACTACCACGTCGTACGTCACCACGTTCTGCACGGTCTGTGGAGAGTTGCGCACTTGCGTAACCACACCCCGGAATTTGCGTTCCGGATAGGCGTCCACCATGAAAAATGCCCGTTGTTGTTCCGCCACCTCGCCAATATCGGATTCATTCACGCTCGCGTTGACCTGCATTTTCGTCAGGTCTCGGGCGATCAAAAACAAGACCGGCGTCTGAAAGCTGGAAGCCACTGTCTGCCCGACATCTACGTTGCGTGACACGACAATGCCATCGACCGGAGAGACGATGTCCGTGTAGCCGAGATTCACCCGCACTTCTTCGAGAGCCGCGGATTCCTGGGCTACGCGAGCCTGGTCCAGTTGCAATTGCGCCTGCAGCTGATTGTAGTCGCGTTCCGCAGCTTCCACATCCTGTGTAGCGATCAGATTGCGCTCAAACAGCTCTCGCGTCCGTTTGAGGACTTGCCGTTTGAAATCGAGATCAGCCTGGTCTTTTACGACTTGCGCACGCGCCGTCGCCAGATTGGCTTCGGCTTGTTTCACCTTGAACGCAAAGGGGCGCGGGTCAATTTGCGCTACGCGTTGACCATGTTCCACGGGAGAGTTGAAGTCTACAAAGATTTCTTTGATGGTCCCGGAAACCTGACTGCCGACTTGCACCGTACTCACCGGATTAACCGTTCCGGTTGCCGTCACCAGCCGCGACAACGATCCGCGCTCGATGACAGCGGTGCGATAACTCACCAGCGCCTCGTCCGCACGGACGTAGCGCCAGACGCCATACACTGCTCCGACGGCGCCCGCCAGCACAAGCAATGTTGTCAAAAAACGCTTCAGCATATTATTCAAGGGGAGAACCGACGGCTTTTTCCAATTCCGCCAGCGCGGTCTTGTAGTCGTACAACGCTTTAATGTTGTTCGCTTGCGCGGATGTGAGCGAGACTTGTGCATCCGTCACTTCGATGATGTTGCCAACGCCGGCGGCATAGCGACCTTCAGCAAGGTCGAGGTTCTCTCGCGCCTGCACCAGGGTTTGCTTGCTCACACGGATGCTTTCTTCCGCCCGACGCAGGTTAAGCAATCCTTGCTGCACCTCCAAAGTGACCTGTTGCTGGAGATTTTCCTCTTGCGCCTGCAGGTTGCGGAGCATCGCTTGCGCCTCTCCCAGTTGCGAAGTCGTCAGAATACTGTCGAACAGCGGCACCGTCAGCGTCACTCCCCACAACCACCCTTCTTGGAGGGGATACTCCCGGCCAGTCCAATTATATTGCGCCGTACCAGAGACCGACGGCAAGAATTCTTTTTTGAGCGCCGACACCTGCTCGGACGAAGCCCGTTGTTGCGCTCTGATGCTCTCCAACTCCGGTCGGCGCGTGTACGCTTCCTGCGCAATAGCCTCTTCTGATAAAGACACCGGGCGGTGCTCAAGCTGATCCAGGAGCCGCACTTGTAACGGTTCGGGCTGTCCCATCGCCCGACGCAGCGTCTCAAATCCAAGCGCGACGTTATTCCGCGCTTCCACCCGGCTCAACTCGGCGTTCGAGACCTGCACTTGCGCTTGCGTCACATCGAACCGTGGCGCTACACCAACCTCAAAGCGCGCCTGCGCTTCTTCGAGATGTTTCTGATTTTGCTGCACGGTTTCTTCCGCGACCGTGAGCAAACGTTGAGCAGAAAGGACACTGTAATACGCTTGCTTCGTATTGAAGATGACTTCTTGTTTTGTCGTTTCCAAGTCCGCCGTGCTGGCTTCAGTAGAAGCAATCGCGGACTGGATCGCATTGAGAGTCTTACCAAAATCAAAAAGCAACTGGTTGATCTGGAAGTTCGTCGAGTTGAAGTTAAAGAACTGCGTTACAGTTCGTCTCTGTTGTGTGCCCCCGATGTCCACGCCGCCGACTGCGGAGGTCAGCGGACGCGCCTGGCGCGTATAGGTATAGGTGTATCCTCCTCTAGGGAGATACCCGGCGACCTGTTGACGCACACGTTGTTGGGCGGCTTCGACCGTTGCCTGTCCCATGCGAATCGTGGGGTGATTACGCAACGACGTATCGACCGCTTCTTGCAAACTCAGTGGCGGCGCTTGCGCGGTTTTCTCCTCTGCCCGTGCGTGAGCTGACAACACCATAACACTTATGAGAACAACGACAGTGCAGCGCATAAAAATCTTCCGTACAAAAACGCCCAAGTATTGTCCCTTATTAAAAAGAGAGATGCTACGACCCTAGACGGAAGAAAAAGTCAAAAGTTGAAAGTGGCGCGTAAGGTGCGCTTGCGCGCCATTCCAGTTCAGTCCTGGATCACGCTTCGCTTCATCCAGGCTACATTCTATAGTCCTAACGGTGAATTGCTGGCGTACGGCGCGGATAGCGGAATTATCTTTCTGTACCACGTCGCCACTGGTCAGATTATACGGATCTTAGAGGGGCATCAGAACTCGGTGTGGTCCGTGGCCTTTACCCCCGATGGGCAGACGCTCGCCAGTGGGAGTGAGGACAACAGCGTGCGCCTGTGGCAGGTCAGCTCCGGCGCATGTGTCGGCGTGCTCGCAGGCCACCTGGGCCCAGTCTACACTGTACAATTTGCGCCGAACGGTGAGTATTTAGTCGCCGCTGGATCAGCGGGTCGGTTGCAGTTCTGGGATATCGAGAAGGGCGAAACGTTTCTCTATCGCTACAATTTCGGTCCCGGCGCGTGGCTGGAGTTACTGCCCGACGGTCGTTTCGACGCCAGCCCTGAGGGTATACGCTATCTGCGCTATACGGAAAATGACACACTCATCTCCTACGCGGCGGAAGACCTGGTGAAGGAGTTTTACGATCCCGACGGTGTGCGGGCGGTGCTGGAGCGGTATGTGTAAGAAGGCGAGAAGAAAAGGAAACCTTTCAATCGCTGATCCCGGGATGTAGTCCAGTCCCTTATAAAAGTTCGCTCAGCAACCCTTTACGTCATCTCTGAAAGTTCCTCTTCTTTGCACGACGTCCTGGCAGCTGGAGTAACGACGATTAGGGGAGAGGCGCACCGTCGGCGCGAATTGCGCCAAACTCTTCCCATACGAGCAAAATAGAGGTAGGGTAGTCACTAATTATGCTGCCATCCCGCAAAGGAGGGAGACACGAATGTCATATGATGTCCTCATTAAAGATGGAACGGTAGTCGATGGAACGGGAGCCGCGCCAGTCCGGGCGGACGTAGCGATCGCTGGTGGAAAGATCGCCGCCATCGGTAAAGTCAGCGAAGGCGCAAAGCGCGTCATCGATGCGTCGGATCTCATTGTCTCACCGGGATTCATTGATCCCCACACCCATTATGACGCCCAAGTCTGCTGGGACCCCCTGTTTACCTGCTCATCTTGGCACGGTGTGACTAGCCACATTATGGGCAACTGCGGTGTCGGGCTAGCGCCGTGTAAACCGGAAGCCCGCGAGATTGCGGCGTGGGATCTCGTCAATGTCGAAGCGATCCCCTTTGAAGTATTGGCTAAAGGCGTAACGTGGGATTGGACGACTTTCCCTGAATACATGAACGCTGCTCAGAAGCGTGGCGTTGGCCTCAATGTCGGCTTTATGGCTCCACTGACCCCGTTTCGTCATTTCGTTATGGGTGAAGAATCGATGGATCGGGCTGCCACAAAAGAAGAAACGGCGAAGATTGCCGCGCTGTTGCGTGAAGCGTTTGCTGCCGGCGCCATGGGCCTTTCGACCACGAATGGTCCTCAGCACATCGGCTATCAAGGCCGTCCGCTGGCGTGCCGCCTCTCGAGCCGCGAGGAGCTCACAGCGTACTGTAATGTCCTGCGGGACTTAGGGCGCGGCGTCATCGAACTGGCGTTGAATGATGCTCCAAGCCACGTGTCCGAGAGCGATTACGAGTTGTTAAACCTGCTGCTTACCGAGAGCAAGCGTCCGGTAACCTGGTTGGCGTTGCTCAACCGTGACGACAGACCGGATATGTGCCAAGAGACGCTACGGCAGACTGAAGCCCTGTTGAAGCGTGGCGCGATCCCGCAAGTGACCTGCCGCCCGTTGATCATTCAGATCAACCTGCGCAATCCGTTTATCTTCGCCAACATGCCGTCCTGGAAGCCGGCCTTCAATCAGACGGTGGAGACGCAAAAGAACCTCTATCGCGACGCGTCCTTCCGCCAGGCGTTCCGCCAGGCGTTGCAAGAGCCGCGTATTTTCTCGGACAAGACGCTCTGGGGGCGGTTGGTCGTGAAAGAAGTCACCAACCCCGCCCTGAAATCCTGTGAAGGCAAGACCGTGGCGCAGGTGGCGGCGGAGCGCGGCAAAGATGCGCTTGACACATTCTTCGATCTCGCCATTGAAGACAACATCGATACGCAGTACACGATGGAACTCTTCAATGCGACCGAAGAGCGGATCCCTGAACTGATTACAGATTCACGCACAATGATTGGGTTGTCCGATGGCGGCGCACATGTTGACATGCTGTGTGATGCCGGCTACTGCACCTATCTGATCGGCACCTGGGTGCGTGACAAGAGTGCGATGACGCTGGAGCATGCGGTAAAGCGTATTACCTCCGAGCCCGCCAATTTCTTCGGCATCAAGGATCGGGGAACGCTAGCGGTCGGCAAGGCGGCGGATGTGACGATCTTCGACCTCAATACAATCGGCTCGGGCAAACGCGCTGAAATGCGCCATGATTTACCCGGCGGTGGCCGTCGTCTCGTCATGCCCGCAAAGGGTGTGAACTTCACCCTAGTCAATGGGCAAGTGCTGCTCGAAGACGGCAAACACACCGGCGCACTGCCTGGACAAGTGTTGCGTGCTGGACAATAACCGACATTGAACTAACTGAACTTGAAGATGTCCTTTGTAGGGGCGGGTTGTACACCCGCCCCTCTTTTTTTGTGCACTATGGGTGCGTAGCCCTGGAGATTCTTCAGACAATACGATACGAGAGCATACGGTTCGGGAAAAAAAAAACAGTGGAGGCAACCATGAGACTCAAGGATAAGGTAGCGGTTATTACTGGCGGCGCGAGCGGCATGGGCCGAGCGACAGTACTGCGCTTTCTCGATGAAGGCGCGCAAGTCGTTATCGCGGATTTTAATGAAAAGAACGGGCAGGAAACGCTCAAGCTCGCCGGCTCTGCCGGTCACGCCAGTAATGTCCGCTTCATTCGAACAGATGTGGCAAAGGAAACGGATGTCAAAGCCATGATTGACTGTGCAACGTCGAACTTTGGCCGTCTCGACATTGTATTCAACAACGCCGGTGTCGGCGGCGTGATCGGTCCAGTATGGGATATCGAAGAGGACGAGTGGGATTACACATTCGCGGTCCTGGTAAAAGGCGTTTTCTTCGGCATCAAGCACGCGGCGCGAGTTATGAGGGACCAGGGACAGGGCGGAACGATTATCAATACCGCTTCAACCGCGGGTCTCAGCGGCGGATCAGGGCCTCTAGTGTATTCAGCCGCCAAAGCCTCGGTGATCAACCTCACAAAAGCGGCAGCCGTGCAACTGGCGCCGGACCGCATTCGTGTGAATGCGATTTGTCCAGGCGGAATTTTGACTGGGTTGACAGATCAAGGCAATCCGGAACAAGCGGCAAAAGCAATGGATACCTTTCAACCCTGGCCGCAACATGGAGAAGGGAAGCACATTGCCGGCGCGGCGCTGTTTCTGGCGAGTGATGACGCAGGATTTGTGACAGGTGAGGCCCTAGTGGTGGATGGCGGACTGACGGCAATAGGACCGGACATGTGGCGGCGTTCCGGCATCCGGCAAGAAGCGACCGCGCATAAGAGTCGCGTCAATCGCGGCAGCACTGGTGAGGCGACGACCGCACGCACCGTCCGGGAATCGTAATGTGTCCAGGTTTTACGTTGCACCGTCAGGGGGGCATGAGGATGACCGGGCGTTCCGGGAGGTTAGGTGTGAGGAGGGAATTCGTGAGACTTGAGTTGTGGATTCGTTATATCTTTATCACGCTCGTTTTTGTGTTGTCGCCTGCGCCGTTACTCGCCGAACCGGCAGCAAAACACGTGATTATGATCTCAATTGACGGCTTGCAACCGAAGATCTACATGGATGCCCGAACTTCGAAGAGACTGGTTCCAAACCTGCTGAATTTGCGTCAGCAGGGAGTATCCGCAAGGAGGATGATTCCGGTTTTTCCGTCGGTTACCTATCCAGGTCATACGACCTTGGTGACAGGGGTGTATCCCGCCACTCACGGCATTGTCAATAATTTTAAGAAAGACAGTGAGTGGTATCTCCAATCCGCGGATATTAAAGCGAAAACCCTCTGGCAAGCAGCGCAGGAAAAGGGACTCACCACAGCGATTGTCACCTGGCCGGCAAGTTATGGGGCGAAGGTTGACTATTTAATCCCGGAGAATCTGTCTTTTAATGCACCCGATGTGCCGAAGCTTCTCCGCGAAGGCGCGACCCCGGGCTTATTCGAACAACTAGAGGGTAAGTTTGGACCGGTGCAGATTCCTTCGTTCGAGCACGAAGATGCTGGCGAACGTCTTGACGAAATGACAAGCAAGTTTGCCGCAGAGATCATAAGGCAATACAAACCTCATCTTCTTTTGCTGCATTTTCTTGATGCTGATCATCGTCAGCACCTCAATGGGCCAAGCAGTCCCCGGGTCCGCCGTGCTTTTAGTCAGATTGACCGACGCATTGGGGAGTTGCGGCAGGCCGTCAAAGACGCCGGTATTCTTAACGCAACCACGTTTGTGATTGTTGGCGATCATGGGTTTTTGCCTGTGCACACGAGCGTCAACGTTAACGGTCTGTTAGCGGCTACCGGATACGGGAAAATGACCCCGGAGAATACTTTCGTGTCCTCCGGGGTAGTTGCAGAGCCAATCGGCGGAGCGGCGGCATTTTACCTCGAAAAATCCGGCGACGCGAAACTCGCCAAGAAAGTAACCGCGTCATTTCGCAAAGAACT
Organism: Binatia bacterium; assembly: GCA_050185455.1. Classification (GTDB taxonomy): domain Bacteria; phylum Desulfobacterota; class Binatia; order Bin18; family Bin18; genus SYOC01. The sequence continues at coordinate 330 of JBFWZL010000046.1, read as the reverse complement.
GCAGGGTCGTTACGCAGGACTGGTGAGTTTTGTTTCCCGAGAAGAACTTGATGAGCTCGGCGCGTTTCCTGGAGCGATGTTTGCGCTCTCAGCCCAAGCAGGATACATGTTTACGGCAGCACCAACCACGGAGCCGCTCGTCCCTGTTGGCATATTTAAGGGAATGCATGGATACCTTCCGTCAGTACCGGCGATGGCGACGGGATTCATTGCCAGTGGCGCTGGAGCACGTAAAGGAATAAGTCTTCCGTTCATCCGCATGGTTGATGTAGCGCCCACGGTCGCTGCGTTGCTTGGCGTTGATCTGGGAAACGCGGCAGGATTTCCGCT
>JBFWZL010000045.1:0-18569 GCA_050185455.1 Binatia bacterium | reverse complement strand
GTGATGGCAGCCAGTTCGTATTACACAACTTCGACAAGAATTGGATCGAAATAGCGGGTCATATGCTATCCCTCAGTAAGGCCCTCACTTCTATCCTCTCCTATTTACAGAGGAAAAAAAGAAGAAGGCATGCGCTACTCTTTCACCAGCGCTACGGCTTCAATCTCAATAAGCAGCCCTTCAAAAGCCAGCGCTTGCACTCCAACCAAGGTGCTGGCAGGCATGCGTTCGGCATTGGGGAAGTATTGAGCACGCACTTCGCGAATGGCGGAAAGATCAGCGGGTTTGAAGTCAACGACATACGTGTTCAGCTTCACCACATCGGCAAACGTCGCCCCTACCGCAGCTAATGCGTTTTTCAGGTTTTCATACACTTGCGTGGTTTGCGCGCGAAGATCTCCTTTGCCAACCAGTTCACCTTTCACATTGAAGGAGACTTGCCCGGAGATGAACACCATTTTCCCCTGAGCGGCAGTCACGACATGAGTGTAGCCGCGCGGCGTGGCGATAGTCGGAGGATTGACGAATTGCGTTTCCACAGGTTTCTCCTATGAGAGCACGTAGCACGCAATACGTAGTACGTAACACGTACTCGTTACTCCAATTTTTAGTTTCTAGCCTTTGCATGCTTTTGTACGCTCTCGACCTCTAAGGCCGCACCTCATAATACGCATTCAACGGGTTCTCGAAATCGTGACGGACAAAGCGCGTGAACCCAGCTTCCGCCGTGGTTCGACGGGCGACGGCCTCATTGAAACCGAGGGTGCCGAGTCCAGCGCCGCCGGCTTCCGACAGCGCGGACGACATACAGCCCATGACTGAAAAAGCGTAGAGCAGCGTGGTCATCGGGTTCTTTTCCAAGTTCTCTTCGAACGTCGGCAAACTCTTTACATCAGCAATAAACCAGGTGCCGTCGGGTTTGAGCGCTTTGCGGATTGCACGAATCATCTCAAAAGGATGCGTCATGTCGTGAATACAATCGAAGGTAGTAATAAAGTCAAAACTTGCGTCAGTGGGTAACCCGTCATCTCGGGCATTGTGGAACGTCAGATTCTTCAGTCCCGCCTGCGCCTTATTTACCTCCGCTCGAGCGAGAGCATGCTGAGAAATGTCGTACCCGTGGAACTGAGCTTGTGGAAACGCCTTTGCCATTTCGACGAGCGCGACTCCAGCGCCGCAGCCGATGTCCGCAGCTTTTGCCCCAGTTTGCAGCTTGCTTTCTATGCCATCAAGCTTCGGCAACACCTGCGGGACCAGGGTAAACCGATACCAATTATTGAAGACTCGTTCTATACCGCGCGCTCCCTCAGCTCCGCGTGCATCGTAGGGTAAGCCCAGACCGGTCCGGAAAGATTCAGGCAGCCTCTCCACCACCGCCATCCGCTGGGGCAGATCGCTAAAGATACCCACCGCCAGTTTCGGACTATTCTCGTCCGCCAAGAATAGCGCAACCTCGGGTGAAAGCTCAAAGTGATTCTCGCCCTTGTAGTCAATCAAACCGGCAGCCGCCTGGCCCCGAATCCATTCCCGCACCCAGCGTTCGTGCAGTCCGGTTTTCTTCGCCAGCTCTTCACTCGTTACCGGTCCGGCGCTGTCCAGGGCTTGATAAAGCCCTAGCTTATCGCCGAGGTAAATCATCGCTGACACTCCCATGCCTTTGAGGTAACCGAAGATGCGTTCGCCGCTGGCTTTGACTTTGGCTGGATCGATCGGACGTGAGGCTGTAGACATAGTAGGTACCTTTCTAAAATAGGCGTGTGCTTCAACAAGCTCAGCACGAGCGGAGAGTACTCTCTCAGGTTATCCCCTGTCCTGTTCCCCCTGTCGAAAGGTGGACACAGTCGGCTCCTTCAATTTGCCTACTCTTTTACCCGGCTGGTAGCTAACGCCTCTTTACATTCCGCTGATCAATTCCAAAATAGTCCCATCGGGATCTTTGAAACACAGCACGCCAATCTTGGCGCCGCCGGGGCCATCGATTTTCTTGAGCGGCGCGACGAACTCGACTTTTTTCGCCTTTAGTTCTTCGTAAGTTTTATCAATATCATCAACGGTAAAAGCAATACGGCAAATACCAATGTTATTCAGTGACGGGTATGGCTGGCCTTGTGGCGGCGGATCAATAAATTGCACAAGATCAAGTACAGGAGCGTCAGCATTGTCGCCGAGACGCATGAACACGCCGCGCAGCTTTTTGGCCTTCAGGCCAAGGGCGTCCCCGACACTTGGATCATCCAGCGTAAAGTCGTTGATTTTCTTAAACCCCAGCCCTTGATAGAACTGAATTGATCGTTCCATGTCCCGGACACAAATGTTGACGTGAAAAAGTTTTTGTAGCATGATTGTTCCCTTCTTTTTAAAACTATGAGCTGTGAACCAAACGCAAGGGCGGGTCTGAGACCCGCCCTTACTGGCTACTGACTACTGAAGGCTGACTATTTTTTCTATGCTTGACCCGAACGCAGCACGTGTCCAGGCATCGCACCAGTATGTTTGCCGCCGTCATACAGCACGGAACCGTTTACGATAGTATACTGCACGCCTTGGGCGGGCATGATGAGGCGTTTGCCGCCGCCGGGGAGGTCGTTAACCATATCACCACGTCTCTTCGAACCAATGGTCTTCAAATCAAAGATAGCAAAGTCAGCGGCCATGTCTTTCTTGATTGTTCCTCTGTGGTTGATGCCGAAGAAGGCGGCAGGTTCGGACGTCAGTCGCTTCACGGCATGTTCGAGCGTCATAACTTGTCGGTCGCGAACCCAAGTCCCAAGCATATACGTGCAATAACCTGCATCGCACAGCATATCGACATGGGCGCCGCCATCCGACAAACCGACCATGACGCGCGGATCGGTGATCAGTTCGGGGATGCGCTCTTCGTTGGCGTTGAACAGTTCATAGGTGTAGTAAAGGTTAAGATCGTCTTCAATGGCGAGATCCAGGAACGTATCCAGAGCATCTTTTCCACGGTCTTTCGCGATTTGCGCCACGGACTTGCCAACCAATGACTGCATCGCCGGGTTTCCAACTTCATGCACGATGCATCGTTCCCACTTGCCGCTGAACACTTTCGGCGCTTCCATTTCCTTGCGGAATCCCGCGCGGAAATTGGCGTCACGGTAGAACTGCTTCTGCTCCTCCACTGGCTTCTGGAAGGCAGGGCCCCAGCATGGCAGATTGGCAAAAATGAACGGACTCTTCAGATCAATTTGAATAATCAACGGGCGGCAGGTCACCTGCGCGAGCGCGCCCTTCTTGATAAGCGGCTCGGTCGCCCGCAACGTGTCCTGGCACGCCTCGGGCATATCGTCACGGTTCAGCAACGCTAACCATGTCACCGGGCGGCCACTTTCCGTGAGCAGCATATCCAGCAATGCGTATTCACCTTCATCGACAAGGGAGACAGAGTTCGAGAGCGCCAGTTCCATACAACCTTTGCCTAATTCCTTGAGGGCATTCGCATACGCCTTCAGCTCATCCCGGCTCGCGTTTCGGCAGGCAATCGGACGACCTTTATATCCAATATGCTGCGCGATGTTGGTCGTGGACCAACCGAAGGCTCCAGTCGCCACGGCTTCTTTGATCAACGCTTTAATCTGCGCTGTTTCCTGCGGCGTTGCAGCCCGCTCCATGGATTCTTCACCCATCACAAAATGGCGGAACGGCGTGAGCGGCGCCATGAAGCCGAGGTTGATGCCACAGCCGCGCTTTTCCGCGGCGTTCATGTATTCAGGGAAGGTGACCCAATCCCATTTGATTCCCTTGGCCAGGACGTCGAACGGAATCGCCTCAACGTTTACCAAATCCCACGCCGCGATTTCGTGCACTTCGGGTTTGCAAGGCGCGATGCCCACCCCGCAGTTGCCCATCACCAAGCTGGTCACGCCATGCCAGGAGGATGAAGTGATCAACGGGTCCCAGCAGATTTGGGCGTCGTAATGCGTGTGAGGATCAATAAACCCCGGCGAGACAATTAAATCCGACGCGTCAATGACTTTCTTAGCGCCTTCAGTAATTTTACCGATTTCAGCGATCTGGCCATTCGCCACAGCAACATCGGCGCGATACTGCGCCGCGCCCGTACCATCAACCACCGTCCCATTTTTAATAAGTAGATCGTAAGACATTACTGACCTCCTCTGACTACAGGTTACAAGTATCAGGCAGGTGTTCTTTTACTGCCCCCTGGTCCCCGGGTCCTGACACCCTTGTCTTAAATTATTCCTTCCTTCTCGAACTCTGCCCTTTCCTGCTTAGTTAACTGCAACAGCTCGTCGTAGACATAATCGTTATCTTCGCCGTAACATGGCGCGGCGCGCTCGGTTGGTCCGCCCTGATTCACCGTAGCATTGGTAAAATGAAACGGTACGTCTTTGATCGGCCACTCGCCAATTTCGCTATGGGTCAATGGAATCAGCCAACGTAAATGCTTCAATTGCGGATCGCTTTCCACACGATCTTGCGCCGTTTGACAAACGCCAGCAGGCACACCAGCATTCTGCAGCCGTTCCTGTAAAGCGAAAGGTTCTTTGTCTTTGGTCCATTCACCGACGTAACGATCGAGTTCGTCCTGATTGAAGAGGCGTGCGCTCAGAGTGGCGAATTTCTCTTGCTGCGTCCAACTCGGAGTTCCCAGCTCACGGACAAACGCTCGCCATTCATCATCGTTTGTGACAGCAACAGCGATCCAGCGATCGTCTCCTGCACAGCGATAAGCGCCGTGCGGCGCAGCGGGTTTATAGGGCGAGCGATTCCCAACTCGTTGAGAAGAACGACCGTTCACCAAAGAATCGAGCACGGCGGAGCCGGTCATATAAATGCCAGGCTCAACCTGCGAGCAATCGAGGTACTGTCCCTTGCCCGTGCGTTTCTTGTAATAAATTGCACAGAGCATAGAGATTGCGCAGTAGTACGCTCCGCTCCAGTCCATGTAGGAAAAGCCCCAGCCTGCAGGCGGATACGGCGCAGGGAGCCCAGACTGCTCGGTCAAACCGCTCGCAGCTTGTGCGATCGGACCATAGGAAACAAACTTGACGTACGGCCCTTTATACCCCCAGCCTGGTTGCTGGATGTAAATAATATCGTTCTTAATTGCCTTGAGTTGGTCGTAGCCCAAGCCCCACTTGCGCATCGTTTCAGCAGTGAACGCTTCGACCACGACATCACTAATGCTTACAAGTCGTTTGAACAATTCACGGCCTTTGGGATGACCCATGTTTAGGCTGACGCCACGTTTCCCGGCGTTCACGTCGTTAAAAAAGCCGGCGCGGTTCACGCTTTTCGAATTGTCTTTGCTGAGACCAACCATCTCGATGGCTCCGGCTTTTTCCGCCGCCTCATTCTTGCGTGGAGCAAACGGCGGCATATAACGGAGAAAATCCAATCGGTCACGCCATTCAATACGAATGACCTCCGCGCCAAGACTCGCCATTAGACGAGGACCGCCGGCGCCAGCCAGCAACCACGTCAAGTCAGCGATACGAACTCCCTCTAATGGTCTCACAGTATTTCTCCATTTATTCATCGGGTGATTGAGTCATTGAAAAAATGGCCCGATGACTCAATCACACAACCTTTCGTTCTTTCAACTGCGCCACCTCGTCACGAGCCATCCCCAACTTCCCACAGTAAATGTCTTCATTGTGTTCGCCAATTAGCGGCGCACGCGGCCCCTGCCGCCACGACACTTCGTTGGGCAACATCGGCGCACCGACATAGGAGAAGCGCTCGCCGAGTTCCGGATGCTCCACTTCGGTAAATGTCGCGCGCATCCGCCACTGCTCGTCCTGCAAGTTTTCTTCTGGTTTGCGGATCGGCGACCAGGGAATCCCGAGATTCTGACCTTCACGCCAGACCTCTTCCAGGTCAAACGCGGCAACACACTCACCTTGCACGTCCGCGAAGTGCTTGGCGAACTCTAACCCTTTACGGTTACTAGGATCGTCATACTTCTTGTCAGTGAGATCCCCCGCTTTCCCTTTACCGTCAAGAAAACTCACGAGCGTTTCGTATCCACCCGGAAACGGGTTTGGCAGAATGATCGAGTAGCGTCCATCGTTGGTTGGGAATTGTACTTCTGGCCCGATAACTGGCTGTGCATGTCGCCCGGTTTGCCGATAACAAGCAGTTTGGTTATAGATCCAGTTGGGCACATCGATCTCCGTGCAGACGCTCACCGCCTGATGGATCGGCGCGTCGATCATTTCCCCTTGCCCCGAGGTTTCCCGTCCGATCAACGCTCCCACGGTCGCGATGAAGGCTTGATTGCCGGCGATGTGGTAAGCATGCCACATTTGCGGCGCAATCGGTGGGATGTCATAGGTCCCATCTTCTTTGGGATTGTAGCCGCAGCACATCATCTGCCCGCCCAAGGCAAGGTGAACGAGGTCGTTGGCTTTGTAATCGCGCCACGGTCCACTTCGCCCAAACGGCGTTAGCACCACGTAGATAAGCCGTGGATTAAGCTGGCGCAACGCGTCCCAGTCGAGTCCCAGTTTGGCAAGAGTGTCAAGCGGCAGAGAGTCTAATAACACATCACTCTGAGCAATAAGTTTCTTGAGCACCGCTGTTCCATCTGGAGAATGAATGTCGAGGGTTACGCCGCGCTTGCCAAAATTGTAATGCCAAAAATACAGACTACGATCCAGATGAGGCTCATCGTGATAAAAAGGGCCAAGAGCGCGTGTCGAATTGCCTCCAGGCGGCTCGACTTTGATCACATCAGCGCCGGCGCCGGCCAGAAGTTTTCCACAAAACTCGCCTTTCTCGTCGGCGAGTTCGAGTACTTTTACGTCAAAAAGGAATCCTGTCATAAGTCTTGAGTCCTGAATCCTGAATCCTGAACGCCAAGTTGCATTTCCGATCACTTGGAACTCAGCGCTCGGTACTCGGAACTTACATCAGCGATGTGCCCGCCGACTCGCCGCCGTAGCTAGCAAACGGCACGGTCTGCGCGCGCGCGGTCGGTTCGGTCAGCACATTGAGCAACGCAGGGCGACCATTTTCAACTTCTGTCCAGGCGCGTTCCATGGCAGAGCGAATACCGCGCGGATCTTCCACGAGTTCCCCGTATGCTCCTATCCCTTGGGCAATGAGATCGTAACGCACGTTCCCGAGATTGCGGCCAGGCACGTGCATATTATTGCCAGGACTCGCAGTCCACCCGCCATTATTGCTCACGACTACTAGTACCGGCAACTGGTGACGCACGGCGGTATCGAGTTCCATCATATTTAACCCGAGCGAACCATCACCATGGAGCACCACGACTGGGCGATCCGGAGCCGCCGCCTTCGCGCCCACACCAAACGGCAGACCAACCCCCATACAGCCATTCGGACCAGGATTGAGGCGCGCGCCAGGGGTAAAGGAAGGAATCGCTTGACGCGACATGTTCATGATCTCATGTCCGTCGACCGCGAGGATGCCGTTGCGTGGAATGAAATCGCGGACTTCCTTGCATAATCGCAGGGGATGGATGGGAGCCTGATCGGAATTGAGCAGTGGAGCCATCTTCTCACGGTTCTCCCGATCCTTTGCGCCGAGTTGTTGCACCCAGGCGGAGCTTTCACCAAAATTCACCCGCCCTTTCGCAACTTCCGTCAGTTGCTGAAAGACGGCTTTGGCGTCCCCGACAATACCGAGGTCAACGCTACGCGTCCGTCCGATTTCTTCCGAATCAACATCAACTTGAATGAATTTCGCTTCTGGAGAGAAGCGTGGTGGACGACCATAACCAATGATGAAATTCAGGCGCGTACCGACCACCAACACTACATCAGCCTCCCTGAGCGCATAAGACCGAGCGCCAAGAAGACTCAACGGATGATCATCCGGCACGACGCCGCGACCTTGCGGTGTGGTAAAGAAAGGAATTCCTGTCGCTTCGACAAAACGTTGCATCTCCGCGCCGGCGCCAGACCAAAAAATCCCGCTGCCCGTGATCAGGAGAGGCTTCTGCGCTCCTTTCAGGAGTTCCACAGCCTTTTCGACGGAGCGACTATCAGCCGTCGGCAGCGACTTCGCCCCAACGACGGGACGCGGCCACACTTTTTTTTCGTCGACACGTTCGACCAGCATATTGCCCGGCATATCAAAGTAGACAGGTCCAGGTTTCCCTTGCCGCGCACGCAGCATTCCCAGGTGCACATATTCTTTGGCGCGGTGAGATTCATAAATCCGTGCTGACCATTTACAGATCGGCTTAAACACTGCGAGCTGATCGAATTCCTGGAAATCACCAAGATCGTAATAATGAACTGCAGAGGAGCCGCCCAAAGCTAAAACAGGGCAAGCATCAAGGAAAGCGTTGGCTACGCCGGTCAGCAGGTTTGCAGCGCCAGGACCACCTGCACCCATGCAGACGCCGACTTTTCCCGTCACCCGCGAATAGGCGTGCGCCATCATTGCAGCAGCTTGCTCGTGACGAACATCGATGAGGCGGATACCAAGCCGTTCGGCATGCATGGATAGGAGAATGTTTGGTCCACCCATGATGTAAAAAATCGTATCCACTCCTTCTTCTTTTAGTCCTTCAGCCATGAGCTGGCTGCCGTCTACTTGGGCCATACGAAGCTCCTTAAAGAAAGCATTCAGCGATCAGCACTCAGCTAGGCAAAAGAGGACCCTAAGAATTTCTCGGTTCTAGCTGAAAACTGATTGCTGACGGCTGAAAATTCAAAAATCCTCCCCAGGAAGGTGGGCTCTTGCGAGCCCTTCCCTCCTTACCTTCCTGGGGGTCCCCGAGCCGCTTACGCAGCAACCTGAGAGCTGCGCAGCAGCTTACCCGGCAACGTGTTGGTGCAATTCCCATCCTCAACGTCACTACGCCATTCATTAGTGTGTGGTAGTGCAGCCCCACGGGCTTCGGATGAGGCTCCTTTCGCCGCCGGAGAATCGTTACAAGCCATTGCGAAATTAACGTTATCCTCGACCATCAACGGCCCCGTCTTCGTGTGAGTGTTGCAACCGGTTGAAACCTCTACGACAACATACTTCGCTCCCGCGGAGCCGTCGCCCCACTCGCTTCCGCCGCGACCATCGCGATTCCATTCTCTGGGAGCGTCTTGCTCTCCACGATCGCCAACACAATCTCCTTTACATCAGTCAAATAATCATCCACTTTGGTAAAGCGCTTCAACGCCCAGCGGCGCACAGCCCACGATTGCGCGAGCATCATGAGACAATGCGCCTTGAGGTCGATATCTCCCTCTGGAAACACACCTTCCTCTATGCCGTACCCGATGACCTCTTCAATGAAGTGCTGTATTCGCTCTTCCCCTTCCAAGATACGGCGACGCTCGGCAACGGTAAGCGATTTGAGCTCCTGATAGCCGAGGACGGTGTAGCGTCGCATTTCATCAATTAGTCGGCAGTAGAACTCGTACGCCGCCCAGAGCAATGCTTTTGGGTCAACCCCTTCCCCTCGCAACCGCTCGAACTCCGCCCGTTGATCACGAAGTGTCGCCTCCGTTTGTTCTTGGTTGCGGGAGAAGAGAAAGAAAAGGATCTCTTCCTTGCTTGTGAAGTAATTAAAGACCGAACCGACGCTCATTCCTGCCTTTTGTGCGATCTCCCGCACACTGGTGCTATGATAGCCGCCGTTCAGGAACAGCCCCGCAGCGGTAGCGGCAATGCGTTCTTTTCCTTCCAACAATCGCTTCTCATCAGCGACTTGGGATGTTGGTCTCCGTTTTTTGCGTAAGACTTGTGCTTTCACTCGCGCTCACCTTTCCCAGGGGTTCCGCCAAGCATTAAATGAGTGAGTGTTCATTCCTAGCCTCTTATGCCAGACTGGCTCCTCTTGTCAAGGAGAACGAAGAAAATGGACGGTGAGGGGGATTTGAGTTTTATAAAACGCTCGTGTATGTTCTCACGACTCAACTGAGCCGCTAGCTCAGGAGGTAGAGCATCTGCCTTTTAAGTAGAGGGTCCCGGGTTCGAGTCCCGGGCGGCTCACTCGATTGCGGAATGCGGATTGCAGATTGTAGCCATGAGTTTTTCGTCCTTTGCAATCTGCAATTCCCAAATGGCAACTTTTAGGTCCCCGTCGTCTAGCTCGGCCTAGGACACCGGCCTTTCACGCCGGCGACACGGGTTCAAATCCCGTCGGGGACGTTGCTTCTCGTTGCGGTAAAACATTCCGCCATTGACTCTGTTCCCTCACCCCGGTCCTATTGCCTCTCCAATGCAACATAAACTTCACGTGGTATATTTCTTTGCTGGGGTTATTCTTGTCTTTCTTGCAAGATCTTCGCTCACCCAAGCAGAAGAACAGACGCTACCGCCTTCAATCCGCACAGCTCTTGGCGCCATGCTTCAATGCGAACGCCCCACTGGCGGCTGGATGTATGCGTGCGATCGAAGTGAACGAGTTGCTGGGTTTACGAAAGTAATGAGACGAGTGGAACGAATTGCTGGCGCGGTAGGGCTGGCAACGTGGGACCTGATTGTTTTGCGCAGTCCGGGAACCCCAGCGGCAGGCCTCTTGTTGGTTCGTGCGCATCAACTTACCCATGAAGAAAAATATCTCGACGCTGCACGGCGAACAGGCGACCTTTTAGTGAATATCCAATTACCATCAGGTGGTTGGTTTTCAGAAATGCCAGTCTACAGCAATCAGCTCGCCTGGTGGTTCCGCCTAGTCGTTCCGGGCACCACGCTCGACGATGATGTCACTTCAGGCGCGGTCCGGTTTTTGTTGGCTTTGTGGGAGACCACAGGCGACACCCGTTATCGTGACACTGCGACCCGTGCTCTTGATCTTCTCCAAACTGCTCAGCTGCCTTCCGGCGCTTGGCCGCTCACCTGGCGTCCAGCGTGGCGTCGTGTGCTTTCGTCGAGTTTTGAAGAGTGGCCAAGCCTCAATGACGCGGCAACTGTTGGACCCATCTACGCCTGTATTGATGGAGCGCGCAGCTTACGACGACCGAATCTGTTGGAAGCTGCCAAACGAGGCGGCGAATGGCTTATCCATGCGCGACATCCCGCGCCAAACGCTGGATGGTCTCAACAGTACACTCCAGACGGGAGCCCAGCTCCCGGTCGACGCTTTGAACCAATCGGCCTTGCCACTTGGGAATCGCGACATGCGTTAGAAGCCCTGCAGGCGTTGGCCGAGGCTACGGAAGAACAGCGTTTCTGCGCCCCATTTCCAGAAACAGTGGCTTGGCTACAGCGTTCCGCGTTGTCTCCTGGTTGTTGGGCACGCCTTTATTCGGTCGACTCCAATTCTCCTATCTACATGGACCAGCAAAGTAACTTCGTTCCCACGGCAAAACAGGCAAAGCATCCTTATCGTTGGACAGGCGACTTCGGCATACCTGCCTTTTTCGCTTCCCTTGGACTTGACGAAAATGGAGACCCACGCCATGACGGCGCAGGACTACACATCAGCACCTGGCATCTCCCTGGAGCGACCAGCAATTGCCCAGGTAAATCCCTGGAAAGGAATGAAAGGCTTCATGATCTCGGCCCTCGGGCACGCATCGCCGAGGCAGGATCAAAGCTAGCGCGTCTGGCACCTCCGCGATTCTCGGCATGCGCTCCGCGTCTTCTTATGGAAGGACATCAGGAGTAAAACGGATGGCATGTCGAGTACCGTCTGCTCCACTTTTCTCCTCTCATTTTCCATCTCCCGTCTCCCCTATCACTCGTTCACTCCGTCACCTTCCACGTCTTATTCTCCACTTTTCTGTGCAATTCTGGCCCATGTATCCCGCAGAGTCACCGTCCGATTAAACACAGGAGCGCCGGGCTTTGAGTCAGGATCGACACAGAAGTAGCCTTGCCGTTCAAATTGGTAGCGGCTTCCCGCCGTTGCATTTGTGAGGCTCGGTTCGACTCGGCAAGAAGTCAGCACTTCTAAAGACCGAGGATTTAACGCCGTGGTAAAATTCTCCACGGCTCCAGGATCTGGGGTAGTAAAAAGGTGATCGTACAACCGCACCTCGGCAGGAATCGAGTGCATAGCCGAGACCCAGTGGATGGTCGCCTTCACTTTCCGTATTTCGGCGGAACCACCGCTGCGAGTCTCTGGATCATACGTGCAATGCAGCTCGACGATTTCCCCCGTTTTCTCATCCTTCACCACGCGTTCACATTTAATAATGTACGCATAGCGGAGTCGCACTTCGCGTCCCGGAGCCAGACGAAAGAATTTTTTCGGCGGATCCTCCATAAAATCATCACGCTCAATGTACGCTTCGCGCGAGAAGGGAATCTTTCGAGTTCCTGCACTGGCGTCTTCTGGATTATTGATCGCCTCCAGCTCCTCCATTCGGCCTTCCGGATAGTTGTCAATCACGATCTTCAACGGATGGAGAACGGCCATTACACGCTGCGCGCGTTTGTTCAGATCTTCACGGATTTCATGCTCTAGCATGGCAACCTCAACCGTGCTGTTCCGTTTAGCGATGCCCACACGTTCAGCAAAGTTCCGGATTGCTTCGGGCGTATAGCCGCGACGACGATACCCAACCAAGGTGGGCATGCGTGGATCGTCCCAGCCACGAACGTAGTTGCCTTCGACCAACGCCAGCAGTTTCCGTTTGCTCATGAGCGTATAGGTGAGGTTGAGGCGAGCAAATTCGATCTGTTGAGGATGGCAGGGAGTACGTAATTCATCCAGAAACCAGTCATATAAAGGGCGGTGATCTTCAAATTCGAGGGTGCAAATGGAATGAGTGATGCCTTCGATTGCATCAGACACACAGTGGGCAAAATCATACATAGGATAAATGCACCATCTGTTTCCCGTGCGATGATGTTCGGCCTTGAGAATGCGATACATGACCGGATCGCGCATATTGATGTTAGATGAGGCCATGTCGATCTTGGCGCGCAGCGTACGACTTCCCTCCGCGAACTCTCCGGCTCGCATGCGCGTGAACAAGTCAAGGTTCTCCTCAACCGAACGTTCCCGATACGGGCTATTCTTCCCAGGTTCAGTCCAGAGGCCGCGATATTCTCGCATTTCGTCCGGACTCAAATCATCGATATAGGCTTTGTCTTCCTTGATGAGCTGCACGGCATATTGGTATAGCTGCTCAAAATAGTCTGAAGCGTAGAACAGCTTATCTCCCCAGTCGAAGCCCAACCAATGGATGACTTCCTTAATCGAGTCCACATACTCAATGTCTTCTTTGGTGGGGTTAGTGTCATCGAACCGCAAGTGGCAAACACCATTGTTCTCCAAAGCGATGCCGAAGTTGAGACAAATCGACTTTGCGTGCCCAATATGCAGATACCCATTTGGCTCTGGCGGAAACCGAGTCACCACTCGACCACTATGTTTGTTTGACTTGAGGTCAGCAGCAACGATATCACGGACAAAATCGGAGGCGGGACGGTTCTCTGTCACAACGCTATCGCTCGCGCTTGGGCCATTTTTGTTAGCGACCTCTTTCATCGACGCTTTCTCCTCATTTCCATAATGCGTGGTTATGATCGCATACCTCAGCAGAACAAGAAAAGGCCGTCCCTCGTCCGTTAGTTCGTCGGTTCTATGCTTGCCTTTTCACTCTAGAGGGATATATAAGTCTGAGCTGAATACCGGGCTATTCTCTCTGAAAATGCTACACCACATTGAAAAACATAACATGTACCTGAAAGGGGTCGGGAGTTAGGAGTTACGGACTGGTGTTCGCTTAGCCCCCAGACTCTGACCTCCAACCCCTGGTCTCTGTCTCTATCTCCACGTCTTTAAAGGGAGTTCTATGTCACATAATCTTTTCAATACGTTCCAGACTTTTACAGCAGGCGGTGGTCGCACCGGTCAACTCTACTCCCTTCCCCAACTCGAAAAAGCGGGTGTCGGACCAATCGCAAAATTACCGATCAGCATTCGTATCGTGTTGGAGTCCGTGTTGCGTAATTGTGATGGGAAAAAGATTACCGAAGACGATGTCCGCTCCTTGGCTAATTGGGAACCAAACACCGAGAGGACCGCAGAGATTCCCTTCGTTGTCGCTCGCGTGCTACTCCAAGATTTCACTGGCGTGCCGCTACTCGTCGATCTTGCGGCTATGCGTTCAGCCGTGGCTCGTATCGGCAAAGAGCCGAAGATTATTGAACCGCTCGTCCCAGTTGACCTCGTGGTGGACCACTCCGTACAAGTCGACTTCTCTAGCACCAGAGACGCTCTACAGCGCAACATGGAGCTAGAGTTTCAGCGCAACCGTCCTCGCTATCAATTCCTGAAATGGGGGATGCAAGCATTTGAGAGCTTTAAGGTCGTTCCACCAGGAATCGGGATCGTCCACCAAGTAAATTTGGAGTATCTCGCTCGCGGCGTCTTGGTAAAAGATGGAATCTTTTACCCTGATACCCTGGTCGGCACTGACTCTCACACCACCATGATTAACGGTCTTGGTATTGTTGGCTGGGGCGTCGGCGGCATCGAAGCCGAAGCAGGCATGCTTGGCCAGCCAGTCTATTTCCTCACACCGGATGTCGTTGGAGTGCATCTGACAGGATCGCTACACGAGGGCGTCACGGCAACCGACCTCGTCTTGCATCTCACGCAAATGCTGCGGAAAGCTAACGTTGTTGGCAAATTTGTCGAGTATCACGGCGAAGGCGCCGCGAGCCTGCCCGCCACCGACCGCGCTACGATTGCCAACATGGCTCCCGAATATGGCGCCACTATGGGCTTCTTTCCGATCGACGAAGAAACTTGCAATTATCTAAAGGCTACGGGTCGCACGGACGAACACATTGACACCTTCCGCAATTACTTTAAGGCGCAAGGCTTATTCGGCATTCCCCGCAAGGACGAATGTCAGTATAGCCAAGTGCTTGAACTGAACCTCGCAAATGTACAGCCTAGCGTCGCCGGCCCGAAGCGACCACAGGACCGTATCGAGCTCGCAAATCTAAAGGGCAAATTCACTGAGTTATTCAGCAAACCGCTCAACGAAAACGGCTACAATAAGCCAGCGGATGAGCTGGCGAACCGCTTTCCCCTCCCGAACGGAGGCGCGCCTCCCAGCGATGTTGGACATGGTGATGTGCTGATTGCGGCAATTACCTCTTGCACCAACACCTCAAATCCGAGCGTAATGATAGCCGCCGGTCTACTCGCCAAGAAAGCCGTTGAGAAAGGACTGACGCGTAAACCGACGGTCAAAGCCTCTCTCGGCCCTGGCTCGCGCGTGGTCACTGAGTATCTTAACAAGACAGGATTACAATCTCATCTCGACCAGCTGGGTTTCAATGTTGTCGGTTATGGCTGCACGACCTGCATCGGCAACTCAGGTCCATTGGATCCACGCATCGAAGACACGGTCGTCAAAAATGATGTCGTTGGCGCGGCAGTCTTAAGCGGCAATCGTAATTTCGAGGCGCGTGTGCATCAAAGCATCAAAGCGAACTTCCTGATGAGCCCTCCGCTCGTGGTGGCGTTTGCCTTGGCCGGTCGCGTGGACGTCGACATGACGAAAGATCCGCTTGGCAAGGGCAAGGACGGAAAAGACGTATACCTGAAGGACATCTGGCCGAGTCTCGGAGAAATTCGCGATCAGATGGCTGCGGCGTTTGATCCTGCGACATATCGACGACTCTACGCCAACTTTTCGGCAGAAAACCCGCTGTGGAACGAGATCCCCAGCAGCGTCGGCGCCGTGTACCAATGGGACCCGGATTCCACCTATATTCAAGAGCCGCCGTTCTTTGAAAACTTCAGCACGGCGGCGGGAACGATCAGCGATATCGCCGGTGCGCGGGCGTTGGCGATGTTCGGCGATTCGATCACCACGGACCACATCAGCCCGGCAGGCTCAATCAAAGCCACCTCCCCCGCTGGCCTTTACCTGCAAGAACACGGAGTGACCGTTGCCGATTTCAACAGCTACGGTTCGCGGCGCGGCAACGACCGCGTGATGACGCGCGGCACCTTCGCCAATGTTCGTATTAAGAACCTCATGGTTCCCGGCACGGAAGGCGGAGTTACTAAATTCCAGCCGGGAGGTGAGCAGATGAGCATCTACGATGCCGCGATGAAATATAAAGCGTCAAACACCCCTCTCATTGTTCTCGCTGGACAAGAATACGGCACCGGCAGTTCACGCGATTGGGCGGCCAAAGGTACGCAACTCCTGGGTGTGAAAATAGTTGTTGCCCAGAGCTTCGAGCGTATTCACCGCAGCAACCTGGTTGGCATGGGAGTGCTACCATGTCAATTCAAGGATGGCGTCAGCGCGCAAACGCTTAAACTCGACGGCGCAGAAACATTTGATGTTATTGGTCTCGGCGCGAATCCAAAGCCGCGACAGGATGTGACGTTAGTGATTCATCACACCGGAGGGCAAACTGAAAATGTCCCTGTGACGCTGCGCATCGACACGCCAATCGAAGTTGAATACTACCGTCACGGCGGCATCCTGCCGTACGTGCTGCGGCAGCTCGTGGCGCAATAAAGACGCATACGGTAGGAATGCGTGGTCGGGCGCCGGTGACAGCTCTACCCATGCAGATGAATACTTGGGAGAGCAGCCTATGCAGGCGGCTGAGCTGCCACATCTGCTTGGACACAAAGAATGCGTGTAGACGGGCGGAAAAAAGTGAGAAAGCATTCTTTCTTAAGAGAAGAGCAGGAAAAAGGTGGACATACAAGACATCGGGTCATACCCTCGGGCGGCCTTAGTGGTCGCCCATCCTGGTCACGAACTCCGGGTGCATGGCTGGCTCCAACAAGCGCAGCCATCGGTGTCGGTGCTGACAGACGGTTCGGGACATTCCGGTTGCTCGCGATTATGGGCCACTACTCGGATCCTTCACGACACGGGCGCTCAACAAGGGAAACTCTATGGCTGCTTGACCGACGCCCGGGTGTACACTGCGCTGCTTGAGCGCAATTTTACGTTCTTTGTACGGACAGCCGAGGAATTAGCCGCCATGTTCATTGCCGAACATATACGCTGTGTCGTTGCGGACGCCGCCGAGGGTTATAACCCCACCCACGATGTGTGCCGCCTACTTGTTGATACCGCCGTGCATATGGCAGAAAAGAAATGGCAACAGCGGATCGTCTCGTTCGATTTTACCCTCGTCGACCGACCCGAGGAGTGCCCGGAGGCACTGCGCGCGCAAGCACTCTGGTTCCGCCTTGATGAGCGCGCTTTTACAAAAAAACGCGCGGCAGCACAGGCGTATAGTCCTTTGGCGAAGGAAATCACACCCCTACTGGATAGGATGGGCGAGGCTGCATTTCAGGTCGAATGTTTACGACCCGTCCAAGATTTTACTCAGGCCAGCGCGAGGTGGAAAACCTCTCCACCTTGGTATGAGCGTTACGGGGAAACTCGCGTGACAGCGGGCTACTATCAACACGTTATTCGTTACCACGAACATATCAAACCGCTTGCCGAAATGCTTCGGCGGGCGGCTGAAGCGAAGCCGTGAGAGGCGCATGCGCATTCTCATTACTAACACCGCTCTTGCGAACCGGGCGGGTTCTGAGCTGTATGTACGCGATTTGGCGACCGCCCTCCTCGATCGCGGCCACTTGCCCATTGTGTACAGCCCCGTGCACGGAGAGGTCGCTGCTGAGATCCGTAAGGCAACCATCCCGGTTATCGACGATTTAGAGAAGGTCTCGGTTTTCCCGGACATCATTCATGGCCACCACCATTTTGAAACGATGACCGCTTTATTGCGGTTTCCAGGAGTTCCGGCTCTCTATGTTTGTCACGGCTGGTTACCCTGGGAAGAGAGCCCACCACGGTTTCCCCGTATTCTCCGCTACCTTGCGGTAGATTACACCTGTCGCGATCGTCTTATTTACGAGCACGCCATTCCCGAAGAACACGTGCAGGTGCTGCTGAATTTTGTCGATCTCCAACGTTTCCTCCCTCGCTCTCCCCTACCACCACAACCACAACGCGCCTTGCTCTTCAGTAACGCGGCGCAGGAAAAGACCCATCTCGGAGTCGTGCAAAAAGCTTGCGCGCAATCCGGCTTGACGTTGGAGGTGATGGGGAGACAATCAGACTCCGCCTCGCCGTATCCAGAAACCGTGCTTGGCGAATACGATATCGTCTTCGCTAAAGGCCGCTGCGCGCTCGAAGCCCTGGCCGTCGGAGCGGCCGTGATCCTATGCGATGCGGTTGGAGCTGGTCCCATGGTTACCTCTCAAGAGCTGGAACGACTTCGGACGCTCAACTGCGGAATCCGTACGTTACGAGAGCCGCTCACTCCGGAGGTACTCGTGCGGGAAATCGCGCGCTACACTCCGTCTGACGCCGCGCAGGTTTCCCAGCGCATTCGTGCAACCGCCGGACGCGATGCGACCATAGACGCACTCATTCTCCTGTATCAAGAAATTCTCAAAGAGTACGGGGACAATAAAAGTGACGACGTTTCTGTCGAGGGAGCGGCGGCGGCGGCTTACTTTCGTTGGCTCTCACCAACCTTGAAAAACAAAGGTAAAATCGTCAATAAAGGTGCACAGTTGGAAGCCCATTGTACTCGACTGCAAACAGCGCTTGCCGCGGCCCGCACCCGGGCGGCAGAAGCTGAAGCCGCAACCAAAGTAGCCAGAAAAGCTCTAGACGCGCGAGAAACGGAACTGC
>JBFWZL010000044.1:0-18909 GCA_050185455.1 Binatia bacterium | reverse complement strand
ATCAGAAGCTCGAAAAAAGAGAAGACTATTTTGTCTTTGTGGGGAAGCAATATGAATTATCCCAGTGGCCGGGAGAAACCAAACTTCCCGCGCCCAACGTTGCTATGACGGCGATTGGCTATGGGGACCCGGCTTTCGCCGCGTATTACCCGGCCTGCAAAGGAATTTTGGGGTTTCACGACAAAGATATCGCTGACCTGCAGAATGCGCATGTTGCGTATATGGTCGTTGGCTGGTACTCCGACCCATCCAAGGATCCGTTGCAGCAATCTCTTACGGACAAGACTGCCGGTGACCTATTTGCCAAGTTCGCTAGATTGGAGGAATTTCTAGGGAAGACCCAATGGATATACCAGGGATTCGACGAGGATCTAAAAAAAGTCAAGAAGACGACAGAATTGGAAGTTGATCGTAAAGAAGCCGAAGGGATGGTAACGAAATTACAGGACGCTCAACAAAAAGATGCGACAATCGACAACAATAGCGTCATTGCGGAGTTGCAAAAGAAAGATGCAGCTTTACAAAAAGAGCTGCAAAACTGCAGCGCCGCAAACGTAGATCTAGAAAATACTCTCCCCACTCACATCCTTTGCCACGGAATCATCACGGGAATTCAATGGAAAAAGAATCCGGATAGCGGTGTACCTCGCGGCAAGCCTTTTGACCTCTCTATTGGTGACACCGCCGTCGAATCCCTTAGTACCTTATTCGAGAAAGCATTGAGTGGTGGCCTGAGAAAATTGTTGGCAGTCTTTCAATACGATCTTCTATCCGATCTCGAAAAACCGGGAGGCGATGCGCTCGTCGATTATAAAGTGCACGAACGCTCTTACGGGCGGCTTGCCCGCGGAATTCGCTGGGACCTGTTACAGGAGACTCGCCCCACTTTCGGAGGCTCCCCGGAAGATCGTAATCTTCCGATGGAGGATCGCGCTCCGCCGATCCCGGGAGATATTCGCACGCTGCTGGAACAACTGAATATGCGGCAGCGGCGAATCAATCGCTTGAAACGGGAGCGGGATTCTTTGAGAAGCGAACTCTACGCCGCCTGGTACAAGAAGGTCCTGAACACCAAGGAAAAGAAAGTGAGTGAAGGCTCCCTGGATCAACGACTGACGAAGCTCCAAGAGGAGATTACAGAACTGACCGTCGCGATCACCGAGTTGGAGGAAGAAAAAGAACAGCACCCTAAAGGGACTGAGTGGGAGGAAATCCAGCGACAACTCAATGTCTTTCTCCCTGGCTGGAAACTGCAGCAATTCGATGAACCGGAGTTTTGGCGCCCTAACGATCCAATGGTGCTGATGGCAGGAGAGGCGTTTCAACGTTCTCACCGGCATGGCGAGGACGGTCGCTATCGTTCCGATGGGCGGCTGCTCTGCCGTTTGAGCGGTCAGGAAATCACCGGGATAAAAATTAAGATCCCTTATGCAAAAGAGCAAAAGGATGTCGAATTCGGTTCTGCGGATGTCGATAAATGGGGCGCCCCATTTGCCTCTCTTGGAAATCGTCGAGTCCCGACGGAAGTAACCAATTTATTCCGTGAGGCGCTTTTGCTCACCCTCGATGCAAAGAGGGCCCATGATATCGTCGCGGCAGCCTACGAGAAAAACGAACCGGGGTCGTCGACGGGCCGCGCTGGAGAAATCGAGAATCAGTCTCGCGAACTGATCGACCTATACTTGAAAAAAGTGTGGCAAGACGCCTGCGATCCGGACGTGGAAAATTTCAAGCTCCGTTACCCGGAAACAGATAAAGTCGAACACACTACGTGGGAACTGATCGGAACCTTTCCTTCGCCCATTTCCCCTTCCCCCATCTTTCCTTCACCTATAGTGATGAACGGCTGGAAGAAAAATCCCTGGTTGCCGCTCTTTCTCCAGTGGCAAGTGAGTTGGGAGCCCGCCTATCCAGATACCCTGCGGGCGTTAGGTAACTGGGAGTTGACTGGTCAGGGGACGGCCTTTGCGTGGACGGGCGAAAATGGCGTTAAGCAAGGCGAAGTTACCTACAGCGGCGCCACGTTATTAACGCCCAGCGCCACGTTACAGTTCAGCGACCGCTTGCGCCAATACAACCTGACTCACGACAATGATAAGTTACGAACGGTGCAAACCGCCGTCAGTTCGATGAACGTGCTCTGCCAAAGCCTTGGTGGGCTGACTGATCAGTTCCTCATGCGCAAAGGCCTTTTGGAACTACAGCCGCTCGAACCAGGAAGCGGTAACGAAGGCCCCCAGTTCTCCCCGATTTACGACGTGGTCAAGGACGTGGATTGGTTATCACCGCTGATGGACGGGAGGTTTCTTCCGGTTCGTGCCGGTCACCTGACATTGGAGAAACTCTGGATCATTGACGCTTTTGGCCAGCTCTTAAAGCTCGAAGAGGAGGATCCGAGCAAAGGTCTCCAGCCAGTACTTCCTGAGCGGCTCACCGGCCCTGATGGGTCCGTCCGGCTCGAACCGCGATTGGCCCAACCGGCGCGGCTTACGATTGACTGGCCCCCGGCGGGGCTTTCGGGCGCTGTGGGCGAAACCGACAGGCAGCCCCAGGAAGAGCAAGAGTGCAACCCGATCTGTGGCTGGATCGTCCCAAACTTCCTGGACGAAGGGTTGATGATCTACGACGCAAAAGGCTATGCGCTTGGTTCTCTGCAGAGAGTCCTGCGGAAGTCCTGGAGGGAGGGCGTCGGAGGTCTACATCCCGAACTGGAAAGTTTTCATTGGGTCGATATTCCCGGCAGCGAAGATTTTTTCTTCGGCTCACCACCACAAACGATAATCGATCCGCTGGGCGAAAAAGCCAATCCCCACTTGCGCGCCTTTGTCAAAGGACTGTTGTCTCTGACCGAGGGAAGAGGGCAGGCGTTTTCGGACTTGCTGGACAAAATGAACGAGGCCTTTTCCGCCGCTGGCGGCGCCGGTTCGAACCACAATCCCAATCTCGCTCTCCTGATTGGCAAACCTCTCGCGCTCGTGCGCGCTTCCCTTCGCCTCGAAGTGGACGGCCGCATCGCCTGCGCTCAGGGTTGGGACGTCGTGCCAGGGGAGAAGACCAGCGGGATCGAACAGCTCAAAGTCCCTGTACGACTGGGCGACCGACGGAAGTGGCAAGATGTCTGGCTTGGCGACGACGGGTTGGTAGGCTTTTTCTTGAACCAAGATTACACTCGGTTTTACCCGGCTTTCGGTCTGAGGGGGCGGACCGATGATCCATACAATAAGTACAGTTGGGCTGCAGACCCGTCAGTTCCAACCGACCGGTCATATTTTGAAAACCTACCGAAGATCTCGATTGGGGAACCGTTAGATCTCACCCTGCTGATGGATCCTTCCCGAGGAATCTGCGTCACCAGCGGCATTTTGCCGCGGACAATTTTTCACCTTCCCTATGGTGACATGTTAGAAACGCTAGAGAACAAGCAGGTCATCTTTTTTACCGGTCCCGTGGTCAGCCCAGCGAGTGAGAAGGAAATCCGGATGCCTCAGCCTGCGGATATCTATGGGCAATGGGCGTGGACGCATCATCCCGAGGTCAAGGTGTGGGGGGAGGAGTCGATTGTCGATGTCCAGAAAGAGCAGGGGCGATTTTCCGAGACGTCCCTGCAGATCGCCGAGGGCTGGCTCAAGCTGATCACTGCCCCCCTCGCCGTTCGGGTATTCACGGTCAAAGGCAAGAATCCGGAACCGGAACACGACGGCGAACCTGCAAGGCCAGAGCGATTCGTGGTAACCACCCGTGAGAAAACCATCATCCTCACCTGGGCTGTCAGTGGGGCGGAAAAAGTCGAGCTAAAGAAGGAAAAATCGTCCCTCTTCGAATCGCACCGCCACCCGCTGCCGACACAATACGCCGTTCAGGTGGACCGGAGTACTACATTCACGTTGGTCGCCACCGGTCGCGTGGAAAAATTTACCGAGAAAAACGAGCCAAAACCGCAACTCGCGTCAAAGACCATCACCATTATCGTGAAGGATACATAAAAGGTCTGAAGCTGAGTGCAAGCCTGTGTGTCATTCGAACACATAAACAAGATAAGGACGCTGTCCCGAAGAAGGGTATTGGGAAATGTCACAACAAATTGATTTAATGGCTAGCATAATAGAGGTGGCGGGAGACAGCCTCAGAATTGGAGCGAATCCCCAACCCTCCAATCAGTTTAGTGTGTCGATTGAAAACAAGGGGGAAGAAATCATTTCAGAGGAAAGAGTTCCCCCTAATCTCTACCTGAAAGGGCGCCTTGGAGAGGATGTCGCGGCTCTCTTTGCAAAGAAGGAAGACGCGCGAGAGAAGTGCACTCTCACGAAACCCGATAACTGGAATTGTGAATGGGATTTCACGGGCGATGATTCATTTTGCCTAAAAATTTATTCTTTCGATGATACGCTTTTTAAAAAAGGCGATTCCATAAAGATTACACTTGCGAATGTGATTTCCCAAACCGCGCCGGGGAAAGCCGCCCTCAGTTTTGCGAGCGACTTGTCAGAAAAAACTCAGACTCTGCAGATATCAAAGGAAACGAAGATCCCGGACATCATTTATTTCAAGTCGGAACCAGAGGAGGACGTACTGAATTTGCCCGGCGATAGCGTCATGCTGAAATGGCGCACCAATCAATTGACCAGTCGCGTGCTCGAGCAGATTGGCGTCGGCGATCCTCTTGCCGCTGATTTTAGTAAGGACGAAGGCGCTAAACTGATTTCCAGCGTTTCGACCGAAGTAAACTTTCGCCTGAGCGGCTATGATGGGACCAGACCCATCGAACGCAAGCTGACAGTAAAAGTCTTGCGATCGGGCTGGTACGATGCGAAAAATATCATTCTGGAAGGCGATCCCGGGTATCCTAGCCCTACCAACGCTGCCGAAGTCAAAGTCCTTCAAGATCTAGGGAGGCAGTGTAGGCTCGAACCCACCCTTTTGTTGAATGCGAACAACCAGTGTGTGTATGCAGTCTTCCGCCACATGTTTCAGGGGAGAGAACGCGCCTTCCTTTTTCAAACAAAAAACCCTTTCGGCCCATGGAGATTTGTCGACACCTCTGTCCGCGATCAACCAGCGGGTAGTCGTATTCCAGAAGGCTTTTCCACCAGCCCAGGAGTCTACGTAGATGATAAGCTTTGGCTCATTGGCGGCAGCCAGATTGATCCTGACCTCGTCTCCAATACGGTCTGGCGTCTCGATCCAAACGCAAAAGAAAAAGCGTGGGAGAATTGGGGAGCCGCAAATCCGTCGCCTACAATGTGGTCGCCAAGAATGGGACATGCTGTACTGGAGTGTCAAGGCAAAATCTGGGTCATGGGCGGACGCGATGCTGCCGGCAACGCCCTCAATGACATGTGGACCCTCGACCTGACCGCCAAAAAGTGGACTTCGTTCGACGGCCAAGTATCCTGGGAACCACGGTGTCTTTTTAGCCCGGCCGTGTTCCAAAAAGATCAGATCTGGTTATACGGCGGAGCTCAAGAGCCCTTCTCCAGTAAACTATACGATGATGTTCACGTCTACAAAAACGGTAGCTGGACCAAGTTGGAGTTGACCGGCATTATTACCGGGGCCGCATCGAGAAAACCCATCGCCTCGTGCCTGCAAGTTTTCAACAACAAGCTATGTCTTTTCGGTAAATTTCGCACCGTCGATCCCACGGACAAAAGCGAAACAGTCGAGCCGTTGGCGTTTTCCCTATCTACTCCGTCGACCAAGACCTGGGACAATTTTCCCAACGATGGACTTAAAAACTGGGGCGGCGACACGACGTTTAGCTACCAACTCGTCAATTTCAAGAACATGATGCTGATCGCCAAAGCCTTGAGCTACGAAGCGCCTAACCCCGTAATGAAAGTCTATGTGCCGTGAGCGGAAAGCGTGAATGGCCTCTGTTCTTCAGAGCTTCGACGGGGAGTCGTTGAGACGGAGTAAAACATGAAAGCAAAACTTTTGCTTCTGCCCACGTTACTCTTTTGCCTTTTTGTCGGCGTCTCTGCGCAGGCGCAAACTAAGCGGCAGTTGACGATGACTTTGCTGTCAGTCAAGGAATCCGCCGGTAGTCAGAAGGATCTGTTGTGGATTCAGAACAATCCGGCCAAAGACGTATATCTGCAGTTCGATTTACGCGCGCTGCCTCAAGGTCTCACAAAAGCCGATTTCGTGCGATGTACTTTGAGACTCAGAGCCGAAGACGTTACCTATGTGCCCGTGGACAATCCGGACAGCGGCGGTCAATTGGTCATTGTGAAAGGGCAATTGGCGAACGACGATTTTACCTCCGTGGCGAAGACTCAGGACATTGTCTCTCTCTCGGCTCTTTTAGATACCCCATCAAAGAAAAACAGGGTCGCGCTGCAGGCGAGCGATGCTCTCGCCGAGGCGATTTATCGCGAATATGCCGGTGATAAAATAATCTCTTTCAGACTCCATTCCGATTCGCACAAGGCGAGCAGTCTCTTCTATTCAGCCAAAAACTTTGGCGAGACCCCCTCCCATAAACCCCGACTGGTGATCGAATATACGCTAGAGTCGCAGTCATTGCTCGAATCAGCCAGTTGGTCGCAGCATCAACAGAACCCGGAACATACGGGGAGAAGTCCCTGGATACCTTTTCGAGCGCCAAATGGTTTTAGCCTTGTTACCGTTCCTCTTCCGAAGATCGGCGGCAACGCGGGTAGCGTTGCCGACTATCCTTTGATCTACCAGGGCAATATTTATCTGATCAGCAAAGTCCTGGACCAAAATTACCTGCTCAGTCTCGACGTCAAAGGCGCGGAGCGTTGGCAGCGCGCCATCGGCAAGGGCACTGTGCAGCGTTCGCCGGTGATCAGCCGCAACGGGATCCTGTATATTGTGACGGAAAATCAAATCACCGGGTACGATCTCACGCAAACGGGAAAGGAGTACGCGTCCTACCTCTTGTCCGGGAATAAACTCAGCGCGTATACCGGTCTTACTCAGGGGAATGACGGCAGCCTTTTTCTGGCCCTGGCGGAAAATGACGTGAACTACGTCTATGGTTTTACCCCGAGCCTCACCCCGTTTTTAAAATCTGATCCTTTGGGAAGTGGACAGGAAAAAATCAGCACCGTCACCGTGAGTCCAGACGGGCGGAAAATTTTTACCCAAACGCCCAAGGGTGCGGTGGTGATCGATGTCGCCAACCCATCGGAGCAACGAACGATTACACTTACGAACGGTAAAGACGAACCCTGGGAATACTACTATGTGCCGGTCGCAGGCCCTGCGGGCGATGTCATGATTTTTTCTGATTTTACGAGCAAAGCCAACAAAGGAAACCTATGGGGGTATAGCGAGACGCAGAGAATCTGGAATGCATCGGGTTCCTTGCTGCCCCAACCTGTGCTCGGTGCGAACGGTCGTGTCTATTACATTCAGGACGGGGCTCTTCACGGCCATCCATATAACCAAATTGGATCGGCCGACATCAACTCTTCTGGTACAGGGCTGAACACCACCAGCAATTTGGTCATGGATGGAGCCGACAATATATATTTCTGGGATAACGGCTTCCTTCTCGGGTACAGCGCGCAAGCAGAACATCTGTTTGAGAAAGTAAATTTTACCCAAAAGGGATTGGAAGAGCAGCGACCGGAGGATCCCGAATCAGTGTCCCCTGAAGAGAAAGCGGAAAGGAGCAAAGACTCAAGTGGACCAGAGCAGTTTATTCGCTTGATGATGGGACCAGACGGTACGCTATGGGCTAACAATAAAACCGGCAACGCCCTATACGCCTTCAAACCGAACTACACATCAGCCGATTTGACGCTGCAGCAAACCGATATCAAACCCCAGACCGCCTATCGGGCGACGGGCACGCTGACGGTGGGCGGTGTAAGCATAGAAGGACACACACAGGTGTTGCTTCAAGCGCAAAACGGCATCGGGTTTGCCAAAGGCTTCAAGGTGCAGAAGGGCGCGAGCCTTGTCGCCCGAACCGGCTTCTGACACGTGAGGATCGGGGTCTACAGGAAACGAAGGGAGAAAAGATGAAGGACGAATGGGAGCAGGAGTGCGCGGACCTCAGAGCAGAGCTGGCCGTGCTTCAGCAACAACTGCTCGTGTTGCAGACCGCACAAACGAGTGCTCAAGGCAGCGTCCCGACTCGATCCCGCTGGCGCTTGTCCAGGGGCATGATGGTGGTTTTGCTTCCCATCGTCGTGCTCTTGGCTGCGGGAGGCGTACTCTACGGGCAGGGGGCGATGGATGCGTTGTTTATCGACAAGGATGGCAAGGTCGGCATTGGGACGCCTACGCCAAGCGCAACGCTTGATGTCGCGGGAACGCTGAACGTCACACAAAAGGCGAGCCTCGCGTCCACCGAAGTAAAGGGCACGTTGGACGTCACACAAAAGGCCACCCTAGCGGAAACCGAGATTAAGGGGACCCTGACAACCGGGGGCAACGTCGGGATTGGCGCCCCAAAACCGAACGACACTTTGGATGTAAGAGGTCGAGCACTTGTCCATTCGCTCTCTTTTACCGATGGGAATGGCAACTCGTATGCCGACAACTGGCTAGGAATGGCGGACAATGTGCTGGAGGATAAGACGAAGTGGCTGCATATCGGCGGCGTTACTGATGGTGTTGACGAGAATAAAAAAAGAAGGATAGCCCTCTACGCGAATACTACTTATATCGATGGCGACGTGGGCATCTGGACGAAGGAACCCAAGGCGCGATTGGATGTCAACGGCGATATTAAAGCGACGAGTGTCAACGGCGAAAAACCGCCCATGATTTTTGAGGTCGGGCAAAAAAACGACACTACGAACTGGCATCACGCGGAGCAAGACATCGGCGCCCTTTGTGGCGACGCAGACGGTTGCACGATGAAGTTCTTTCTTCGACACAGCCTCAACGACGAAGTGCGGACAATTGCAGAACAGCTCTACATCGAGCAGCCCGATAAATCGAACAACAAGCAACCCGGATTACATGGGTACGCACGACAAGGGCCGGGGGAGGATCGTGAATTTATATTACAAACTGCCGGTCAGTACGAGATCGTTAATCATCCCTGGAGTTGGATTTGGGTCCTCAATTATTCTCATGAAAACGTCGGCCCGAAATCCAATGCGTTTGGCGGTTATAAGGTCCAGTTCCTGACTCACCCACATGTGACGGCGACCGTGATTATTTATGATCGGTAGATGTTTTTCTGGAGTCCATCGTTCACGCGCCGCCGTTTGTTAGTAGCGGCCCGTTCCACTCGGCGGCTGTCGTCGGGCGAACCTACAAAATCTGCAACACGGCCTTCACCAGGAGGCGCATCGGGGCGGGCCGCACGGACAAGAAGGAACAATACCGACACACTACAAAACACAACACCTACCTATCCGAAACACTCATCCGGAACCAAGCAATTCCGCAGTGAAGGAGAATCGAAATGGCCGACGTTAACTTGATTATTAATTCCCTGAATACCATTGCGAATGCGGCCTATCACAAGGTTCATGACGGGCCTCCCTCAAGCAGAAAAACCGGCCACCAAATCGCATTCGAGGCGCTACAGGGCACAGCGGCCCAACTTGCGGCGGTTTTTGGACAGAATCCAGCTCCCAACCGCGATTCGCGAGAGAACATCGCGGCACAGTTCGCCACCATGAAGAAGAACGTGGACGTGTATTGCGTGAAGACGGTTGAGACGCGTCCTGTGCTCATTGCTTTCAACAATGCGTCTACGGAGTGGGAAGTGCTGCGCAGCGAGCTCGGGGACTAAGAGCATGAATTGAGCGGCCTCGGCATAGGGGGCAGGTTTTGTCTCTTGCTCGTACTGGCGACGATGGGCATGACGATCTATTCACTCTGGCAGGACAGTTCAGCGAAGCAGCCGAAAGAAATCGGTCAGGCAGCTGGTGTGAAGAAAGGAGCGGTGATGAAGGAACAATGGGAGCAGGAGTGCGCGGACCTCAGAGCGGAGCTGGCGGCGCTCCACAAACAGCTGCACGCTCTAGAAACTAAACAGGCTGGAACTAAGGTGAACGCCCCTCCTATTTTTCGGAGACGTTTGTCCAAGGGCGCGATGTTGATTTTACTCCCCATCGTCGTGCTGGTGGTTGCGGGGGGAGTGCTCTACGGGCAAGGGGCGATGGATGCGTTTTTCATCGCCCAGAGCGGCAACGTCGGGGTTGGGACGAGTTCTCCAACGGCTACGCTCGATGTCAGCGGAAAAGCCAACATCGATAAACAGATCTCGTTGCAGTTGCGAAGCGGCAACACTTCTGCCGATTACAACAGCAATCAGATTACGTTCGGCTACAATGGCGCTGATAGCTATCGCCATGCGATAAAAACTCGGCATCACGGCGGGCAGCAAAAGGGAAATGCCATCGATTTTTACGTGTGGAAATACGACGAAAAAAAAGTAGACCCAACAGCCATTGGTGGTCTCCAGACGATGACGTTAGACGGCGGCAATGTCGGCATCGGGACGACGGACCCGAAAGCAAAACTAGAGGTCAACGGCCGCATCAAAGATCAAACCGGCTATGTCATGCCAGTGGGATCAATCGTTGCCTATCATGGAGCCGCAGCGCCCGACGGTTGGTTGTGGTGTGATGGCAGCACCATTCCTCAAGAAGATAAATATAAGGACTTAAAAGGTTTGCTAGGAAAATCCACCACTCCAGATCTACGCGGCAGAACCCTGATTGGCGGCGGGCAGGGAGCAGGACTGACTGTGCGTGGCCTTGGTCAGCAAGGCGGTGAAGAAAACCATAAGCTCACAATTGATGAAATGCCGGCCCATCATCACCATGGGTTCGGCGAAGCATACGACCCCTACTGGCCCTTTGGAAGAGTAGGACCCAAGGGTCAAAAAGGAAGTCGCGGCGGAGTCGATGAGGATAACTTCTATTACAACACCAGTGATACTGGCGGGAACAAGCTTTTCAATAACATGCAACCCTTCTATGTAGTAAACTATATTATTAAATACTAATTTAATACCGCGCTCTGTTGACAATTCTTAAGCTCATCGTCTCGCAGCAATCGGCGAGCTTAAAGCCTATAAAGGGGCAAATTCCATCCGGCAAAGGGTAAACCCGTCCGAGCGAGCAATGGGTATTCAGGAAGAATTGCCGCAGAAGGATCACCGACACAAAGGAGTATCTCATGTCGTTCAGAACTACGAAAGGAATCGTCTCGCACACCGATCAGTCCGATCCCAAAAAAGAGGCCGATGTCATCATGACGGCGGCGGCGTTGGGGTTCGCCGCCTCGTATATCGAGGATGGCCGTCCCATACAATTCGATAGGGATCCCTTGGATGTTGACCAGAAAGACGTGACGGCCTTCAACGATGCCGTCACCAAGATTGACAAAGCGATCGCAGACTATCTCAAGAAGTATGAACTGGCGCCGCGCAACAGGGTACACGCCGGGACCGCTCCCGGGTATACTAAGGGTGCGGTCATCGTGGGTGTCTACACGCTGGCAGGGCACTCTGCTCCACCGTCGGTATCTGCGCCGGTACTGTCTCCGCAGGGTCAGGCGCTCTATGACAGGATCAAAAACGAAGATCCGACCCTCGTGCAGTACACGGGGAGGGGCGCCTACACTGGATTCGTGGACAATTACAACACGGAGGGAAATACGGACCCGGTCGGGCCGCGCCCAACCGCCCGCTTCGTGATTTCGCACCCCATGAAAACTCCCCACGTTCATCCACGCTGGCTGCCGCCGCAGAGCAGCCCACTGTGGAGCCCACGGCAGCGAAAAGGAACGGCCGACTCCTATGTTCCTTGGGGGATGATCATGGGGGATACCGCGGGCAAGGATCCCGCGCAGCCCAACACGACCGTCGCCACGAACCTGGCGGATCAGACCACCATCGAAATGCGGGACAAATACGGCATGGTGTTCAACGGTGAGCCTACCGTTGCCGACATCGCGGCGTACACGCACGGGATGATCCAGGCCATCTACAAGGCCTATAGCTTGGGGCCAAGCTGTACTCCGTACGAGATTGCAGTGGGCAGTCAAACGAAAAAGATGGCCTCCTGCCTTCCGTGTACCTTGTTCATGGTTGCCGCCGGGTACCCGCCCACCTCCACGCACTTGGGGAGAGGTGAATCTTGGGCTCCCTTGTATGAACCTTACAACCCCGCTGGGAGTGGGGAGCCGAATGAGCCTGGAGTCATTCGGGATTTGAACAATGCCTGGTATGCCCGGTGTACTGAGTTCGTCACCCTGGGGCTGAAGATCCTGAACGACGACCATCTTGCCGAAGATCATCGCGCGAGCAGAGACGCGGTGCGCGATTATATAGACGCCCACCGCGACCAGAATACTGTTGCTGGCGCCCTCGTGTTGGACGCAGTCACACTGCACGGTAGTGAAACTGACAGGATTAACCGAACCTTGCGATGACGCTGACCAGAAGCAACAACCATCCGCTCTGGAAGATGCAGACGGTAAGAATCGTTCCAAGGGAAAAGAGGAAAATTCATGATCAATGAAAATTCGCATCGGGATTGTCCCGATGTCAAATCAGAATTAGCGGCGCTGAAGTTACGGATTCAGGAGCTGGAAGCCCAAATGGTGAGCGTGAAACAGGAGGCAAATCCGCGGCGTTGCCCTGGGTTTTCGAAGGGTTTGATTCTCGGCCTGGCGCCGTTCCTGGGGTTGATCCTGCTCATTGGTAATACGCTCTATGGTCAGGGCGTCGGCGATGCGTTTTTTATCGACGCGAACGGCAACGTAGGCGTCGGAACTACCGATCCCGCGACCGCATTGGAAGTAAAAGGCCAGGGCGGAGCGAATGTCGATTTGCAAGTCAGCGGTCGAATAAAGTCTAATTCCGCAAATGGCGGATTGTGGTTGAATGATACCGACGATGCATTCGTCGGAAGCAACCCCGAGGATAAGACCTTTGGATTGTGGACGAAGAGCGTGGGCTGGGCTCTGCAGATTCAGAAAGCCTCGGGTAACATCGGCATCGGGGCGCCGATTCCGCAAGACAAGCTCGATGTTGCGGGGAACGTCCGCTTGCTATCGGGCAAGGGTCAAAATCCTTTGCGTATCACTTCCCAGTGGAGCGGCTTCCCTGATACGACAACAAATCAGGGGGAGATCTCCAACGACACTGCGAGTTACAAAACTTTAATGATCGTCGGCAATAAATCGAACGATGGAAAAACCAGGCGCGTGTCCGTCTGGGACCGGCTCGAAGTCAACGGTAGTTTAAAAGCCAACAGCTTACAGATCGGCAACACGACAATTGACGAGCGCGGGCTTGTGATTTTGAATAAATTGGCGGCAGGACAATTGGTGATCGACCTTTACAATACCCGGCAACAAGAGTATGCGTACGCGGCCGATTTTGCGCCTTACGACAACGACCGGAGACGGGTTTTTACCTGGAGAAAGAAAAACCAACGCGTCGGTCAGGGCAGATGGCAGTTGCGATTTCCTAACTAGCGTAAAGCCGGTCAATCCGGTAACAGTGGAAAAACGGCGCTCCGGAATTCCTTGCGGATATTTTTTCGGCGGAACTGGCCGAGGTTTCCGAGCGCCGCCAGAAGAGAAAACTCCAGCCGCCGCGTAACTCCGGTAAGCCTTCCACCCGAAACGGTTTAATCGGTCTCGCCCTGTCCGGGGGCGAGGTACGATCGGCGACCTTTCGCTTAGGCGTCAGAGCGGCTGTGCTCAATGCTTTCACTGTGGTCTTTGATCAAGCGGATACAAATGAGGGACTCTCGCACTAGTTGCACCGAGGCCGCCGCAACGCAGACAATCCCGAAGAGCGTTAACCCACCGACGATCCAGAGTAAGTGCGGTTGCCACAGATTAATCAGCCCGCCCAGAAAACTGCCCAATGCAAAGAATCCAACACTGGCGTACAAGCAGACCAAGGCGTCTCGCAGGAACATGGCGCGTTGCACGAGTTGCTTGGAGACGACCCGTGCGTGAGCGTCGGGGTGACCAAGCAACTCATGGAATTCGTCGTGCACTTGTCCAAACCGGACCGAGGTCGACATGATGAGTAAGGCGACGCCAGGTAAGAGAATCAACGGCGTTAACCAAAGTTCCGTCTGCGGCATAGCTCCTCAAAAAGGTCGCTTTAGCAAATGCGCGGCAGCTGCGCGCCGGACAGCGTCTCCACCAGGCGCTCGCTCCCAAGTACAGTCCGCATGCTGACCGATCCCGGATGCTCTAGCACGACTCTGCCGATCTGCCGCGCTTCCCCGCCTAGCGGGTGCGCGCGCATGCGCGCCAGCACCGCTCCTGCTTCTGTTTCCCCGACAATAGCAACCAGACGACCCTCACTGGCCACATAGAGCGGGTCCAGCCCTAACATTTCGCAGGCGCCACGAACTTCTCTTCGCAGTGGGATCAGTTGTTCTTCGATTCTCATTCCCACCCCTGAGCTGGTCGCCAGCTCATTTAAAGTGGTTGCCAATCCGCCACGGGTGGGATCGCGCAGGCAGTGAATCTCTTGACTGACTGCCAGCATGGCCTGCACGAGATCATGCAAGGGCGCGGTGTCGCTCTCCAGCGTGGTTTCAAATTCCAGCCCTTCGCGCGCTGAAAGTACGGCGATGCCGTGGTCGCCGATGGGGCCGCTGACGAGAATATGGTCTCCCGGTCGAGCCTGCTCCGCCGAGATTGTGAGCGGATGCGCGACTACACCGATGCCGCTGGTGGTGACAAATACCCCGTCGCCTTTGCCTTTCTCCACGACTTTTGTGTCTCCAGTAACCAGCGACACACCGGTTTCTCGACAGGCCTGCGCCATGGATGCCGTGATGCGTTGGAGGTCCGTCAAGGGAAAACCTTCTTCAAGAATAAACGCGCCGGAGAGACCTAACGGTATGGCGCCGCACATCGCCAGGTCGTTGATGGTTCCGTTTACCGCCAGTCGGCCAATGTCGCCGCCGGGGAAAAACAGCGGAGACACGACAAAGGCGTCGGTGGTAAACGCCAGGCGAAGCCCCTGCGTGTTCAACACAGCTTGATCATTGAGCAGGTCGAGCGCGGGATTGGCGAAGGCTGGAAGAAAGAACTGCTTGAGTAAATCGGCGGTCATTTTTCCGCCGCTGCCGTGACCGAGCAAAACGGTCTTGTGGCGGCCCACAGGTAGAGGACACTGTGGGCCGCTATACGACGTTTTCATGCTGTGTCTCTCGTTGTTTGCGACCAAAGCGAAAATAGGCGGCGCAGGCCCCCTCTGAAGACACCATCGGCGCTCCGAGTGGGTGTTCAGGTGTGCATGACGACCCAAAAGCGGGGCAGGCAGGTGGTGTAATATGTCCCTGCAGAACGCGTCCAGCCTGACAGAGCGTGGTTTCCTCTGTGGACGGCAATTGCACAGTAAACTTCCGCTCGGCGTCAAACTCAGCGTACGATTCTCTCAACGCCAGACCGCCATGCGGCAATGTCATCAAGCCGCGCCAGCGTCGCTCCACCGGGGTGAAGATTTTCGCCGTCAGAGTGCGCGCCGCAGGATTCCCTTCGGGCCGGACCGAGCGCGTATATTGATTTTCAACTTCTGCTCGTCCGGTTTCGAGTTGCTTCACGCACAGCCAAATTCCCTGCAAAAGATCGAGCGGCTCGAATCCAGTGACGACGATGGGAACGCGATAACGGCGCGCGAGGGGTTGATACTCCTCCATCCCCATGATGGTGCACACATGTCCCGCCGCGAGAAATCCCTGCACTTGGTTGTCCGGTGAGGAAAGGATAGCCTCCATGGCGGGAGGAACCCGGACATGCGCCGCCAACAAACTAAAATTCCGTAGACCTTGCTGCTTGGCTTGCCATACCGCCATCGCCGTTGTCGGCGCGGTGGTTTCAAATCCAACCGCAAAAAACACCACCTGCTTGTGAGTATAACGGCGAGCAAGCTGTAGGGCGTCAAGCGGGGAATAGACTACTCGCACGTCCCCGCCTGCTGCTCTGGCCGTGAAGAGGTCGTTCTCCGAACCGGGCACGCGCAGCATGTCGCCGAAGGAACACAAGATCACATCAGCGCGCGCGGCAAGCGCGATCGCGGTATCAATCAACTCGATAGGAGTCACGCACACGGGACAACCTGGGCCATGCACGAGACGGACACGACGGGGCAACAGTTCATCGAGGCCAAAACGCACGATCGTGTGCGTCTGTCCGCCGCATACCTCCATGATGGTCCACTCTCGCGTGGCCAGGGTGTGAATCTGTTCTATCAAACGGCGAGCGAGGAGGGGATCGCGATATTCATCGATGTACTTCATGAGTCCTCCGGCGCGGTAGACGTTTCCATCTCGTCCAACAACGCGAGCGTCCGTTGGGCTTCCGCTTCATCCACCAGGCTAATGGCGAAGCCGGCATGAACGATTGTGTAATCCCCCTCCTGCGCATCCGGTAAATACGCCAGGCAGACGCGCCGGAACACACCGCCGAAGTCGACTTTCCCCATGCGGATTCCCTCTTCCTCGAAAATCGTCGTGATGCGTCCCGGGATACCAAGGCACATATTCATTCTCCGTTAATCAATTCGACCTTCTCACGATGACTCAGTAAGTCGCGCTGCCGCCACGACCGCCTGCCCGAGACTGATGCCGCCGTCATTGGCCGGAACCTGATGATGGACATATACGGAAAATCTCGTTTCCCGCAACCGGCTTATGGTCGCGGAGAGCAGCAAGCGGTTTTGCCAACAACCGCCGCTGAGCGCCACCGTTGTTAATCCTTCTTTCTCGCGAATCTGCTCACAGACCGTGTGGACAATTTCCGCAAGCGTGTGATGAAAACGCTGACCAATGACACCTACCGGGATGTGTTGTTGCGTATCTGAGACGACCGCCGCCAGCAGCGGTCCAAGGCGCACCTGTCCATTGTCTATCGTGAATGGATAAATCACGCCGTCATGGGATTCGGTGGAGGACACGGCTTCCAACTCTATCGCCGCTTGCGCCTCGTAGGTGACCTGTGTCCGTAGGCCGGTAATTGCCGCCACGGCGTCAAAGAGGCGGCCACAGCTTGAGGTCAATGGCGTGTGAACCTTTCGCTCGATCATCTGTAGGGTAATTTTTCGTTCAGTCGAGGGAATTGCTTCGACGAAGGCTAGCGTAGGAATCGCTCCGGAGAGGACGGTAAGATAGGCGAGGGCCGTGCGATATGGTCGTCGAATTGCCGCCTCGCCTCCAGGAAGTGGGAGATATTCCAAATGCGCCACGCGACGGAAATTTCGCAAGTCAGCAACGAAAAATTCGCCGCCCCAGATTGCACCATCCGTCCCGTAGCCGGTTCCGTCAAACGCTGCACCGATGACGGGACCAGTAATGCTGTTGTCCACCAGGCAGGCGGCAACATGCGCGTGATGATGCTGTACGCCGATGAGGGGGAGGTCGGTCGTCTGCGCGTAGCGAGTTGTTGTGTAATCGGGATGGAGATCATGTGCGACAACGGCAGGATGAATCTTGAACAGCCCTTGCAAGTGCTCTAGCGCGGTGACAAAGTGCTGCTGCGTCGCCAGGCTGCCCATATCTCCAATATGCTGACTTAGAAAAGCTTCGCGTGCACGCAGCAGACAGAAGGTATTTTTTAACTCCGCGCCGACAGCCAAGATCGGGATAGGGGCGGCGATCGGTGTGGGCACGGGAAGAGGGACGTAACCGCGGCTGCGTCGCACCGGCTGGGCGCCGGTGTTCGTGACAAAGACAACACTGTCGTCACAACGTTGGTGGATGAGGCGATCGTGAAACAAAAAGCCGTCTACCAGACCGTCGAGAGCGACTTTGGCTTCCTCCTCGGTGCGACACAAGGGCTCATCTCGCCGGTTGCCGCTGGTCATGACAAGCGGCTTTCCAGTGTCGCGTAGCAATAGGTGATGAAGCGGAGTATAAGGCAGCATCAGGCCGAGATACACGTTCCCAGGGGCTATAGTGGAGGCGAGAGGAGAGTTTGCCCGCTTGCGTACGAGGACGATCGGCGCTTGTACTGACGTAAGCAGCGTCGCCTCGGCGGTGGAGATTTCCCCATACCTGCGGGCTTCGTCCAGCGTTGCCGCCATCACCGCAAGCGGTTTGTGCCAGCGGTCCTTCGTCTGTCGCAAACGCTGCACCGCGCTGGCGTTAGTCGCATCGCAAGCCAGGTGAAAGCCGCCTAATCCTTGTACGGCGATGACCGCGCCCTTGCGCAGCAACGTTGCGGCGTGAGTGATGGTGTCGCGGGGACGTTGTGTGGTGGCGTTATGTTCTACGGTTAGCCATACGTGTGGACCGCAGGTTGGACAGGCCACGGGTTCGGCGTGAAAACGGCGATCCGCCGGATCTTCGTACTCCGCTGCGCAGGAGGGACAGAGTCGAAAATCCGCCATTGTTGTCATCCTGCGATCGCACGGAAGCGCGCGGACGATCGTGAAGCGGGGACCGCACGCCGTGCAGTTAGTAAAAGGATAGCGGGAACGACGATTCTGTGAAGAAAATACTTCCTCCAGACATAATGGACACGTGGCGAGGTCGGGAGGAAGCAGGGTGTATTGTTCTCCTAGCGTACTGGGCAGAATGACAAAATCCGTCAGTCTGAGCTGTTCGCTTTCTTCAAGGTGAACGTTGGTGACATGTGCTAGAGATGGCGCTTCCGCGCGCAGGCGAGACAGGAAGCGTGAGCGCTGTGTTTCGTCTCCTTGAATGACTATCTCTACACCGGCGCTGGTATTCCGCGCCCAGCCCGCGAGACTAAGCTCTCGCGCGAGCCGGTGAATGAAGGGACGGAAGCCAACGCCCTGCACGACCCCGCGCACGATTATCCGCCAGCACATAATTGTATTGTTTTGCATTCGAAGAAAGAGACAGAAAGTCAGATAATGTCATTGCGAGCGTAGCGAAGCAATCTCTGTCTTCTGCAGAGATTGCTTCGTCGCTGATGCTCCTCGCAATGACACACCCGCAGCCTTTCGGTATTTGGAATAATTAT
>JBFWZL010000043.1:0-19121 GCA_050185455.1 Binatia bacterium | reverse complement strand
GGTAGTAATAAGGAATCCCAAAACGCCGATTCGCGCATGAGGGGAAACGACAGTCTCACGCGTACCGAGACTTAGGCGTTCAAGGTCGCGCATTTATGTCCTGTAGCTGAACTCTTCTCCATAGTATAGGATGGAAAATACAAAGGGGGTAAGGACGAGGGCGGCAATGGTTTCCCTGATCATCAGCTCTGAGAGGAGAGTTTGCACGGAAGCTGTCAATTGCCCAAATTCTCCCCATAGCAAAAAGGTCCCCATTTTCAGAGTAACAGCAAGCACAACCATGAACAGAACAGATAGTGGATTGTTCAACCAGAACCAGCGCGCCGTCATCGTGATCACAGTAAAAACAAGGCTCATCGAAAACGCATTCATGCCCATAGGAGCCCCGGAACAACTATCGAGACCATAACCGAGCAAGAAGGCTCCAGCAGCCCCACCAACGGAACAATGGTGCATACCCAGATAGACGCAAAAAATGAGCAACAGATCTGGAATCACTGGCAGATGCGGCAGGAGCGTAGTCTGTAAGACTATAGCAAGCAGACCACATAAAACGAGCAACTTCGATGAAGATGATTTCTTCTCGCTAGCGGCGTCACTCTCCCGCTCTAACAGCAGGGGGCGGAACCACCAGGACTTCTTCAACTCTTGCGAGATCGGCACTGAGTTTGACCTCCACCTCCTGAAACATCCGGCTCTCCCTCGCGTCAACCCGTGTAATGGCACCTACAGGATGTCCTTTCGGAAAGATACCATCGAGTCCCGACGTAATAACCGTGTCGCCAACGGCAACATCGCTCCCACGTTGCACGTACTTTAAGACGCAGCCGTTTTCGATAGCGCCAGCGGCAATCCCCTGGACGCGAGAGCGTTGGATAAGCACATCAACGCCGCTACTCGAATCGGAGACAAGCATGACTCGTGCAGCATGAGTACTGACAGCCACGACTTGCCCTACTACTCCATCCGGGGCAAGCACGGCCATGCCTTTCGTCACCCCATCTGCTTCACCTTTATCGAGAACAACCGTGCGAACGATAGCACTCGGGCTTCGGCCAACCACCCGCGCGGCAATAGCGTTTTCCGTCCATGCGGCTTTCAACTCAAGCAGTTTTCCAAGTCGACGATTAGCCAGCTCCAACTCAAGCGCTTGTCGTGAGAGATCTTCCATATCGGCTAGTCGCTGACGTAGCTGCTCGTTCTGTTCGTGCAATGACCACAAGGCGACGTAGTCTTCCCACAAGCGGGTCGCCCCCCGGCTAACCGCGGTCATACCTATTTGTAAAGGATGCATGACTTCTAAAAGCAGCACCCCAACGGGGTCGACTCGACCAGGAGCTAGAGAGTTCATGGCTCTCAAGGCCAGAGACAGCCCCAGGAAGACAACACACGACACCGCGACTCTATATCGACGAAAGAAATCGCTCATGGATCCTCGCTGTGATCGAGGGTGGCGTTACATTACTGTATCGCCACTTCTTTCAGAAGGGATAGTTCGTCGAGCGCCTTCCCCGCCCCCATCACCACCGCAGTGAGTGGATCTTCCGCTAATGTGACAGGCAACCCTGTCTCTTCGCGGAGCAGGATATCGAGATTACGCAACAACGCCCCACCTCCCGCCAGTACAATGCCCTTATCAACGATATCTGACGCCAACTCAGGCGGCGTTCGCTCAAGAGCGATACGCACCGCTTCCACAATTTGATTAATCGACTCGACTAAGGAATCTCGTATCTCTTCATCCGATAATTCTACCGTCTTTGGTACCCCAGCGACAAGGTCCCGCCCCTTAATTTCCATTGTCTGAATCTCTTCGCCTGGATATGCTGACCCAATGGTGATCTTAATCAACTCCGCCGTCCGTTCGCCAATGAGGAGATTATACTTCCGTTTGATATATTGGATGATTGACTCATCCATCTTATCACCACCAACGCGTACAGAGCGAGAAAAGACTACCCCGGCTAGAGAAATGACGGCAACCTCAGTTGTTCCTCCACCAATATCGACAATCATATTCCCCACGGGTTCTGTAACCGGAAGGCCGGCACCAATAGCCGCCGCCATCGGCTCTTCCATCAGGTAAACCTCTCGAGCGCCTGCGGATTCCGCGGACTCCTTGACCGCCCGCTTTTCGACTTCGGTAATCCCATTTGGCACACAGATAACAATGCGTGGACGAACAAGTTTGCGATGGTTATGGACTTTTTGAATAAAGTAGCGGAGCATAGCTTCCGTAGTCTCGAAATCTGCAATCACCCCGTCTTTTAAGGGGCGAATGGCGACAATATTTCCTGGGGTTCTGCCGAGCATCTTTTTTGCCTCCAGGCCGACAGCCAGGACGCGTCGTGCGCCACGGGGATCTTTTTGGACGGCAACAACAGATGATTCGTTACAGACTATTCCTTGTCCCTTTACGTAAATCAATGTATTGGCGGTGCCCAGATCGATCGCGAGATCGTCGGAGAACAACCCCAATAACGAACTAAAAATCATTGTTTTTTTTTCCCTTTAGTGAAAAACGGACCGTTCAAAACAAGGTTTCTAGCAGAATTACCAAAAGAGGGCAAGGTACGGCATAGCAGTTGCTTTTCTTATTTACTATCCTTATCCCCCCAACAAGGAGGTTTAAACCAATGCTTGAATTTATGCGCAAGCGCACACGCTCGACCTGGATCAAGGTCACGTTCCTCATCATCATTTTAGTTTTCGTTTTTTGGGGAGTTGGCGGTTCAATGAGTGGATCACGTTCAGATGTCATAGCCGACATCAATGGACAAACGATTTCCACACGCGAATTCCAACGAGCCTATGAAAACCTTAAAAATGCCTATCGCGAAGTATATAAGGAGCGGCTTACAGCGGAGGTGTTAGAACAAATGAATCTCCGAGAGCAAGCCTTGGATCAACTGGTTGAAATACGGCTCCTCGAGGCAGAGGCGACTCGTGTGGGTTTTACCGTCAGTGATGGCGAAGTGCGCCAAGAGATTGCCAAAGCCGAGGCCTTCCAAGAACACGGATCATTTAGTCAAGAGCGCTATCTTCGAGTTCTCCGTTATCTCAGACTCAGCCCTAGCGAGTTTGAAGAGGAGCAACGCACCCAGCTGCTTATCAAGAAACTGCAAAGCCTCATCACGGACGCTACGCAAGTGACTGATGATGAGGTGCGAGAGCTATTTGAGTTTAGTCAGAAAAAGGTAGCATTGTCTTTCGTGAAAATCTCCTCTGCGGATCTTGTCGGAGCAGTAACCGTTGATGCGCAAGAAACCGAAGATTATTACAGCTCTCATCTTGAATCATTTCGTCAACCGGAACGCGTCAAATTCGCTTACGTCGCGTACCCAGCGAAACAGTTTGAAGCCGGCGTCGACGTGTCAACAAAAGAAGTAGAGGATTTTTACAACGAACACAAAGAAGATCGCTTCACTACGCCGCCACGCGTCCACGCGCGCCATATTCTCTTCGCATTGGGCGCAAACGCGACAGAAGAGGAAAAAGCGAAAACTCGAACCGCCGCCGCTGAGGTCTTAGAGAAAGCCCGCGCCGGGGAAGATTTCGTCAAGCTTGCAGAAACTTATTCGCAAGACAAAGCAACCGCCGCGCAGGGAGGAGACCTGGGCTCCTTTGCGCGCGGACGCATGGTCAAACCTTTTGAGGAAGCGGCATTCGCCCTTCCTGCAGGCGGCATCAGCGACCTTGTCGAATCTCAGTTCGGCCTTCACATTATCAAAGTGGAAACCAACGAACCGGAGAACATCAAACCCATGAATGAAGTTGAAGAAGAGATTCGTCAGGAATTACGCCACGAACGCGCGAACGCACAGGCTGAGGCGCGCGCCCGCGCAGATCGCGAGAAGATTCAAAATGGAACGCCTCTCGCCGAAGTCGCGCAAGCGTCGGGAGTTTCCGTTGTTGAAACTCCACTCGTCGCACGTGAGGAAACCATTCCTGATTTAGGCTCGCAACCGCAGTTGGTCGAAGCCGCACTCGGGCTAGCCCCTCGGCAAACCAGCGAACCTATCGAAGTGAACGATAGTTGGTATCTCGTCTCTCTGCGCGAAAAAATCGCGTCAACCATTCCCGAATTTAGTGTAGTCAAAGAAGAGGCGGAGAAAAAGCTGAAGGGAGAAAAAGCCGAACAACGAGCAAAGGAAAAAGCCGAAACTCTCCTTGCCAAAATCAAGGAAACAAAGGATCTTGCAGCGGTTGCCGCTGAGCAAAAATTAACCGTGGAAGAAACTGGAGTGTTCACCCGGCAAGGAAGTTACATCCCCAAAATGGGCAGCTTGCCTGAGCTGAAAAAAATGGTATTTCAATTGACGCCGGAATCACCGGTCGCACCGCAAATCTCTATGTGGAGCGGTAATGCTTTTATTGTCGTATTGAAAGAAAAACTCGCGCCTGCACCGGAAGAGTTTGAAAAACAAAAAGACGCAATGAAGGAACAACTCCAGAAACGGAAACAAGCTGACGCCCTAGCGGAATTCATGCGTCTTTTGAAAAAGCGCGCCACCATCACCTATAATCAAGAGGCCTTACTAAAATTCTCGTAGCGCTCATGACTTTTACGAACATTGTCAAGTTCTTCATTCAGACTTTTCTACAAAAGGAGAAACCGCCCATGTTGAAACACGGCGATCCCGCCCCCGATTTCACTGTACAGACGCACGAAGGGAAAACCCTCTCGCTTGCCGCTCTCAAAGGTAAAAAAATACTGCTGTGGTTCTACCCAAAAGCCGACACTCCTGGGTGAACAACCGAAGGTCGCGGGTTCCGCGACCAGATCAAGGAGTTTCACTCTCGCAACGTGGAAGTGCTTGGCGTCAGCTTTGATTCCGTCGCGGATAATGCGGCGTTCGCGCGCAAATACGACTTCCCTTTCCCTCTGCTCTGCGACACTTCACGAGAACTTGGCCTGGCGTACGGCGCTTGTGATAACGCCCAAGCCGGCTATGCACAACGAATCAGTTATCTAATCGACGAAAACGCTACAATTCTCAAAGCCTACGACTCCGTCAGCCCACGAAGCCATCCCACCGAGATTCTAGCGGATCTTGAAGAATAAGTCATAGGAAAGAGAGCCGCTTGTGGGGACAAAGGAGCCCAGCGCCCTTGTCCCCTTACTGTTCTCCTGTTCGCCGTACTGCTAGGAGCGCTTCCTCATACACGACTTTCAACGGAAGGTTCTTTTCCTGCGCAAGTCGTTTACAATCTTCATATTCAGGAGCCGCATGCACCCGCCCTTCTGGAGTATGCGAAAGCTTTACACGTACGCTGCCATATAAAGTGTTGACGTCCCGGCTCTCGCGTCGGAGAGCAAGACGTGAGACAGGATACGAACGAATGCCGATCGTTGAGGTTTCGGCAAAAATAATCGTGCTGAGGCGCTCTCGATCGGGAAGCTCCCCGAGCACCCACAGCATAATGCCGGGGCGATTTTTTTTCATTTGCAAAGGCAGGAAACAGACGTCTCGGGCGCCGGCGGCGAATAATCGCTCCATCACATGCTCGTACAGTTCAGGATTCAAATCATCGATATTTGTTTCCAAAACCAGTAACTGCTCTTCTCGCGGCGTTTCCACAAGAGTCGCCAGTAACACTCGTAAGAGATTTGGTCGGTCGGGTAACGTTCGCTCGCCGGAGCCATAACCGACTGCAGTAATTTGCATTTGTGGAATCGGTCCTTGTCGTGCAACCGCCGCAACAATAGCGGCGCCGGTGGGCGTCACCATCTCTGCAGCTCCGTCTTCGAGCCGTACCTGCAACCCCTTCATTAACTCAACCGTCGCCGGAGCAGGAATCGGCAACACGCCATGCCGCGAGGGAACGAGCCCTTTACCCATCGGCAATGGCGAAGCGTAAATTTTTTCGATTCCAAGCGTATGAAAGCAAAACGCGGAGCCAACCACGTCAACGATAGAATCGACCGCGCCGACTTCATGAAAATGCACTGCGCCGGGAAGGATGCCGTGCACTCGCCCTTCCGCCTCGGCTAAAATAGTAAAAATACGCAGAGCAGTTTCCTTAACTTGCGGGATTAAACTGCTTTCTCGCAGCATCTGTGAAATCGCTCGAAAACTTCGTTCACTTAACGGTTCACTCACTTGGACAGCAAATTTTGTCGCGCGGATACCGCTCTGGAAACGCACCTCTTGACTGATCCGATAACCGGACAGCGGTAACTTCGCGAGTTCTTTTTGGAGATCCTCTAGCGCTACACCCAGGTGGAGTAACGCCCCGACCGTCATGTCTCCACTAATCCCAGAAAAGGCGTCAAAATAGGCAATCGTCATGAAGTCTTTTTACTCGGTAGCAGGCCATAGGAAAAGACCAGCGAGCATAGCTTTACTTGATCACCCATTGCGTACCTGTTTCAGTAGAATCAATAAGCTCTTCGAGGGTGCGCCAACACCATGCGCTACAAATCTTACCGGCTCGACCGCTCCCAGGTCCTCCCTAAACCCCTTAACGACGTGTTTCTTTTTTTCGCCGATGCTGGGAATTTGGAATTGATCACGCCCCAGTTCCTTCACTTTCGTATTCTCACGCCGTTGCCGATTCGTATGGAACCAGGCGCACTGATCGACTATCGTTTGCGACTATTCTCTCTTCCTTTTCATTGGCGGACTCGCATTGAAATGTTTGAACCAGGACGATGTTTCACGGATGTTCAGGTCTCTGGCCCCTATCGTCGTTGGCATCATCTTCATGAATTTACCGCCGTCCTCGGAGGGACGCTCGTCCATGATGTAGTCGATTACGAATTGCCGCTCGGACCACTCGGCGCACTTGTCCATGCGCTGTTTGTCCGACGCACCCTGGAAACAGTTTTTGACTATCGTAGAGAACGAATTGGAGAAATTTTTGGAAAGCCGGTTCTATGAGTCTTCCAAGACGAAACGGATCGGCACTTCAACCCAACTAGCGATCGGCGTACCGTCGATACGCGCGGGAACGAACCGCCAGCTTTCACGCACGGTCCGAGCGGCGGAGTCATCGAGCATAGAGAATCCAGAGGAACGCGCCAGTTCAACAGTAGCCACAGTGCCAT
Source organism: Binatia bacterium (assembly GCA_050185455.1). Taxonomy (GTDB): domain Bacteria; phylum Desulfobacterota; class Binatia; order Bin18; family Bin18; genus SYOC01. Next base: position 12,070 of record JBFWZL010000043.1, on the reverse strand, counting down.
CCTCCCGCACCTGAACGCGGAGCAGCACAACACCTTGCGCACCAAGACGTCGAGCCAGCATGGGATAGCGGGGTTTAGGGTTCACACCATAGTCTGGCTGAGCGGCAATGCCGGTCCCCCTTCCCCGATTGCTCCCTGCCTTCGCGATACCGTTTACCTTTCCTGTCTTTGTTTTCTCTTCGTCTCCCTCTATAACCGAGTCAGTAGGGAAAGAGCGTGCACCGTCGGTCTCAGCCCCAGTTGTCACAGCCGGGTTAACTGCACCAACCTGCATTGGCGTCTCTTGGGGTTCGAAGGACTGAACAACCGTAGGTAGGGAAGATGGAGGAGTCGGTAATGCAGGCGGCGTTCGCACGATTTTAGGAGGAGCAGGACGGCTCCGTTTCGGTTTAGCTACGGGTTGGGATTTGGCTCGCGATTGAACTTGTAGAACCGGGATCAGCTCCTGCGGTTTCTTTGACGGAACGGATTGGGGTCTTTCTGCGCCAACACCTTCCCCAATCGGCAAAGGAGCCGCCCGCTGTAGGAGTGTCACCTGGACCGGGCGAGAAGTCCGCTGAGGCGCAGCTACTATCAACGTCGCCGCAAACCCAAGGGCCATGCTATGGGCGAAGCATGAGGCCAGAGCAGAGTAAAAAGCTGGACGAGACAAGAGCATGGTTGTTCTCGACTAGGTCCAAAACAACCCCTGGATGAAACCAATTTCCACTACCATCCAGGCGCCGAACATCGTGCTCAGCGAGCCAACGGTTAAGCGAATCCCCTGATCAAAGGCATGAAGTTTATCGGTCGCAAGCGAGAAGAAAAATCCCATGAGCAGACTCACCATTCCCATGCCGAGGACGGAACCAAGACCAAAGATCGCAATGTACAGCAACCCTAACGCTGGGGAAGGGATAGCAGCAAGAACGAGAAGCATGAGCGCGGCACTGCCAGCCAGTCCATGCACCATGCCAAGCAGCATGGGCTTGAACCCAATCCGCGCGAAATGTTGGTGCTGATGAGCGGCGGTATTCGCATGGATGTGAAAATGCGTATGCGCGGCTCCTCCATGAACGTGATGATGCGCGTGAAGGCGCTTTCGCCGATAATCATACAACGTCGAAAGTCCGAGCACGACAAGCACTATCCCAACGAGGCATTCAAGAGAGAGTCCCACCGGCTCGGAAATGTGAGCCTTCATGCCAAGAACGAGCACGCCAACCGTAATCAACGTGAGGGTATGCCCGATGCCCCAGAACAACCCGATCCACAAGGATCGCCACGATGATCGCTCCCGCGCGACAATCGTCGAAATCGCAATGAGATGATCAGAATCAAACGCATGCTTTAAACCGAGTAACAGCCCCAAGAGTAACGTTGCCAGTGGCGTCATTGTGTCTCTCCGCGTCGGAACGTGGCCTTGGTAGCATGAAACGTGCAGTTATGCCACCGTTCCTTTTTTCTATACTTCCGAGAGGAACGAGTTAGCTGAATGTTGTTACCTCATCCCTGAGTTTTTCGATTTCAGTCTCTTGTCTGTCTTTTTCATTGCTTCTTTCTCCTTCATACATTTTCGGGCTTTTTTCGCTTTCGGGAGGATGGCGCACAAGGCGCGAGCAATCGTCGGCACAAGTTGAGGTCGGAGCAGTCGTCGGTCGTATATGCCGAGGCGACGTTCATTTTCCTGCAGGCACAATTCGAGAAAGGCGCGCGGCGTGATATCGATATCAATGGCTTCATGTCCTTTTAGAGTAAAATCTCCACCATCACCCATCCCTCTCGCCGTCTGTATCCGACTCCAGGCTTGTACCGCCATGCTCAGCAAACACCGGCCAACGAGTTGCGGTCGTTTCCACCAGGGCAACTGTGCACGCCGATACGCCAACCAATTCACAAAGAAAAGGATATGACGCGCTTCCTCCTGGACAATAGGTTCAAACATATTCACCAGAGCAGGAGGAACAAACCCGGATTCCTTAGCCACGGCAAAAAGGCCAAATGCGAAGAACGAATCAAAACATTCCCCGTATTCAGTACGAAGAAACGCCCATTCAATGTCTTTCGGTAGTGAAGAGAAAGGGCGAGCAGTAACCGTAATGCCATAACGGGTCAACAGCGCGTCAAGCAAGGCGGAATGACGAGCTTCCTCTTCCCCTTGCAACGCCACCGCCTCACGCACGAGTGGATCGTCCTCTAACCGCGCTTGAGCGCTGACTTTCGCTGCGGTCGAGAATTCGGTTGACACCGCCTCTTCCCAGAAAGATAGACTACGAAGCCGAGCGAGACTATTCTCATCCAATTCGGGCCATGGCAGAGTCGCCACCTCGTAACGTTGATGGGTCTCTATAAATTCTCGACAAAAAAGTTCTTTGTGGGCATCAGAACCAATCGTGAATGCCGCCATTCACCCCCCTCCCCTCAAGAAAAGTTAACCGCCGCATTGGCGTGCAAATAAGAGTATGATATGCGACCAGACAAACCTATGTACTTCACTATCGTACCAGTTTTCCTCCTTTGCCTACTCGTTCAAGCCCCAGTCTTTGCCCAACCTTCTTCCCCAGGGTCCTTTGATGGTAATCTTGGTTCGTGGACATGGGGAAAGCAGAAAGAACCTCCCAGCGACGAGATCGAAGAGGACGATAAAGGTGACGAAGGACGAGGAGAAACATCTTGGGAACGCTTGCATACCGAACAGAGTGATGAAATCGAACCTCCTGAATCGGAGAGGACACCCAAAAGCCTCACTCCGCTAGATATGTGGCGTATGCTTTGGAGTAAGTTCAGAAAAGATGAATAATTCCGCGCCGCCCCTGCGAAACAATGGATAAAGGCGAAGGAAGCGCATATCCAGTCTCTTGGATATGCCCCCCATTCCCTCATCACGAAAAGAGAATTCCTACAGACCGCCAAAACGCCGGTAGATCCCTTCCATCGCCACGTATCGATGCTCAAGCCCAACCATTGCCGCACGGCGCGCTGTCGCTTGCAGTTCCGATGTCGCCGCATACTTGTTAAGAATCATCTCTCCATCACCGCTGTGCTCGGCGTCGGCTTCAATATGAATATCCCAAAAACGGAGTCCTTTGGAACTAATCTGATAGTGTCGTTTCAGCGCAACGGCGATTTTGGGATATTCTTTCGCCAGTAACCCCTCGAAAGCAAAATTGAACCCAGCCGAAGCCTCGACAATCGTGCCGCCGTAGAAGATGCGAGCATAAAAGTTGCACAAGGCGTCAACCTCAAGAATCGGTTCAGCAGTATAGAAATCTTCCGCTGTCGCGCCCACTTCTTCGCCAAAGTCAATCAGTAATTGAAGATGCGGGGGCTCCCCGCCGAGTCCTTCTTCGCTGACTAAGTTTTTAATCAGAAGGCGGCGCACATCATCCGGCGCTTTTGGGATCAAAACGGGTAAAAGATCCTGCGCGTAACGCTTCCAGATATACGCCTGTTTGGCATATTCACGAAGCACCGAGACGGGCAAAATGCCATTGAAGAGCGCTTGATTCAGCGAACAGTTCATAAGACGCTTTTGTAAAGGATCGATTTCTTTCTGTAGTCGAGCCGCAAAGGTGTCGTTGGACATATACTACTTTCTCCTTCGGACGCCTGGTGCATAGCGCCAGGCGTGGTGCGTATTCCCTGACGCAGGCTCAGTTTCACCTCTCACGTTTTACACCTCACGCCTCATGGTCTCCGTTTTCATTTCATCGGAGAAAAATCAGTCGGCGAAAGAATCTTATTGCTTTGACTCAACACCACGCCGCGCAGGCGTTTCATCACCTCACCGCGTCGCGGGTCTCGCGCCCACTTCCCCCATTTCTCTTGCCGATCATTCAGATCAGTGTACGCTCACAGATGAACAACCTCATTCAATTGTCCAATCTCACTATACCAAAAGCCCACTGGCTTGAGTCCATGCTCAGCCACCCCAGGAAGAATCATCGTCCGCGCAACTTCCAGATACTCCGGCAGTGCTCCAACCGCTAGCTGATAGGTGCGTAATTCGTAAATCATTCTCCTCTCCTCCTTGGATTTCTCTCAGGTTAATTTCATCTATCCCATCATTGGGGGGCGTTAAGGGCTAAATTCGCGGCGCTCAGCTGGCTATCAAAATACCAACTTCCCTTCCCGTTCTTGCGCCTCGATACGTGCTTCTAGTTCAGGCGAAAGTGTAATTTTGCGCTCCGTCGGAAACTTGTTTTTATCTAGGTCCGGTCGTAAATAAAACTCGTCAGGAGAACGCAACACCATCGTGCTCTTTGGAGGCTCAAGAAACCACTCGCGCCGCATAAAACCAGGACTAAAGAATATCCTTTTGTCATCTTCCGACCAGCTCTTCGGCAAAATACCGTGAATCGAGGCGGAGAGCAGATCAATCGGCATATCCCACCAGAGATCGAAGAGGACAGCGTAGCCGTGGTCATCTAACTGTGGATTCGCGCGCACACCGGTTCGGGTGTTAATAAAGATCAAGTTTCCTTCTTTGTCATACTCTTCAATGCGTAAGGGAAAGAAGGACTGTTGATCAAGCCAATAGATCATTTTGCTAATGTAATACTTCGGCAACCATTCAGGCCGGGGTAAGGCTTCCACCACGTAGCACTTCACGCCGCCATTAGCGGTATAGAGCGGGTAATCGTTCCCCATGAGTTTAATGTCATTCGCATGGACATCAATGTAACCGCCCTTATCATCCGTCAATACAGCGGTTTGTCGAGTTACGGGAAAGCGAACCGTGTGAAATAAAATGTCCGTTCCCAAAATACGCCACGAAAACTCCCAGGCGTCACGGCCAATCAAATCATCAAACGTCGAGGCGCTATTCGGTAGGCGGTCTTCTCGTCGAGGTTGAGGTTGGCGACGAATGCGACGCAGAGACGGTGAGTACGCAAAGAGATCAAGCTTCGTTCTAAACTCCTGGTCAGTGCGATACCCGACATATAAGGTTTGGTTGCCATACCGTTCCGCCGGAGCCACGGATTGCGACAGCCAACGGTACACCTCCTGACCTGGTTTCATGCCGTATAATTGCTCGGCAAATCCACCCTCAGGTAGATATGCAATCGGAATAATTGTTACGCGTTGATCCAGGAAACCAGTGTTGGTCACCGTCGCCGCAATATCGATCAACGTACAGTTCCAATTAGGAGAATGCGGGAACTCCATGGCGCGGAGGCCCATTTCTTCAGCGGTATATGGTGGCGAAAAAGGAAACCGTTCGGCCGGGAGATAGGGAATCTGCTGGTCCCTCGGCGTTTCCGTGCGTAGGTCAAGCAGCTCCTTCTCCTCTGACGAAAGTTCCTCCACCGTTTTCCAGGTCTGGCTTCGGGCCCCTTCACGCCCTTGAACTTCTTGCGCGGTCGCCTTCAGTGACGTAAGACACAGGACGATAACGAGTCCACTCCAGACGAGTCGTGCGCGTGTCATCTTAACGTGCCTCTGTAATAGCGGTTTTAGATACAAGATGTCCGGCGGCTTCCTATTTTGTCAGACGGAAACAGACACAAGAACGCTTAGAACTCATAGCTGACCTCCCAGCCGATATTATCCCATTTATCGTATTGTCCATAGACATCACGGCGGTTCCCACCGCTGTACGCCGTGTAAATGATCCGTCCAGTAATAAATTGGGAAAAATTGTAACTCGCGACGAACTTGGTTTTCAGGCCTTGCCATTCCCTTACTGGTCCGCTGAGATACGGACTCACGGTTAGACTCAACCGCAGACGATCGCGCGTGAAACGAAACGGCCTTTCGGCAAAAAATACAGGAATGAGGTTCCACTCATCTCCAGCAGCTCCGCCGAAACCATTGCCCAAAGTTTCTTTCCAGTCAAATGTATAAAACAAAGAAGGCTGAAGAATAACAGAGGTATTCCCTGGGAACGCCAATTCAATCGCGATCGCGGCGCGCAAGGTATCGCGGGTAATGAGACCGGAATTGAGGTCGCCAGCTACAGCCGCCGCGCGACGCGTCGAATCGGCGAACTTCACTCCCTTTGTCCAGAGTCCTTCAACCCGCAGCACGACCGGAAGTTCGCCCACAAAAGGAACATGAGAGAATGACGACGCGTAGTCGGCGGTGACGCCAAAGTGATGCAAACGTGAGTGACGCAGTCGTGTCACGAGACGAACAATCTCGTCCGCTACCTGACGATCAATAATAAAATTGGTGGGGTTATCGTTCCAGGCATAAAAGTAGATGAGTCCCCATGTCAGCGGTTCCATCGACACATCGAGACGCGCGCCGTATTCGTGATCACCCCAGTCACTGAGACTCACCCGTTTGCGTCGGAGCGCGATATCGCCGCTCGTTGGCGTGACACGCCCGGATAAAATATCTTTCACCACGGTATCGCGCGGCGGGATGCTAGGAGAAAACCACGGCGAGCCGGGAACTGGCTGTCGATCTTGTTCAAAGTTAGGAATGTACAAAAGCTGTAATGAATTCGAGCCGAAGAAATACGTCACATTCGCCATCCAAGTCGGTAGACGGCGATACTCGAAGTCGCTGGCTTCGAGTTGCACGGATTCGCGCCGATCCATGGGATTAATGATGTCAATGAATTGTCCATCCATTTTTCCCCAAGCGATCTGCTGCTTGCCCAACACCACATCGAGACTGTGCGTGCGGTAACTGACATACAATTCACGCACAATGCGGTCAAAATTATGATAGTGTCGCATGGTCTCGCTTTGACGTGGGGCAAAGAGGCCAGCGGAATCTTGCCAGTTGTAGACTCCATCGTAGAGAAAGTGGTTGACGCTTGTAATTTCAATATTGGACGACACCTGATAATGCATCTCCAGCTCAAATAGATTCTGTAACTGGAGAAAGCGAAAGTCCTTTTCTCGATTGGCTACCTGTTGATCACTTGTCAAGGAGATATCCGACCACTGTCGGTAAAACCCTTTGAATGTCAGCGCTGGAATTTGTTTTTCGATCGGCTGGCGTACATAGCGTCCGGCGGGATCAAAGGTCGCGAGAAAGCGGTCGAATCGCGACCAATAATCCCCAAAGAGACTCGCCTGACTAGGAGGAACCCACCCCACCAATACGAAGACCACCACGATCCACACGCAGGGTCTTACCTCCCTTACCCTTCTCCTCTTCCCTTGTCGCATTGCCTCCCCCTTCTTTTTCTTTATCCCTCGGTCTTCTGGAGAGCTAACACACCGGTCGTGGTGAGCTCTCTAACCTGGTCTTCATTATAACCAAGATATCGATGGAGCACAGCGAAATTATGTTCGCCAAGATCAGGGGCAGTGAGCTTATCCGGCGGCGGCACCGTCGAAAAACGAAACGGAAAGCCAGGAAGCACGATATCACCGAAGTCGGGATGCGAAATGGGACGTACGGTTCCTCGTTCAAGCAAGTGAGGATGCTGCACAACTTCAGGAATCGTTAATACTGGCGCAACCGGCACCCGCTCCCGCTCGAGCGCCTTCACCGCCGTGTCGCGATCCGGCAGAGAGAGCAGCCAGCGTTCAATTTCTTCAATCAATACATCTTTGTGTTTCAGACGATCACGCACCGTACGAAAGCGCGCGTCAGTCACCAGTTCTGGTCGCTGCATCGCTTGACACAACCCTTTCCACTGATGGTCGAGCGCGGCAATAATGAGCACATACCCCTGCGCAGACTTGAAAATCCCACACGGAGTTAACCCGGTGTGGTGTGACCCCCCGCGCGTTGGCACGAATTTCCCTTTGCTTGCCGTATAAGTTTGCAAACTGAAATCGTGATAGTGAATGTACGAATCCAATAACGACACATCGATATATTGCCCCTCGCCAGTCCGCTCCCGGTGCAACAGTGCACAGGCGACAGCCGCCAACGCATGGACGCCGGTGCTGACATCTCCCATCGCCACCATGGGCATCACTGGCGGATGTCCCGGTTCTCCCATCACCTCGGTAATCCCTGCGTACGCCTGTGCAATATAGTCAAATCCCGGCACTTCCGCCGATGGTCCGGTCTGTCCTAGAGCCGAGATCGAACACATGATGAGGCGTGGATTGAGCTGCTTCAATGATTCGTAATCGAAACCCATCCGTCTCATAACGCCGGGGCTATAGTTTTCCACTACGGCATCTATGTGGGGAATAAGTGCACGAACGAGCTTTCTCCCCTCTTCCGTTTTCAAGTTGACGCACAGACTTTGTTTGCCGAGATTATGCTGGAAGAAGTACGCACTGCGTCCATTGCGGAAGACTGGATTGAGACGCGCGGGATCGCCTTTTGGCGCCTGTTCCACCTTAATGACCTCAGCTCCCATTTCGGCCATCAGTTTAGTCGTCGTCGGACCAGCAACGATCTGCGTGAAATCCAGCACTTTATAGCCAGCTAACATGCCTGCAGACATGAGGTTCCCTCCCTTTCTGTGACCGGATGAGACGGCGCGCTCCTCAGTGAGAGCGCCGTCTCTAGATGATACCGAACGGTTTCACTCGGACGTGGCGGATTTTATCGGCAAGGATAGAGTGTCGCAAGCCTCAACCTGCAGCTTACAACCTTACTCCGGTTCCTCGATTTTCCAACTCTCCGGTTCTTTTTTCACGAACCGTCCGTGACACAAGGCGGCGCTAGGCAAGAGTACCTTAGGGCAGTATTAGGGGCTGGGTAATAGGAACCGGAAGTTCATCGCCAAGACTGCAGCCGAAATAACAAAGTATATTTTGTCGATCGTGGTGTTGCAGCAGATTGTCCAAGCTCTTTACAACTTCCCAATCTGCCGCAAGACGGAGGCCTGGTCCCAGTAAATGCGCTCAGTCGCCATTTTGCCGTCACGGAATTCGATGATGATAACGAGTTCGACCTCGATCGGTTTGTTTGTAGGCGGAATATCGGGTAAGAACCAGTCCATCTGTTTAGAGTGGACAAGTTTTGCTCTCGCCTCCTCGACGATGGTGTTGTCCGTCATCACACGACTGGTAACCGTATGCTCCCACTGGTCGGGAATCGAGGGGATAAACATATCCCGGTAGTATGGTCGTAGTGCTGCCTTTCCCTTCCCTCCTGACCGTGTCGGCATATGCATCACCGACGCATCGTCAACCATCGTCGAAAGCGCCAGCTCGACATCCTTCACGCCAAACTCACCGGCAATGTGATCCTCCCAGAGTTTCAGATTGGTTTGAGCGGACATAGCAACGCCTCCTCTAGCCCATCGATCTCAGACGAAAATATCAAGCGGTAAAAATGCCGACACCACGAAGTTCGGCACATCAACCACTTCGCTTATCTTCAAATCAACGGCGACACTACAGATGGCATACGCCTGCGGACGTGTAAATCCACGTTCATCGACAAGGTGATCAATCATGTTGAGCAGTGCGTTGCGCGCCGCTAGCGTGGCGTCTTCGGAATGCGCCACCCCTTCACGCGTGTACGATTGACCTGTCGTCGCAAAGAAGCGGCGCGGCGCGGCCATTTCCGGTGAGGTAAAGTAGTCGTTCCGATAAAACTGAACATCTTGAATGTTGTACTTCTTGGCCGCGCCTTTGAGGATATTGAACGAGCAATAGCAAGTCGCGCCCATTTCCACGGCTGTGCCGCAACTCTCGCCGTCACCCTGCGCGAAATGCGCATCCCCCACGGAAAAAAGCGCGCCGGGAACATACACGGGCATGCGAAGCGTCGTCCCTTTGGTGAGCTGTTTGATATCCAGATTGCCGCCAGTTTCATGGGGAGCGATTGTCCGCAGGGCGGTTTGTGCAATGGTAGGGTTCGATGGTGTGGCTCCGGTAGCGTCGGGCAACAACACCACGCCGCCACGCCCGGCGAGATCGGCTTCACGTTTGTTGATCTGCGCCAGGAGTTCATGTGACGGCGCCAGACCGATCACGCCCATGAAAGAGGCGCCGGGAATACACACTCCCGGAAGGTCAGGAGAGGTGGCGAACCCATTGGCGATCGTCCAGTGTACGATATACGGCTCAGTGAAGATCTCGCGGAGAAAGCCGAAGCCAGGCATTTGCACTGTGAAGCCGAAAGGCTGCGGCTCGACCTCAACGATGGTGACTTCTAATAAATCGCCAGGCTCGGCGCCGTTAACGTAGACAGGACCAGTCAAAGGGTGAACGACTCCAAGAGTAGTGTTTAACAGATCCGCAACGGTCGAGGTTGAGTTGATTTGTCCATCAAGCGCATCGCGCGTTTCAAGACCAACGATTTGACCAGGATCAACTTTCATCACCGACGGAATGTCCGGATGCCAGCGGTTATGGCCTTTGTCAGGTTCCTCGGTAAGAGTTTTACTTCGATCAATGCCGATATAAACATCCGCGTTCGTCCCCATGAGCAATATTCCTTTTATTCCTGTTTTCCCAGTAACCACCCACTAGCTGTGCAGTTATGCTGCTATACAAGCGTCAGCCCGCAACGATTCCGTGCGCAACCTTGGCATAATGTGCTTCACAAACAACTCTTGCGTCTTCAGCGCCTGCCAGCGCTGTGCCCCGCCGTAGTGACTCATGATGATTAATTCTTGAAAGCGATGCTCTCTCCACAAATCTAACAGCTGTTGTCCCACTTTTTCCGGCGTCCCGACGAGCACGATGCCAGCGTCAACCAATTCCCGGTACGAGAGCTCGCGCAGCTTAGGAAAATCCTCAGCCGCGTAAAACGCATAGCCGGCGTCACGCAAGCGCTTTTTCTCATCTTCGGTGTGACGTGCAAGAGAATCCATAGGGGACACATTGAAGTCAACAAAATTTCGCACTGGCCGTTCCGCTTCACGGCGGGCAGTCGCCTCATCTTCATCGAGATAGATAGCTTTGATCCACCCCAGTTGCGGCATTGTCCCCGCTATTTTACAGGCATCGAGATAGACACGCGCGGGCTCCGCGAAGACAAAGTTCGGCGCCGGGCCGCCAACGCAGACGCCCCATCCACTCTCCGCAGCTTTTGTGAACCATTTAGAACTCGTACCCACTTGGAAGATTTTCGGATACGGCTTCTGTAAGGGTTTGGGCACTACGGACAGGTCTTTTACTTTGTAGTACTTGCCCTCATAAGAGAAACGATCTTCCGTCCATGCCTTTACTAAGATGTCCAGAGCTTCGAGATAGCGCTCCTGATTCTCCTCCAGCACAACGTTGGCGGGCTCGTTCAGCCAGGCATGGCCTCGGCCAACGCCGACATCCAGGCGGCCATTCGTCAAAATATCAGCCTCGGCAATTTCTCCGGCCAAGACCATGGGATTATGCAACGGTAAGGTATGACAGAGCGCGCGAAAGCGGAGGTTACGGGTGCGCTGCGCGATGGTGCAGAATAACGCCAGTGGATTGGGGTTTATCGCGAACTTCTCGAAGAACGGATGCTCTAAGGTGCAGAAGACGGCGAAACCATTTTGATCAGTATGTTCCGCCAGCGCGACGATATCCCAGATCAATTCGGCATGACTGCGTCCAGGCGGGCCTTGGATTTCAGTGTAGGTGCCAAAGCGAAGTGGTTGCATGAGCGCCCTTCTTTCGCGCAAAATTTAAAGACTCAATTTTTGTTCCGCTCTCTTCCTCTAGCATAATCGCGCAACAGTATACGCGAGCAATCCCGGCTCGTCACCTCTGTGCTTCATCCGACAACGTCCCCCCCACGCGCACCACTGCTTCTTGAGACTGCTGATGTTTACCAGTTCTTTCATATAATTCAGCTAAAGTTCGTAAAGTCTCTTTGGTCGCCGAATCATCAGGAGGAAGCGCGATTTCTTGGATGTGTAAAGCCTTTTCGTTTAATGTGAGGGCGCGATTCAATTCTCCTCGCATAGTGTAGAATGAAGCCAACGATCTTAGACTGAGCGCCAGGTTTGGATGTTGCGCTCCTAAGGATGATTCTATCAACGCAACGCCTTGTTCGTACAAGGGAATGAGGTCATCGTATTGTTTTGTCTGTTGCACCAGCTCAGCGATACCACTCATCGTCGTTGCGAGACTGATCTGGCTGACGGCGACATCTTTCGCGCCCGAAGCAAGCGCCTTTGTCTCAATCGCCAGGGCTCGCGCATACTGCGTTCTGGCTTCTTGTACCTCTCCGGCATCCTTGAGAAAGAGGGCGTACTGATTAAGGGTGGTCGCGACATTCGGATGTT
>JBFWZL010000042.1:0-19269 GCA_050185455.1 Binatia bacterium | reverse complement strand
GCTCGGTCACCAGATAGAACCCGGCGATACCGAGAAAAGCGAGCAGTACGATGTTACTGTGCGGTCGCGATTGACCGTGTTCTTGCTGTTGATGCGGGGTCATGGTCGTCTCCTTCATCGTGCTTAATGTGATGTGCCTGCAGAAGCCAGGGCAGAGCGGGTGTCTGTCGCCTTCCCTGCCGCCCCATGTTTGACATCCGCATGCCACTTCCAGATCGAGTAAATCGCGGGAATTACTATAAGTGTCAGCAACATTGCCGACAGCACCCCGCCCACCATGGGCGCGGCGAGCCGTTTCATGACGTCGGCTCCCGTGCCGGTGGCCCACATCACCGGCAAAAGTCCAAAGATATTCGCCAGCCCGGCCATGCTCATGGGGCGAATGCGCTCCACCGCTCCAGTATGGACCGTCTCCAGCAAATCCTGCAGCGTCTTGAGCTGTCCCGCCTCTTTCCGTTGTTTACAGGCTTCGTCCAGGTAGGCCAGCATGACCGCGCTCGTCTCCGCCGCGACCCCGGCTAAGGCAATGATGCCCACCCATACGGCAATACTCATGTTGTAGCCCAGGGCGACCATGTACCACACGCCACCCACTAACGAGAGCGGCACGCCGAGCATTACCATCAGCGTCTCCGCGATAGAACCGAAGGTGAAGTAAAACAGGACGAAGATGATGACGATCGTCAAGGGAACAAAAATTTTCAGCCGCTCTTGCACCCGTTGCATGAACTCATACTGGCCCGACCAGGCGAGGACATAGCCGGGGGGGATTTCGACCTGCGTTCGCACCACCTGTTTCAGGTCTTCCACGTAACTACCAACATCACGGCCTGCCATATCCACGTACACATAGCCGGATAGCATGCCGTCTTCGTCGCGAATCATCGGAGGACCAGGCCGTAACCGTAAAGTCGCGAGCTGGGCCAGCGGCACTTGCGCCCCGGTGGGCGTGGTGACCAGCACGCGTTCGAGCTTCTCAGGGTCGTCTCGCAACTCGCGGAGATAGCGGACGTTAATGGGATAGCGCTCGCGCCCCTCGATGGTGGTGTCGATGTTTTCCCCACCGATCGCTGATTCGATAATCTGTCCCACGTCCATCACGCTCAGCCCATAGCGGGCGATTTCCTCCCGCTTCATATCAAAGTCAAGAAAATACCCGCCGGAAACCCGCTCGGCGTAGACACTACGCGTGCCAGGCACCTCCTTCGCCGCCATTTCGATATGCTGTCCGATCTCTTCGATGCGTTTCAAGTCAGGCCCAAAAATCTTGATGCCCACGGGTGTCCGCACACCGGTCGTGAGCATATCGAGGCGCGCCTTGATCGGCATGGTCCAGGCATTGGTCACACCAGGAAACTGCAGCGTCCGGTCCATTTCGTCGACGAGCGACTCATAGGTCATCCCAGGCCGCCACTGATCCGGCGGTTTCAGTTCCACCACTACCTCCATCATGCTAAACGGAGCCGGATCGGTGGACGTGTCCGCGCGCCCGGCTTTGCCAAAGACCCACTCGACCTCGGGAAAGGCTTTCAATTTCTGATCCATCTGCTGCAAGAGCATGGCGGACGCGGTGACCGAAATCCCTGGAAAGGTGGTGGGCATATAGAGAATAGTGCCTTCATACAGTGGCGGCATGAATTCAGAGCCCATGCGCTGGAACGCAGGGATCACGGTGAGGGTCAACGTGACCGCTAGCAGGACCACCACCACCCGATAGCGGAGCGCCAGGCGCAGCGTTGGCGCATAGAGCCATTGTAACAAGCGGCTCACGGGGTGCCGCTGTTCAGAGAAGATCCGTCCCCGGATCAGGAGTGACAGGAGCGCCGGGATCAGCGTAATCGCCAGGACGGCGCTCATGGCGATCGCGAGATTTTTGGTAAAAGCCAGCGGCTTGAACAATCGGCCCTCTTGCGCCTCCAGCGTAAACACGGGCATGAAAGCAATCGCGATGACCAGGAGCGAAGCGAAAATTGCCGGACCAACCTCTTTGGCGGAATCAATCAGCACTTGCGTGCGCTCGCCAACGCGCCCCTTGCGTTCCCAGTCCTCCAGGCGCTTATGGGCATTATCCACCATGATGATCGCCGCATCGACCATGTCGCCGATGGCTACGATGATGCCGCCGACCGACATGATGTTCATGCCGACCCCCATAAAATACATGGGAATGAAGGAGAGCAGCACCGCCAACGGTAAGGTGATGATCGGAATGAGCGCGGAACGCAGGTGGAGCAGGAAGCCGACGATGAGTACGCTGACGACGATCAGCTCTTCAACCAGGTTTTCACTGGCGGTGGCGATCGATTCGCGGATGAGATCGCTGCGATCGTAGGTCGTCACGACTTTCACCCCTTCAGGCATCGCAGGGGCAAGCTCTTGCAATTTGGCTTTGAGGCGCTCGATGACGGTAAGCGCGTTCTCACCAAAGCGCATGATGACGATCCCGCCCACGACCTCTCCTTGACCGTCAAGTTCGACCAGCCCGCGCCGCATATCAGGGCCGAGCCGCACGCTGGCGACATCCCGCAGTAAGATAGGCGTGCCGTTCTGATTAACCCCCACGGCGATCTGCTCAATATCCGTCGTCGATGTGATATACCCGCGGCCGCGGATCATGTATTCGACGCCGGAGAACTCGACCACCCGCCCGCCGACATCGTTGTTGTTCATACGGATCTTCTCGATAAGGTGGGGCAGCGACAGTTTATAGGCCAGAACCTTGGTGGGATCGAGGTTGATCTGATACTGGCGGACAAAGCCCCCGACACCGGCCACTTCCGCGACCCCGTCGACACTGAGCAGCCAATAGCGGAGATACCAATCCTGGAACGAGCGGAGTGAAGCGAGATCCTGCTTGCCGGTCTCGTCGATGAGGGCGTACTGAAAGATCCAGCCCACCGGCGTGGCGTCGGGTCCGAGTTGGGGAGTGACGCCATTCGGCAAACGTCCGGCAATCTGATTCATGTATTCCAACACGCGACTGCGCGCCCAATAGATGTCCGTCCCATCCTTGAACAGCACATAGACGTAGGAGAAGCCGAAATCCGAGAAGCCGCGCACCACCGTGACGCGCGGCGCCGACAGCAAGGCGGTCACAATTGGATAGGTAATCTGATCTTCCACCAGATCCGGCGAGCGCCCCATCCAGGTGGTGTAGACAATCACTTGGGTGTCCGAGAGGTCGGGCACGGCGTCGACCGGCGTATTGCGCAGCGCCCACAGACCGGCGGCGGCCAGGCCAAAGACAAAGAGGAAAACGATAAAGCGATTGCGCGCGCTGAAGTCGATGATCCAAGAAACCATAGTCACTCCCAAAGACTAGAGGACAAAACTCCCACAGTATGGCATACCGTCCAGGGGTCATTGCGAGCCCTTCGACCAGGCTCAGGATAAACTCCGCGACGCAATCTTTGCCCAAAAACAGGGATTGTTTCGTCGCTTCCCGCTCCTCGCAATGACAGCATTGCCTCTTTTGCTCCTCTGCTCGTCCAGGTTTATGTCTTACGGTCTTAGTGTTGCATGCCCTGCATGCCGCCGACCGCCGCTTTCAAGCGGCTCTCGGAATCAATCAAGAAATTGGCCGACGTGACCACATGGTCGCCCTCTTTCAAACCATCAAGCACCTCGATCCACTCACCGGCGCGCATGCCGAGTTTCACCGTGCGCCATTCCAAGGTTCCGCCGCCGTGATGAATGAAAATGACCTGCCGCTCACCGGACTCCAGCACCGCTTCTTTAGGAATGACCAGCCGGGTCCCCAGCGGAATTTTCAACTCGACATTGGCGTACATGCCCGGCTTTAATTGTTCTTCCGGATTATCCAGCTCGAAGCGCACCTTTGCCGTGCGGGTTTGGGCGTCGAGCGTTGGGTAAATAAACGAGACCTTTCCCCGTAATACGGTCCCGGGGTCGTAGGAGAGTGTTACCGTTGCCGGTTGTCCGACTTTGATGAGCGGCAACTCATATTCATAGATGTCGGCGATGATCCAGATGTGGGACAGATCGGCGATAGTGTAGAGTTCATCACCAGGGTTCACGTGCATGCCGACGAGCGCCACTTTGTTGATGACGGTGCCGCTAATTGGTGAATGGTTGTGCAAGGCTTTCAGCACCCTCCCTGTACGTTCCAAATCTGCAATTTGATGATCGGGAATATCCCACAACCGTAAACGTTGGCGTGCGGCGTCTAACAGGGCTTGCGCACCAACGGCGACTTCCTGAAATTCGCTGGCGCCGAGCGTCCGCCTGCTCTTCAAAGCGAGGAGATACTCTTGTTGCGTCGCCACCAGTTCTGGGCTATACACAGTGAAGAGCAATTGGTCCTTTTTCACGCGCTCGCCCGTATAGTTGACGAACAACTCATCAATCCATCCTTCAATTTTGATGTTGACATGCGCCAACCGTGTTTCATCGACCTCGACGCGACCCACCGTGCGGATCAGACGCTCCAGCGGTCGCTGCGCCGCCAGATCAAACCTGACGCCGATCGATTGCAACCGCTCTGGGCTGACGACCATCATATTGTCCGGTAAAGCCGTGGGCGCCGACGATGCGCCATGACTGGCGGGATGCACCGCACTCGGAGTTGGCGTAGGCTCGGGCTTATGCGCAGCCGGAACCGGCTGTGTTGGAGAAGGCGTTGCGTGTTGGTCGCCGAACGGCAGCCAGGGTTGCAGAACTGGCCGCCACAGAGTGAGCGCGCCCAGACTGGCCGCGACTCCGACAACGATACCGACAAAAAGAGAGCGGAGAGAGCGAAGCGATGAGGTCATGGCGTACTCCCGAGAATTTCTTCCAACCGCGCGACAGCCTTTTCATGTTCGACCATCTCGCCATGCAGTTCCAACTCGTTCTCCTGTAAGGTCAGCAAGCTATTGAGCAGCGTGAGAAAATCCACCGACCCGACGGCATAACCAGCTTGCGCGGACTCCAGTGTGAGAGTGGCTTGAGGGATAATGGCGTCCTTGAGAATCGCCACTAGTTGCTCGGCGCGCTGCACCTGCGCCACGTTGTCTTTCAAACGAAACTGTAGATCCTGCTTCACCGCTTGCAGCTCCTGCGCCGCGCTCTCGCGGTTGGCGAAGGCTTCGCGCACGCCCTCTCGCTGCTTGGTGGCGTAGTACAGGGGAATTTTAACGCCGAGCATGAGCTGATAACCGTTCTCGTTCATGGTCTCGTTGTAAAAACCAAAACCATTGATTTCGAAGTCCGGGAAATATTCCCGCCTGGCAAGTGCGACAGCTTCATCGCCGCGCTCCACGTCTTTCACCCGTGCTCGCAGCAGAGGAGAAGCTCGATCGAGGATTGTCGTCAATTCGGGGAGACCTTGACGTAACGGCGTCACGGCAATCTCCGGCGGCGCGCCCAGCGGAGCAAACGGCGGACGATTCAGCAACCGGTTGATCTCGGCGCGCAGCGACTCCTTGCGTTGCGCCAGCGTCGCTAGGCGCGCCAGCACCCGGGAGATCTCAGTCTGGGCGCGGAAGACATCTTGTTGGGTGGCTCGTCCCACGCCGTACCGCGCCCTGGCCGTGCTCTCGAAATCCTGCAAGAGCAGTTTATTTTTGTCCACGATCTCGATGGACTTGTGGATCAGGTGGAGGTCATAAAACGCCTCCTTCAAGCGGGCGATGACGCGCAACCGCGTCGCCATATACTCTTGCTCGGCGCGCTCCGCCTCTCGAGAAGCGATCGCGCCCCGCAAGCGCAACTTGCCAGGGAAGGGAATTTCCTGGCTGAGGCCGTACATCTCTTCGCGCTCCATCATATCTTTGTAGCCAAAATTGACGCGCGGATCGGGAAGCGTCTGCACTTGAGGGATCACGGCTTGACTCGCCTCCCAGCGTTGTCTGGCGGCTTTGATCTCGGGATTGTTTTCCGCTGTCTCGTGCATCAGTTTCCCAAGGTTCAGGATCGCCTCCGGTCGGTCTGCCGCAAGCGAAAGATCGACTCCTCCGCTCCAGAGCACAACGATGCTGAGCAACATAGACAGTCGACAACGTGCAATGTTCCACCGCTTCATAGCCTTGACCGTTCTGTGTATGGTTGCAGAGGCATTTGCTGAGACCGACGCACGATCTTCCCCACCTCGAGTACGAGGAAGGGGATTGTTCCTAGCATGATCCACGCCACACACTGGGCTAGCGAAATAGGCTCCGTGCCAAAGAGTGTTTCTAATACCGGGAGATGATGAATGAGCAGTTGCAGCGCAAAGCTTGCAGCGACGATGACAAACAGGCGCATATTGGAAAACAGGCCAATCCGCCAGATAGGTTGCTCGTTACTGCGCGCGCCGAAGGAGCGCAGCAGTTCCGCAATCACCAGCGCGGAGAAGGCGGCATTTCGTGCCTGGGCTACACTATTGTCGGCGTAGAATTCATACGCAAAGGCGGCGAGCGCCACGCCGGCCGTGAGCATGCCGGTGAGCGCGATGCGCTTGAGAAATGCCCGGTCGATCAGCTGCGCGTCCTGACGCCGCGGGGGACGCGTCAACACTCCCGGGTCAATCGGATCGGTCGCTAACGCCAGCGCCGGCAGCCCGTCCGTCACCAGGTTGATCCACAAGAGCTGAATCGGCAGGAGGGGCAGCGGCCAGCCGACCAAGGCCGCAAAAAACATGACGGCCAGTTCGCCGGCATTTCCAGCAAGTAAATAGGCAAGGGTCTTGGCGATGTTGTCGTAGATGCCCCGTCCTTCTTCGACCGCGGCAACAATAGACGCGAAATTATCATCAGCGATGATGAGATCGGCCGCTTCTTTCGTGACCTCTGTCCCGCTAACGCCCATGGCCACCCCAATGGAGGCTTCCTTCAGCGCCGGAGCGTCATTCACCCCGTCTCCGGTCATGGCCACGACCGCGCCTTGGGACTTCCAGGCGCGGACGATACGCAGTTTATGCTCAGCCGTCACACGCGCATACACCGCAACGTTCCGCACCCGCTGACTCAGGACGTCATCAGGCATCGACTCAAGTTCGACTCCCGTCACGACGGCAGCCCCCCGGTCCAGCATGCCAAGTTCTCGGGCGATAGCGCGCGCCGTGTCGGGATGATCTCCTGTAATCATCACCGTACGGATGCCGGCGCGCTTACAGCGTGCGATCGCCTCACGCGCCTCGGCGCGCGGTGGATCTTGCAAGCCAATAAGCCCGAGTAGCGTCAAGTCCTGTTCGATCGTATCGTCGTTGACAGTTGCATAACCCTCCGGGGACGAAGGAAATGGCTCCAACGAGCGTTCGGCCATGGCCAGCACGCGCAGCGCATCATTCGCCATCAAGGCATTGGCCTGCAGCATGCGGGCGCGGTCGCTGTCCCTGAGCGGCTCGACGCCGCGTTCGGTGCGGATGTGGGTACAGCGTGCTAGAATCACCTCTGGCGCGCCTTTGACGAACGCCCAGGGCTGACTATCCCGACGCCGTATGACCGTCATGCGTTTACGATCCGAATCGAAGGGGATGGTGTGGAGCCGCGGCATCTCAGAGTCGACACTGGCGTGCGTCACGTCGGCCTTGGCGGCGGCAACCAACAGGGCTCCCTCTGTTGGGTCTCCGAGGACCGCGGGGCGACCGTCCCGTTCGCTGAGTTCGGCGTCATTACAACCTACCGCGGCGCGTAAGAGATCAGAAAGCAACGGAGCTTCCGCCGCCGTGCATTCCACCCCGTTGACGAAAAAGGCGCCGTCGGTCGCATACCCCTCTCCGGTGATGCTGAAAATGCGCGCGCTGGTCACGAGTCTGCGCGCGGTCATCTCGCCCACTGTCAGCGTGCCGGTTTTGTCACTGCAGATAACCTGTGCACAGCCTAGAGTCTCCACCGCCGAGAGACGTCGGACGAGACCGTTGCGACGCGCCATCCGTTGCATGCCGAGGGCCAGCGCCACGGTCACCACCGCCGGCAGTCCCTCTGGAATCGCGGCCACTGCTAAACTGACCGCGCCCAGGAAGAGTTCAAAGGGAGCAATGCCACGTAGGAACCCGAGGGCAAAGACCAGCAGGACAATCCCCAAGCACGCCCATAACAAGCGTCTAGCGACGAGGTCAAGACGTTTCTGCAATGGAGTTTCGTCGCTGGTCGCCGTGTGCAGCAACTCGGCGATATGTCCGACCTCGGTGCTCATGCCAGTGGCCGTCACGACGGCGCGCCCAGAACCGTTGACAATACTGGTTCCCAAGAAAACCATATTGATTCGGTCGGCAAGCGCTGTGTCAGGAGGACAGACCCCTGTCTGTTTCTCGACTGGTTGCGACTCGCCCGTCAACGGCGCTTCATTCGCGCGCAGCGCCGAGGCTTCCACCAATCGTGCATCAGCCGCAACCAGATCACCAGCGTCGAGGAGGAGGACGTCGCCCGGGACCACTTCGGAGGCGGCAATCACCGCCGCCTGGCCGCCGCGGACGACCTTCGCCCGGGGAGCGGTGAGGCGGGCGAGGGCGGCAGCCGCGCGCTCGGCGCGATACTCCTGGAAAAAACCGATAACCGCGTTCAGCAAGACGATGGCGATGATCGCAATACCATCGGCAAACTCGCCAAGCGCGGCGGACACGATAGCGGCGCCGATAAGCACCCAGATCACCAGGCTGCGAAATTGGCTCAGCAAGATGGAGAGCGGTGAGATGGCTTCTCCCTTGCGCAACTCGTTCGGACCGATCTGCGCAAGGCGCTCGGCCGCTTCCTGGGAGGACAACCCGAGCCGCACGTCCGTTGTGAGCTGCGCGCCCAGCTCATCAATCCGCTTGTCATGCCAACTTGTCTGCGTGGTGTGGTTCATCTTCGGCGCCCCGTGATTCAGCGGTTTTCGTTCAAGGCAAGGCCAGAGAGCCTTTGTTTCATAGCCCTCTTCTTTTTGTCAGTTGTCCGTAAACTTATTCTCGTTTCCCTTCTCATCCGCCGCCTTGACGGGCGTGTGAAGGTGTGAACAACAGGGGCAATCCGTCCGGTCTTCACAGAAACACGATGGCTTGACATGGTGGACGGTGCGATACACGTCGAGCAGGGTCGCGATGAGCCGTTGCGGGTCGGTATCGTAGAGAACGCGCGCGCCTGTTTCTTTCTTGCACGCCGCCAGGATGTCTGCCGCGATCTCGCTAATCCCACCGCTTCCTTGCAGAATGCCGATCAGTTTCCCTTCGTCGTACGCGATGGCCAGCTCTCCCAGCGTTCCACTACTGCCGCCGACGATCACGACAATGTCAGACGAGCGAATATTCACAACTTCTCGTCCCATCAGGCCGCTGCCGGTAAAAATCAGAATGTCATGCGCCTCGATTGGCGAGCTGTACTTATGTATATGCTCGTCCAGACTGAGACCCGGCGAAATGCCAATCACGAGACCCCCGGCGGCTTTAGCACCGCGCGCAGCTTCTAACGGCAGACCAGGACACCCTCCGGTCACGATATAGCAGTCAGCCTGACCAATTGCTTGACCAAGCGCAAAGGCTAGCGAGCGACTCTGGGCAGTGAAATTTCCACCAGCCGAACCCATGACGCCAATCTTCAACTTCATGTGGGTGAGCATCGGAACTCCCTGAAAGTAGCGAGGCGATTGTATCGGTCGCCACAGGCGAGAGGCAGTTTCCCTGAGGATCCCTCTCGCCGAAGAAGAGCTGCCTCCCTATTGGGCCGACTTGGCCATGTCTCGGTGCATTTTGGCCAGGGCTTCGTACTCTTTCGCGGCCTTCTCGTAGTTCGCAGCGATAATGTCACAGTGGGTGCTGAAACCTGACTTGTTCAGCGCAGGATTCTTCTTGTAATACTCTTCCATTTTCAGATGGGTGCTGTGTTTCGCGCGTGCATCTTTCGCCTCTTTGTCATAGTAGGCGGCAAGAGCTTCGTGATCCGCGGGCGTCTTCGCGTCGAGAATCCTCTGCTCAATGGGTGGCGGAGGAACAATTGGCGGGGGATTTTCTTGGGCCACACCAAACGGAAGAGAGACGACCAATACACTCATCAACATCGTGACTGCCATGCCAATAGTGATCAAGAGTTTCATGCTAGTGCTCCTTTCACAGGGTTTCTTGAAAATTGGGTTCCAAGTTGTAGCTATCTGCTTACTGTTGCTCTTTGGTGGAGGACTGCGCCATGCGCTCATGGATCTTCGCCAACGCTTGCGCTTCCTGCGCCGCTTGGCCCAGAGAGTCAGCTAATTTGCGGCAATGCTCTGCGCGCTCATAGTGGTGACTTGCCCAGGGCGCCTGTCCTCCTGCTTCACCAGCTAATTTTTGGGCAAGCTGGGCATGTTGATCGGCCTCTTTCCGGAATGCAACACCCTCATCTCGATAAAACTCCGCAATGGCTTGATGGTCAGCGGGCGTTTTTGCGGAAGTAATCATCTGCTCGATGTTTGTGTCTTCCGCAGCAAAGGCCGGAGAAGACAAACCTTGCATCCCAAGAGTGAACACAACCATTCCAACGCCAATCTGTTTCCACACAGTCATATGAAGACTCCTTCTTGGTATTCTCTTGTATTGATATTGATGAACACCTTTGCCTTGCGGCTCCCTATGTTACCTCCATTAGTGGTCACCTCATGGTTATTTCTCCTTCCTCCCTCCATCTCCCTCAGGAAACCATGTCCTGGTCTTATACCCTTTGTGAAAAAAGTGAGACCAGAGCGTCGGAGATCTTCACTTGCAGTGCTGCCTTGATCGAATAGACGGGGAGACGGATGCGCGCGCACCCGCTCTTCCACCAGAGGAAACAACAGAGAATTAGATCAGCAGAGTAGTATATAAGAGATACAGCGGCGGTGGACTGGAGGAATACCGTGCCTGAATCATGTGCAACCACTGCACGTCCTCGACCAGAAAGCTGGAGCCTGGCGGCACGAATGGCAGCGTCAACAAGGGTGCAGGAGATAATTGTACGGAAGAGACGAGAGTCGTTTTGCTCGCTCCCATCAGGTCGCAACACACAGGAACGGTTGTTCCTTCATGGTCAGCCGTCAGAGGCCTTGCGGTTTGTGGCTCCACAGAAGGATGGGAGCAGTGTCCCGCCGAGGTTGGGTGGGCTTGCACGACTTGGAGATGGAGAAGATCAGCATAGACAAGAGGACATTGGGTGCAGAGGTTGAGAAAATATCCCACCAGGGATAACAACACCCCCCAGCTTACGCGCCGTTGTCGGGTCTTTGGTTTCTGTGCCCAGCCATGCATAGAAAAGCGTCTCTTCCGCTTGTTCAGCAAACCTTATACCAGCCTGCTATCGTGGTTAATCGCGCTAGAGAGGTCAGGATAAACCATTGTTTTCTTAAAAATGAGAACCTCTACCGTCCTCTTTCCCATTGTTAAGAACCCTTCTTCTGAAAACCTCTCAGCCGACGCCTTGTTCTCGTCTCTTCTGCGAACGGCCTGACGCGACGCTTTCCTCAGGGAAGTGAGAACAGTTTTCTGTCCAATAGCGAGCGCACTCGGATGGCTCAGTAAAGTTCCTGATCATCTGTATAGATGAAGCCGACAAATGGAGAGATTTGGGACCACTTCCCACAAGGCCATTGTTCGTCGTCCGCGACGTCACAAGGTAGTGCTGATGCTCCATCACGGATACTCAACACCCCGCCGGATAAGCATGAGAGTCACCTGCTACCTCTGGTCTGTAGAGAGCAGACGAGCAGCGGCTCGATCGACCATCCACACCAGTCTTCCCTGCGTGGGGCAAATGAGCTGCGCGGGAAGAGGCGCGGACGGAGCCTCTTTTTCAAGCACTGTACGGAGAGTCTGGGCTTTCTCCTCGCCATTGACGAGGAAGATCACGCAGGCGGCATTGTTCAACACCGGCAGAGTCAATGTAATGCGATAGCTCGCAAACTTCTCCACCCAATTCGCAACCACCAACCGCCGCCGTTCTTGCAGCGCCGCCGTACCGGGAAAGAGTGAAGCCGTGTGCCCATCTGGACCCATCCCCAGTAGCACTAAATCGAAACGTGGGAGTTGGCCGGAAGCCAGATGAAAGCAGTCACGTAGCGTTTGCTCGTACTCGGTCGCGGCGTGGCTGGCGTCCGGAAGCTCACTGGCGATGCGATGCACCTTGGTCGAAGCGATGGGCGCTTTGGACAGCATCGCCTCGTTGGCCATGCGATAGTTGCTGTCCGCATGATCGGGTGGGACGTGGCGTTCATCTCCCCAAAAGACCTGTGTCTGGTCCCATGGAACAGCCGTTCGCAGCGTCGCCTCATCGACCAGCAGCGAGTACAGGCGTCGTGGTGTCGAGCCGCCCGAGAGCGCAACGGTACACGTTCCTTTCGCCTGCACCGCCGCGTTGGCGGCGCGCACCAATTCGTTCGCGGCGGCCCGACAGAGTGCGTCGGCGTCCGTTTCAATGTGTATTTCACGTCTCACGGACTGAGGCCTCGCATTAGGTTGTTTGCGGGTTATGCCATCCCCCCAGCTCCACCGCCAACGGCTTGGCTTCTCTCGGTCCCCAGGTCCCCAGCTTATACTCATGGACGGGGGTAACAGCACCGAGAGCATTTTGTCGGTAAAGTCGTTTTCACCGCGTGAGCTGAAACGCTGCTAGAGCGCTGTGCTCAGCACCGGCGCTGGGCGCCCTTCCTCGATGCGGCAGTAATCGTCCATCGCCCTTCTCCTGAATCCGCAACCCGACTTGAGAAATTGGCGAGATCAGGTTGCTTCATGAATGCCAGGGCGGTCAAATCCAGCAGCCACGAGGCGACGACACTGCCGCGCCGCCACACCTCCGCAATGTCGGCTAGATTGAAGTCGTACTGATAATGCTCAGGGTGACGCAACGGCGTCATCTCGGCCTCAACCGCCCTCCCCTGCTTGCCCACATTGGCATGATGGAGAACGTTAATCCCTTCAGCGTAGGCCGCCATGAGACCGTACTCGATGCCGTTGTGCACCATTTTGACGAAGTGCTCGGCGCCGCCATCAACCAGACCGGGCGCGGTGGGGCTAATTTCGCAACCAACTCGGCCAGCGAAGACGAGCCGATCGCTCCTTCCTGCGTAAGGGCGTTGACTGCAGCTGGATTCATATCGAAGACGACGCACTGATGGCCGCCGCGCAACGAACGACTCGTCATACTCGCGCCCATTCTCCCAAGACCGATCATACCTCGCTGCATGATATGTATTTCTCATTTCCTTAGTTTATTTTCCTACTCCCGTGCTCACCATGGCGCGGCGGGCGGCCCCGAACAGCGCCGTTTGCTCGTTCAGAATGACACGCACCGGTATCGCTTCGAGTAAAGGTCGCATACGTCCTTTGGTCGCAAACGCTTCCATGAACGTCGGCGTTATGAGTTTACTGATGATCTTGGGAGCAATGCCGCCGCCGATGAAGACGCCGCCAATGGCCATGACTTTCAGCGCAAGGTTGCCGGCCTCGGCCCCATACAGTGACACAAACAGGTCGAGCGCCTGTTCGCACGCCGCGCTTCTGCCCGTGAGCGCCGCGTGCGTGATCACGGCAGCCGGGTCTTGGGTCCGCAATTCTTCGGTGAGCCACGCCGGCTCTTGGCTTCGTCCGGTGTCGCGTAGAAACTGATAAATGTTGACGAGCCCTGGTCCTGAGAGCACGCGCTCGTAACTGACGCGCGAAAACTTCGTCAACAAAAAATGCAGCAACTCGATCTCTATCGACGTCCGCGGAGCGAAGTTCGTGTGTCCGCCCTCAGTTGCAAACGGACAGTGCGCGGCCCCATCCCAGTAGAGCCCAGCTTCGCCCAATCCCGTCCCCGCCGCAATCACCGCCGCATTGCCGGTTGCGTCTGACGCACCGGCATTAAGCGTCAGGAAATCCGTTGGCGTCAGGGCGGTGATGCCGTAGGTGTTCGCTTCTAAATCATTGATCACGAACACTGTCGGAATGCGCAACGTCCGCGCAAGTTCGCTGGCGTCCACCACCCACGGGAGGTTCGTCGCTTCACACCGACCATGTTTGACCGGCCCGGCGATGCCGAAACATGCAGTAGCAGGCGACAACTGATGTAGGGCAAGAAAAGACGCCGCGATTTCAGCCAGACCGCCGTGTGCACGGCTGGGGAACGTCTCTTCCACCACGGCAGTCAGGTGATCACCCGCCACCGTAAAAAAGGCCAGGCGCGTATGCGTGCCGCCGATGTCGCCAGCGAGAATCATGCGTGACTCCTTTCCTCCGTTTCGTTCCCCGTTATGTCAAGCCCTGCTGGATCGCCGCATGCAACGCGGTTAACCCCGCCGAGACATCCCACCCGAGATGCACCCGCAGCACTCGCCGCTCCCGCTCGGCTAACACTTGAAAATCACCACGCGCCTGCGCTGCCTTGACCACGCCAAAGGTGTACCGTTGTCCAGGCACGGGGATGTCTAGCGCATTCTCACAGGTAATCTGGAGAAACACGCCGCTATTGGGTCCGCCTTTGTATGCTTGCCCAGTGGAATGCAAGAAACGCGGACCAAAGCCGAGGCAGGTCGCGACGTGTTTGCGATCACGCACGACATGACGGATCGCTTGTAGCTGCTGTTCGTGTGTGTCGTTCATGGCAATGTACCCCAACACGGCAAAATAGTCTCTGGTCTGGAGTCGGTTCAGGTGTGCTTGTATATACCCGGCAAGGGAGGGAGCATGGCCCACTGCCTGTCGCAGCACAAGGGCATTTGTCTCGTCCGTGAATAGCTTGACGCCACCTGCCGCGAATATCGGCGTTTCCGGCGGCAGCGCACTGGTCTGTTCATACTCCGCCGTCAACATGCGTGTCGCCACTTTGCTGGCTTCGACATCCGGCTGATTGAAGGGGTTAATGCCGAGGATCGAGCCAGCCACGGCGGTAGCCAGTTCCCAGCGGAAGAACTCCTCGCCAAGCGCGTAGAGGTCGTCCACCGCGATGCGCACCACCGGGTGGCCGGCATGTTCGAGCGCGGCGATGCCCGCATCCTGTGCGGCCTCCGGCGCTGACGTCAAACGCAAATAGACAAAGACACGGTCACTTCCATAGACGTCCGGCGCACCTAGCGTCTCACGATCTACCGGAATCAAGCCCTTCCCAACCTTTCCCGTTGATTCGGCCAGCAGTTGCTCCAGCCACGCGCCCAGGTCACCGATACCTGGCGACGTGATCAGGGTCACCTTGTCGCGTCCGAACTTGGTCGCGGCGACCCCAAGGATTGTGCCGAGAACGACAGCGGGGTTTTGCTCGATGGGCACGCAGGCCGCACAGGCATGCACCATCTCTTCCGTGTGATCAAGCACTTGTCGTATGTCCACGCCCATGATCGCGGCGGGAACCAAGCCAAAAGCCGACAGCGCGGAATAGCGTCCGCCAATGCTGGGAACGCCAAAGAACATATGACGAAACGCGTCACCCTCGGCAACGTGCTGCATTTTCGAACCTGGGTCGGTGATGGCGATGAAACGAGCGCCGACTGCGTGCTCACCAACGAGCTGTGTGACACGCTCGAAGAAATACTGCTTGAAGATATTTGGCTCCAGTGTACTGCCGGATTTGCTCGACACAATGAATAAGGTCTTGGCTAGATCAATCTCGTCCTCGACTGCTTTCACCTGAGCTGGGTCGGTGGAATCGAGAATATGGAGTTCGGGATACCCCTCCCGTTTGCCAAAGGTACGACTCATCACTTCAGGGCACAGACTTGAACCGCCCATTCCCAACAGAAGCGCATGGGAGAATCCAGCGCTCCGCACCTCGTCGGCCAGTTGCTGCAGGTGTTGGGCATGAACCAACTGATCATCGGCGACATCGAGCCAACCGAGCCAGTGTCCTTCATCGGCGCCGGTCCAAAGCGAGGCATCACGCGCCCACAGTCGCTGAACTTTCCCTTGCTCCTTCCACTCTTGTAATGAAGCGTTCACGGCTGCTGCCAGCTCAACCGGAAGAGAGAAAGTCTGGCGGTTGATTTTTGCGAACGCAGGAGCTTTGTCTTTCCGATCGGTTGCCTTGAGCAACTTGTCGAACGCCTCGGCAAACTGGCGAACGCCATCCGCAAGCAACGTTTCCGTTATCTCCTCCATGGAGACGCCGACCCGCGACAGCATGGCCATCGTGTCATAGGCCGCCTCAAGATCTTCCGTCAGGCTCGCACGCACGCCGCCATGATCGCGGAACGCCTCGAAGGTCGCTGGCGGAATGGTATTCACGGTGTCTGGACCAATGAGTTCTTCGACGTACAGCACATCCCGATAGTGTGGATTCTTCGTGCTGGTGCTAGCCCAGAGGAGGCGTTGCGTTTGCGCGCCGCGCGCAACCAACTGACGCCACCGCGGACTGGCGACGAGGGTCAGATAGTGCTGGTAGGTCAGCCGGGCGTCGGCAATAGCGACGTGGCCAAGGAGGCTACGAAGTATGGACTGTTCGCCCGCACGAGCGGCCGTTTTCAGTTTGGCGGTGAGTATGTTGTCCACCAATGTATCGATGCGGCTGATGAAAAAACTAGCGACGCTCGCAATCGTACTGAGCGGTTGTCCTGGATGGGTTGCAGCGTAGTGCTCTAACCCACTGAGATAGGCCTTGGCGACCTGTTCGTAGACTCGTTGTGAAAATAGCAACGTGACATTGACGTTGACGCCTTCGCTGATGAGCTGCTCGATGGCCGGAATGCCCGCCGGCGTCGCCGGGACTTTAACCATGAGGTTCTCACGCGCCACGGTGTGCCACAGCCGTCGTGCCTCCGCGACCGTCCCGTGCGTGTCGTGGGCAAGCAGGGGCGAGACTTCGAGGCTGACATACCCATCGCGCCGTCGTGACTGAAGATACACTGGACGGAGGAGATCAGCCGCATCCTGAATGTCGCGCACGGCGATGGTTTCGTACAGCGCCTTCGCGTCGAGAGTGTGTGCTTCCGGAGCTTCGAGAAGATCATGGTAATCCGTACTACCGCTGATCGCCTGTGCAAATATCGCAGGGTTCGACGTGACGCCGCGCAAACCGTCTTCCTCGATCAGCCGACGCAGCTCTCCACTCAGAATCAAACTGCGGCGAATATAATCCAACCACACGGATTGGCCGTAGTCTGATAATGACCGCAAGGGATTTTTGCTTTTCATGATTGTTCTCCTTTATCACTACGATGGATAGATGTAGCGCTCTTCCAAGGCGCGCACCTTGACCAGTCGCCGCTGATGACGCTCCTCGTTACTGAAGCGCGCGCCGACATATGCGCGAATCAATTCGTACGCCATTTCCACGCCGATCACCCGCCCGCCCAGCACCAGCACATTCATGTCGTCATGCTCTACGCCTTGATGGGCGGAATACGTGTCATGACACAGTCCGGCGCGAATGCCGGGAACCTTATTCGCCGCCACCGATGCGCCCACGCCGCTGCCACAGATGATAATGCCGCGTTCGGCTCGACCGCCTCGTAGCGCCAGACCGACTGCTTCAGCATAGTCCGGGTAGTCAACCGGCTCCGTGGTGTGTGTCCCAAGATCGACTACCTCGTGTCCCCAGGCGCTTAAAGCCAAGCGCAAATGTTCTTTCAGTTCGAATCCCGCGTGATCAGCGGCTAAGGCAATCCGCATTTTTTCCTCGTTCTTTCATCCTGCCAAATTGGGCTTGCCAGGAAGTACGGAACAGACGCGACAACACTCTGTCAACACGGCGTCAGTCTCCCGGTACAGTGCACGCGCGCCAGAAGCGCACTGCGTTACGACGACGGCGTATGATCACCTTTCGTGCGGCTGCTCAATAGCTCTCGCACAACCGCCGCAAGGTGCTCCGGTACAAAACCAAACTTCCGTTGCAAGGCTTGCAAGGGAGCCGACGCGCCAAACGTCTGCATGCCAATGATCCGCCCTCGGGATCCAACGTATCGCTCCCAACCAAATGTCGATGCCTGCTCGACCGCCACACGCATGGTGATTTCCGGAGGGAGTATACGGTCTCGGTACTCCTGGCTCTGCTGCTCAAATAATTCCCACGACGGCATACTGACCACACGCACGGCAACGCCTTCCGCCGTCAATTGCTCGTGCGCCTGCAGGCATAGGGCGACCTCACTGCCAGTCGCCACAAGTAAGACCTCGGGCGGCCCACTACGGGCGTCAACTAAGACATAAGCCCCTTTCTCCACGCCTGAAGCGGATGCGTATTTGGCGCGGTCCAGTGTCGGCAGCGCCTGCCGAGTTAAGACCAATGCCGCCGGTTGGTGGCGCAGTTGCATGATGACTTTCCAGCATTCCACCACCTCATTGGCGTCCGCCGGTCGCAGGGTAATCAATCCCGGAATGGCGCGCAGCGCCGCCAACTGTTCAACCGGCTGGTGCGTTGGCCCGTCTTCCCCGACGCCAATCGAATCGTGCGTAAAGATGTAAATAACTGGTAGTTCCATCACCGCGCTCAGCCGGATCGCTGGTTTGGCGTAGTCGCTGAAGATTAAAAAGGTCGCGCCGAAGGGGCGTAGTTTCGCTAATGACAATCCATTCAGCAGAGCGCCCATGGCGTGTTCACGAATGCCAAAGTGCAGATTGCGACCAGCGGCGCTTTCGGGCAAAAAATCGCCGGCGTCGGGAAAGGTCAGCCGTGTTTTTGTCGACGGGAAGAGATCCGCCGCTCCGCCTATCAACCAAGGGGTCCGCTGAGCAAGAACGTTCAGCACCTGGCCGGAAGAATCTCGGGTTGCTAAACCACGGGCATCGGGCGGAAACGTGGGAAGGTCCCTGTCCCATTCTTCCGGCAACTGGCGATGCTGCATACGATCAAGCTGAGCAGCCTGTGCGGGATAGTGCGCCTTGTATCTCTGAAACGTGGCCATCCAGGCGCTGCGCAGTTCGCCACCACGTTTGCCGAGTCTCGCCTGAAAGTGTTCCCGGATTCCTTCCGGCACGAGAAAGGGGAGGTCTTCAGGCCAACCGTAGTTACGCTTGGTCTGCCGGATCTCCTCCTCACCCAACGGCTCACCGTGCGCCGCGCTCGTATCTTGCTTATGCGGCGCGCCGTAGGCGATGTGACTGTCTACAATGATTAGCGTAGGCTGGTCCTGCGTCTCCTTAAACACCGTAAGCGCCCGTCCAAGCGCGCCCAGATCGTTTGCATCGGCCACGCGGGTGACATTCCAGCCATAACTAAGGAAGCGCGCCGCCACATCCTCGCTGAACGTCCAATCTGTGTGACCTTCGATGGTAATTTTATTGTTATCGTAGATCCAACAAAGGCTTGACAGTTTGAGATGTCCCGCCAGAGACGCCGCTTCGCTGGACACACCTTCCATCATGTCGCCGTCACCGCACAGCACATAGGGGTGTGAGTATGAATGGAACGAAAAACTGGGAGAGTCCTCCTAGACCTCCAGCTCGGAGAGATCGTGTAACGGGCGTAA
>JBFWZL010000041.1:0-19339 GCA_050185455.1 Binatia bacterium | reverse complement strand
CGATCTTCAACGTACTGGCCATATTGATAGCGACTATTGTAACCATCTTCGTAACCGCGACGAAATCCTGAACGAAAATAATACCGGTACTCGTCCGAGGATACATAATAACCTCCATAGCCATAAGTTGCATCCTGGTAGGCATAGGAGTCACGATAGCTGTAACGCCATCCATCTTCCCGGTCAGCCTGTCCGGCGCGGAAGCCCTCCTCATAGCCATAGTTTACAGCTTGTCGGAGTATATCCGCCCCATATTGATTGATCTGGTAGGATTTGCCGCCATGAAAGTAACGATAGGCCGGAGGCGTATAGAAGTAAGGATCGTTAGAGTAATCATAGTCGCGCTCATTCTGCAGCCGGGCATATTGATGATGTAAACGCTCTCGATACTCTTCATGAAAACGATGCTGCGCCCAACGTTTTTGTTGCTGGAGTCTAGCTATCTGCTTCTCTGCATCCCGCTGTTGCTGTTCTAATCGGTGACGATACTGAGATAGCCGCTCTTTCTGTTCTTTAATAAGTTGTCTCTGACGTTCCTGCGATAAACGTTGTTGTTGCCGCTGCCGAGCTTGTTCATGTCGTTGGCGCTCCTGTTGCCGGCGTTGCTCGGCTTGGGCTTGTTTCTGACGTTCCTGTTGTCGACGTTGCTCGGCCTCACGTTGGTCTTGCTCCCGTTGCCGCTGCCGGCCCTGTTCTTGTTGTTGGCGGCACTGCTCAGCTTGTTCATGTCGTTGGCGTTCCTGTTGGCGGCGTTGCTCGGCTTGGGCTTGTTTCTGACGCTCCTGTTGGCGGCGTTGCTCGGCTTGGGCTTGTTTCTGACGTTCCTGTTGTCGACGTTGCTCGGCCTCACGTTGGTCTTGCTCCCGTTGCCGCTGCCGGCCCTGTTCTTGTTGTTGGCGTTCTTGCCGTTGGTGCTGTTCAGCCTGCTGTTGACGTTGACGTTCTTGCTGCTGACGTTGTTCAGCTTCGCGTTGCCGCTTCTCCTGTTGTCGCTGTTGGTCTTGCTCCTGCCTTTCGCGGCTTTGGCGGTCTTGCTGAGCGTTGGCTGGAAGGTTTATTCCTCCCAAAGACAAAGCGCCGACAACAAACATAATCACTGTTTGCTTTAAGCTCTTCAGTTTCATTGAATTTTCTCCTTGGCAATTTTATCGTCTTCACTCACAAATTTATTGAATGAAAGGAAAAGCAATGTACTTTTTAAGAACACCTCAGATTCTATTTCATCTCGCTGTGAAGAGTCGCAAACAGCGTACCAGTGACAAATGGAGGATTTGACGAATTTCTTAAGAATCTATCTCAGCCTCAAGAGGACAAGGCATTTCCCTTTTGATAGTGAAGAATGAACCCTAAGTAAGCTCCGTCTGACACAATCTCAACGAGAAAACAGATTGTAGAATTGAACTTTGATCCACTAGACAGAATTCTCACTTTTGAACCGATACTGTACCAAATATAAGACTCCGAGACTTATCTCAAGCTTCAGGTTTTACTAATCACAAAGAGATTTCTCCTCATTAGTCTATAAGTAACGCTACCTCGCACTGTCCTGGAATCAGGCAGGCCCATTTTGCCTGTATACATTTGGCATCCAGGTTGCTCTGCTCTTTACTTTCATGACGTACAGCAAAAAATAATGTTTTTTTAGAAAAGGAATAGATATGTTTACTTCTCAACTTACTTTGTCATGCATTTCTCTTTTCTTAGGCGTTATCTTACTTAGCGGTTGTTATCATCACCGACGGTATCATGACCATGCTTATCCACGGGGAGACCGTCAAGGCTTGTACGGGGACCGGTACGATAGACATTATGATCAGGATAGGTTTAGAAATAGAAATCCCTATGATAGAGACCGACGCCATCCTCACGGAAGATATCACAGTTGGCCTTATTAAAAGTCACAGTAAAAGACACCCCTCGGGCGGTTGATTCGCCCTACTAACCTTCAGTGTTAGTCCATTACAAACGGTGGCGCACATCCTTCCGTGGCCATCCGTTGTATCATCAGCGGTAGGCAAGCCGGGAACGGCGCATACACTTCCACCCGGCGCTTCAACGTCGGGAAGCAACTTAGTTTCCCGACACCGAATCAACATTGCCAAAAATATGCTCCAATCGTTTCAGGCCTGTCTGAGCGAGTGGGGGCTTTAACAGAGACGCGACATTATCTTTAAGGTGCTTTACATTGCCCGTGCCGGTTAACACGGTGTGAATGCCCGGTTCATAGCGGCAAAAGCGATAGGCGGCCTCGGGAATTGTGGCGGCCTTGCCGCCGTCGGTCAGAAACCCTAACGGATCGTTTTCATCATAAGCGTCGGGAACGAGTTGGCCTCTTTGTCGCAGGTCGGCAAGCAGTTCTTTGAGAGCCGTCGGCTGGCTGAGCGCGCGTCGCACCGCAAACATGTCCAGCACTCCAATATTTTTCCGCTGCGTATGCGGAAATACGCGAGTACGAGCCGATGGATTCAACAGACTGAAGCCCACCATCATGACGTCCCAGCAGTCAGCGTTCACAGCCTGTTGCAGCGTGCGGTGTTGCGGATCAGCAATAAACGCCTCCGTGATCCCCACTGCTCGTATTTTTCCGGCTTCGCGCATCCGCTGCAGTACAGGGACAAAGGTGTCATAGGCGTAAGCGTATTGCTCGGGGCGGACCCCATGCAAAAAGTAGATATCGACATAGTCGGTGCGGAGTCGTCGCAAGCTCTTCTCTAATCCACGTTGTAGTTCTCCGACTGGGTCGGGCTGATCTGGAGACGGAGGCAATTTTTTCGTGGCAATAACCACCTGGTCTCGTGCTACTCCCTCCAGCGCTTTGCCGACGATGGACTCTGTGCCGTACACTTCCGCTGTGTCAATCAAGTTGATCCCAAGATCGAGCGCTTGCCGCACCACGGCGATCGATTCCTGTTCGCTCTTGCCGGTTGCTTGTCCTAAACGGCTATGTCCACCGCAGCCCAGACCGGCGACACTGACCCGGAATCCTGTTCGCCCAAGTATCGTATATTCCATTCTTCGCCTCCGTGTGCAGAAATCATGCAGCTTCTTGGTTCAGGGGTATATTGCCACATTGGAGCGCCGTCAACAGAATGCGCCTGTTGAGAGTCTCGATTTCCTATGAAATACCAGACCGTGATTGTAATAAGGAGGGCTGACGTATGAAACTAACCGGTCAAGTGGCGATCGTAACAGGCGGCGGCTCGGGCCAAGGGCGGGCAACCGCACTGCTCTTTGCTCAAGAGGGAGCAAAAGTGGTGGTCGGAGACATGAATGATAAAGGCGCAGCGGAAACGGCCCAGCTGATAAACGGTAATGAGGGAGGGCAGGCGCTGGCCGTGAAGGTGGATGTCACCAAGAATGACGAGGTTCGCGCCATGGTGGATACGGCGCTCACGCATTATGGCCGCCTGGATATCCTCATCAACAATGCCGGAGCCACGCTTTTCAAAGGGATTGATGATACGACCGAAGAAGAGTGGGATCGCATCGTTAACACCAATCTTAAAAGCATCTTTCTGTGCTGCAAAGCAGCGATTCCGGTAATGCGTAAAAGCGGAGGCGGCAGCATCGTCAATATCGCTTCGGTGGCCGGACTGATGGGCATGCCGGAACATTTCGTCTACTGTGCCGCTAAAGCGGGAGCGATCCACATGACAAAATCGCTGGCGCTCGATCATGGCCGAGAGAATATTCGCATCAACTGTATCTGCCCGGGTGGAGTACGGACACCGATGCTAGGCGAGGTGATCGATATCAACAGCCCCGCGCAGATTGATCGAATCGGAAAGCAGCACGCACTGGGCCGCATTGCCGAGCCGGAAGAGATCGCCCGGGTGAATCTCTTTCTCTGCACCCCGGATGCATCCTTTATGACGGGCGCCGCGGTCACGGTCGATGGCGGCATTGCTGCTGGACGTATGGGACAAGTACATTCGCGCTAAGCGCGGGACGATCCACCCATGTCCAATGACATTTGACGATTAAAACTGGTGACCGTAGGAGAGGGCGCCACTGACGACTTGTTCACCAGTACAACCGTTCGTACGAGCAGCAAGCCGCCCATGGCGCCCCAATGCATTGAGGTTCGACGACTGAAAAACGCTATAGTCGCTCAACTGTGAAAAGCGCTATAAATCTCCCCGCGCTTTGCGCAGCCCCCTCTAAAGGGGGCATTGAGGTTCATTCCTGTAACAAAGGAGAGATAGGGTAGATTTCGCCAGCAGGAACACATGGCTGGCGCGCTCCAGAAATGTCTTGAGTCTTCACGCCTGCGGCGCGTTCGCGAGGATCATCGTTGCGGCGGCACTGAAGATGCCGCCCAGACCGTGACAGAGCGCCACCTCGGCGTCTTTCACTTGTCGCTCACCGCATTCACCGCGCATTTGCCGCACGGCTTCGATAATGATGAACATCCCGTACATACCGGTATGGGCATAGGATAAGCCGCCGCCGTTGGTGTTCATAGGGAAATCTCCGCCGGGCGCGGTCCGCTGTCCTGCTACAAACGCGCCGCCTTCTCCCTTTTTGCAAAAGCCCAAATCTTCCAACGCTAAGATAGGCGTAATGGTGAAGGCATCGTAAAACATCGCCACGTCAATATCTTTCTGCGTCACTCCAGCCATGGCGAATGCCTGCGGACCGGAAATCGTCGCTCCGGTGGCGGCGGTAAAGTCCGGCATCTGGCTGACCCAGCAGTGTCCCATGCTCTCGCCAGTGCCAAGAATATACACAGGTTTTTTCTTTAGATCTTTCGCGCGCTCGGCGGACGTCACAATGCAGGCGCCGCCGCCGTCGGTCACGAGGCAGCAATCCAGCATATGGAACGGCCAGGCTAACACAGGCGACTTTAGTACGTCTTCCACCGTCAGCGGACCGCGCTGGTTGGCTTTAGGGTTCAGCCGCGCCCAGGCGCGCGTAGCGACGGCGACCTCGGCAAGTTGTTCCGAGGTCGTGCCATACTCATGCATGTGGCGCGTAGCAATAAAACCGTAGGCCGTAAACGGGAAGACAATGCCGTAGGGCGCCTCGAACTGCCACAGTAGAGAATCTTTCGGCGAACTCGTGCTTGGCATCGCCAGCCGCGAGCGTCCGGATTCCCCATGTGTAATCAGCGCGACTTCACACAGCCCGGCGTTGATCGCCGCCATCGCATGCTGCACGTGATGCAGGAACGAGCAGCCGCCGACCATCGTCCCATCGATGTAGCGCGGACGGAGGCCAAGATATTCAGCCGTTTCGGTCGCAAACAGGCGGCCAGCACTGAAAACGCCATCAATATCATTTTTACTGAGCCCAGCGTCGGCAATGGCGTTGCGTGCCGCTTCCATGTGGAGTTGTAGGGCCGACTTATGCGGGAGAGTGCCCAGCTCGTCGGATTCCGCCACGCCAACAAGCGCGAATTTACCGGACAGATTTTTGAAATCACTCATGATCATTTCATCCTTTATTGTTTCTTGTCCCTATTTTTCTCGCCTCACGTCTTTCGCCTTACGCCTTACGGTTGAGTTACTGGTCTGAACTTCGGCAAAGTGACCGTGTCGGAAATATCGTCGAACACCACCTCAACTTCCATATCGCAACGAAGATTCTTTGGATCGGGATCGACGCCGACGATATTGGTGGCGATGCGAGGTCCTTCTTCGAGTTCAACGATCGCGGCAATGAACGGCGCGGGGATGCCCAGGACAGGACGTTGCGGAATGGAAAACGTATGCAGCTTGCCTTTGCCACTGGCTTTGATCCATTCAAGATCGTTGGACCAGCAAAAAGGGCAATCGCTGCGCGGATAGAAATGGCTCTTGCCGCAGCTTTTACAGCGCGGCAGCATCAATTCGTGTCGTTTCGTTCCTTCCCAAAACGGTTTCGTTTCCGGTGTCGGGGTTGGGGCCAGATGTTTGAGGTCAGCCATACACATTCCTCCTCAATTTTCGTTGCGATCTAAAGTCCTTCCCTCTATGGCACGAAGGCGGGGGGTGTCAACGGCAAGCCTGGCAAGTCCCAGGTTCCATGTTTAGCGTCCTCCCTATTAAACTCTTTCGTTGTTGCGATACATTGAATTCATGCGCGCTTTTACTTCTGCTCGCTACACAGTCAATGTCGGCCACCATTCCTATCCGATGGACAAGTATCATCTGGCGCCGGAACGGTTGCTCAAGGAACAAACTCTTACCGCGGAAGATCTACTTGAACCTGAGGCGGCGACACTCGATGACGTCTTGCGTGTCCACACGCCAGAATACGTTCATGCCTTTGTCAGCGGGACACTGGAACGCAAAGCGATGTTGCGTATTGGCTTGCCGTGGTCGCCGGAACTGGTTCGGCGCGCATTCGCGGTCATTGGCGGGACCATCGGCGCGGCGCGTCTGGCGCTGCATGATGGCGTTGCCGTGAATCTTGCCGGGGGCACGCACCACGCATTTGCTGACCATGGAGAAGGGTACTGTATTTTCAACGATATGGTCGTGGCCCTGCGACGGCTCCGAACGGAAGACGTTGCGCGACGGTTTCTTGTCATTGATCTCGATGTACATCAGGGTAACGGCACGGCGTCACTCTGCCACGCTGACCCCGACGTCTTTACCTTTTCCATGCATGGGGACAGTAACTACCCCGCGCGCAAAGAGCGGAGTTCATGGGATATCGCCTTGGCGGATGGCATGACCGACGACCAGTATCTCGCCATACTCTCCGCAGCCCTACCGCAAATTTTAGAACGCTTTCGCCCGGAGCTGATTTTCTATCAGGCCGGCGTCGATGTCTTAGCGGGCGACCGGTTTGGAAAACTAGCACTGACGATGAATGGAATCGGAGAACGCGACCGGCTTGTCTGTGAATTTGCTCGCGGGGCCGGGCTTCCTCTTGTCGTCACCCTTGGCGGCGGATATGCCCGTGACATTCACCGCATCGTCGAGGCGCATTGTCAGACGGTGAAAATGGTGAAGGCATGAAGAAGGTAATACTTTCACCCATTTTACATTAGCACGCTTTCCTAGCGAGTATACGATTCTTTCGTTTGTTGAGAACCGAACCGCGCCCATTTAAGAACGCTCCATCCGCTTGCTCACATATATACAGCTCGGACAGTTTTCTTTTGGCGCCTTTGTTAAGAAAATTTGTTCCGCGTCACTGCCTACCGGATACTTTTCCGTTTTCAATCGTATCAAAAATTAGCAATAGGAGTCCTGACAAGAAGTAACTCTTGGGCTTTTGCCCTGACACCGCAGGATTGTCGGGTGAATACGTTGAACCAAAGCCAAAATTATGAAGAAATAGGAATATGGCGGCGGGTTGGCCTGAGAAGGACGATCATGAATTGCTTGCACTTATTCAAAATGGCAGCCACCCTGCCTTTAGAACGCTCGTGCAGCGGCATACTGAACGTTTTTACCGTCTGGCCTATCGCTATGTGCAAAGTAGGGAAACAGCAGAGGATATCGTACAGGACGCCTTCTTGAGATTATGGGAAAATCCAGGAAAATGGCAACCAGAGAGGAATACGAAGTTCACCACCTGGTTCTATCGCATTGTGGCGAATCTCTGCCTCGACTGGCGAAAGAAGAAGCACCCGCTGACGTTGGATGAAGACATCCCATTGCCTGAGAATCGAAAAGCGCTGGATGCCGTAGTAATACTCTCTCAAGAACAGAAGATGCTGGAAAAAGAAATTGCCGCCCTACCTGAACGGCAGCGCACAGCGTTGAACCTCTGTTTTGCCGAGGGATTAACCAATCAGGATGCGGCAGAAGTGATGGGGCTCAAGCTGAAGGCGCTACAGTCGTTGATCATGCGCGCCAAAGCGACGCTGAAGGAACGCCTGCGCGCGTATGCATGAGGGCATTATGAATGAGACCCATAATCAACAAGAGCAAAAATTGGAAGCGTTGCTACGGGCCCGGCGGATCGAGCCCGCCAGTCCTGATTTGGTGGAGCGTATTGTTCTCCAAGCACAGCAGATTCCCCAAAAGCAGACGATTCCGTTAAGGCAGTGGATAAGGCGACTCTTCAGCGAGTTCCACCTGCCGCGGCCGGTATATGTGTTCGCTTGCACGCTGATATTTGGCATTGTGGTCGGCTTCAACTCGCCATTTGAGACTCCCACGGATGAGACCGACGCCATGCATGTCCAGAGTTTTTTATATGCGGACGAGGACATGTTATGAACGGCAAGCTGAAAATTGCATTTCTAGCCTCAATTTTGTTCAACGTTTTGTTACTTGGTGTCCTTTTAGGCGCGTTGCCCCACTATTTTGAGAAAGACCATCCTCGGCGCCAGAGAATAGAGAAAGCGCTCAAGGAATTGCCGGAACCGGTACAGGCGCAGTTTCGTGAAAAAATGGAGAGCTCGGGTGAAGCCGGAGAGCCCTTACGAGAGCAGAGCCGCAGGGCGCGGGAGGAGGCGATTCGTATATTGATCGCCGAGCCGTTTGATGAATCTGCCTATGATCGACAGATCAGTAAGATTAACGAGTTACGTGTGCAAATGGCTACTCGTATGGCGAGTATCGTCAAGGATGTCGCCAGAGACTTGCCGCTAAAGCAACGAGAAGTGCTGGCCGAAGTGCTGAGGCGTCGGCCGTCGCCTGACAAGTAAGGTTTGGCGGCCTCCCCCACGGAAAAGCATTCAAGACGCGCCGGTTCCGACCGGCGTTTTCATTTTTGCCGCGGAGATTATCAGCTCCGCATTCGTATCAAGAACTGAGAAGGGAAACTAGGCGACACCTTATGGCAAGGAAATTTCTCGTACCATCAACACCCTTGAAGAAAATGTTCTACCTTTTCGCAATATTAAGTCTTATCGGCGGCAGCTGGTATGCGTCCGCCAGCTTGGAACAAAAACCGCGAAACAACTTGTTTCGTCCTGTGCTCGTTACCCAGGACACGATCGAAGAAGTCATTACAGCGCAGGGGAAACTGGAACCGAGAGAATATGTAGATGTCGGCACGCAAGTGTCCGGCCAGCTCAAGCAGATCCACGTCGAGATCGGCGATATCGTGGCAAAGGATCAATTGCTGGCTGAGATCGACCAACGCGTCTATCAGGCGCAGTTAGAGGCGAACGCAGCGCGATTGAAGAGTCTGAAGGCGCAACTCAATGAACAGAAAGCACAAGCCACCCTGGCGGAACAAAACCTGAAGCGTAACCAGAACCTGATCACGCTCAACGCTATTAGCCAGCAAGCTTTGCAGGAAAGCGAGGCAGAGGCGGCGGCGGCGAGAGCTAGGGTGGGAGCCACCCTGGCGCAAATCGAAGAAGTTGAATCCAACCTGGAAGGCAACCAGACAAATCTGGAGTTCACTAAGATTCTCGCGCCGATGGCGGGCACAGTCACAACGATGTCTGCTCGCGAGGGGCAGACGCTGAACGCTAACCAAACTGCACCTATTATTTTGCAGGTGGCTGATCTCGATAAGATGACTGTGCGCGCGCAAGTAGCTGAGGCGGATGTCATGCGTCTGAAGGAAGGCATGGCAGCGTATTTCACTACACTGGGCAATGCTGAGTACCGCTGGGAGGGTAAGGTGCGACAGATTTTGCCCGCCCCGGAAGTTCTCAACGATGTCGTGTTATACCATGTGTTAATTGACGTAGAAAACGAAGGTCGTCAGCTCATGACTGGTATGACGACACAGGTGTTTTTCCTTTTTGGTAAAGCAGAGAACGTACTCATCATCCCAGCGGAGGCGCTCAGCCAACGGGAGCCGGCAGAGGATAACGAGAAGGGAAAAGCCTATCGGGTGAGGGTACTGACGGAATCCGGTCCGGATGAACGCCTTATCTACGTTGGTCTGCAAACGCGCACCCAGGCTGAGGTGACGGCGGGGTTGCAAGAGGGAGAACAACTCTTGGTGAGACGTCCCTCTACTTCCACCGCACAAAACAGTAGCGCGTCACGTGGCGGCATGAGGCGCTTCGGCGGAGGACCGCGCCTATGACCACGCCCCTTCTCGAACTCACCAACATTGAGAAACATTACCAGACCGGCGATACGACGATACGCGCCCTGGATAGAGCATCGTTGACTGTACACCAAGGGGAATTCGTCGCCATTATGGGGCAATCCGGTTCTGGCAAATCAACCTTGATGAATATCATCGGCTGCCTCGACCGCCCGACTTCCGGTAGTTATCGCGTGCTCGACAAAGAAGCGGCGCATCTTTCTCCGGATGAACTAGCGGCGCTGCGGCGCGATACCTTTGGTTTCGTGTTCCAACGCTATAATCTGCTTGCTAGCGCCACAGCGGGCGAAAATGTGGAGATTCCCTCGGTCTATGCTGGGCTGCCTAAACAGAAACGGACGGTGCATGCCTTACAACTGCTGGCCCAGTTAGGGCTCGGCGAGCGCGCCGAGCATCGTCCCGCCGAGCTTTCCGGCGGCCAGCAACAACGAGTGGCGATTGCACGAGCACTGGTCAATGACCCGCCAGTGATCCTGGCCGATGAACCGACCGGCGCCCTTGATAGCAAAAGCGGTGAGGAGGTTCTGACGTTACTCAAAGAACTCCATGCTGAAGGCCGCACCATAATTCTCATCACTCACGCCGAAAACGTGGCGCAACACGCAAGCCGTATTGTGCGGATTCAGGATGGGCGGATCATTGAGGACAGCGCTCCAGCAGGAGCAAGCGTTTACGCCCCCAGGGCGCAAAAAGAGAAAGAGGACAGAATCGGCGTCGGCTTTACTAGCAGCCTCCACGAGGCGCTGCTTACCGCTTGGCGGTCGCTACGCGTCAACCTCTTCCGTACTATTCTGACGTTGCTTGGTATTATTATCGGTGTAGCGGCGGTTGTCGCCATGTTGGCCGTAGGTGAAGGCAGCCGCCAGCAAGTGCTTAACCAAATCAGCGCGATGGGCACTAATCTCATGACCATACGGCCTGGCGCGCCCGGTATTCGCGGCGAGGGCGACGTGGTTACTCTGACTCCAGAAGATGCCGCCGCCATCAAAGCTTTGCCTAATATCGAAAATGTTGTTCCGGAACGTAACGGTCGGCTGACCGCGCGTTATGGCAACATTGACTACCAGACGACTGTGCAGGGGGTAGGGGAGGACTTTACATACGCGAGAGATTGGGAAGTAGCCGAAGGCCAATTTTTTACTATGGAGGATGTGACACGCGTTGCCTCTGTTCTTGTGTTAGGCCGCACGGCGGCCAAAACG
Organism: Binatia bacterium; assembly: GCA_050185455.1. Taxonomy (GTDB): domain Bacteria; phylum Desulfobacterota; class Binatia; order Bin18; family Bin18; genus SYOC01. Next base: position 8,180 of record JBFWZL010000041.1, on the reverse strand, counting down.
CTTTTTCCCCATGGCGGCAACCCGATTGGCAAGTATATCTTCCTCAGAAACGCGCCGTTCCTGGTGATTGGTGTCATGACGGAAAAAGGCGCATCCCCTGGCGGCTCCGATCAAGATGACGCGGTTTTTGTGCCGCTGAACACCGCTCTGACCCGATTGTTCGGGAAAAGCTATCTGAGCAGCATTACCGTGAAGGTTGCGGACACAACAGACATCGACATCACTCAAGCGCGTATTGAAGAGCTCCTGAAAGCCCGCCATAAGACGGAAGACTTCGGCGTCCGCAACATGGCCTCGATTCTCGAGTTCGCCATGGAAACACAAAATACTTTCACTTTGCTCTTAGGCACGGTCGCGGCGATTTCCCTGCTGGTGGGCGGCATTGGCGTGATGAACATCATGCTAGTCAGCGTAGTGGAGCGTACGCGCGAGATTGGTATCCGTATGGCTACAGGCGCCCGCATGCGCGACATCTTACTGCAATTCAACATTGAGGCGGCGGTCGTGTGCGCCGTAGGCGGCATAATGGGCATCCTTGTGGGTGTGATCGTCGGATTGGGGCTGCGCTTAGGCGGCATGTCGGTAATTTTCTCTGTCACCCCGGCGGTTTTCGCCTTTACTTGCGCCTCCGCCACGGGGTTGCTTTTTGGTTATCTCCCCGCCCGCAAAGCGGCGAGACTCGACCCAGTTATTGCTCTGGCCTCTGAGTAAAGCGACTATGCGTAAATATTTACTTCTTGTCATCGTACTATCTTTGACGCTTTCCGCCTGCAACCTGGCTCCCGCTTATCAACGCCCGCCCATGGCTATCCCTGAGGGTTGGAGTGTCTCTCGTGCCGCGCCGCAGCCTCAACAGCAGGAAACCGCGCCGTTCTGGCAAGCGCTAGAAAATGTTGAACTCGCCCGTCTGATGCAGATAGCGCTCGCGCAAAACCTTGACCTCCAGGCCGCTTTGCACCGCATTGAGCAAGCGCGCGCTCAGGCGAAGGTTGCGGGCGCCGGGTTGCTGCCTTCTTTGGATGCGGGTGGTGGATTGTCGCAGACTTATCAGGAAAGACGAGATGATTCGCGGGTAGATGGCTTTATAACGCTCAGTTATGAACTTGATCTTTGGGGTAGGAACCGTAGTCAGGCAGAGGCGGCGACTTACCGTGTCGAAGCCAGTCAGTATGACCGCGAGGCGTTACGCCTTGTCGTCACCACTGATACTGCCGTTCTCTTCACACGAGTGCTTGGGTTTAACGATCGGATTCGTATTGCAGAGAATAACTTGAAGAACGCCGAAGAGATATTGAGGATCGTCGAAGCGCGTTTTCGTGAAGGAAGTGTCTCAGCGCTCGAAGTCTCCCAGCAGAAAGTAGTCGTAAACAACATTCGCTCCGCGTTGACCACGCTCATTGAGCAGCAAGCCACAACCTTGAACGCCTTGGCAGTTCTTCTCGGACAAGCTCCACAGCGTTTCGGAGCGCCGCAAGCGGAGCTAGCTTCCCTCAATATACCGACAGTAAATTTGACGCCGCCGGCTTCATTACTCACGGGCAGACCGGATATCCAAAGCGCCGAAGCCGGACTGCTGGCCGCTAATGCTGATATCGGAGCTGCGCGAGCGGCCTTCTTTCCTTCGCTACAGTTGGGTGCGGACGGCAGCCTTATAGCCGCCGGATTCGGCGACCCTGCAACCACGGCGCTTTCCCTCGCGGCCAACGTTCTGGCTCCTATCTTTTCTGGCGGCAGGCTGGAAGGCAACCTTGAAACCGTCACTGCCCGCCAACGGGAACTGGCGGCGCAGTACCAAAGAACGGTGCTGACGGCGTTTCAGGAAGTCGAAAATGCACTTGCTTCACTAAAAAGTACGGCACAACAGATAGCGCTTGCCCGTGAGTCCGTGCAAGCAGCGCAAAATGCCTATAATATCGCTAAGGCGCGCTTCGGGGCGGGAAGTATCGACTACCTTACCTTGCTGGAAACCCAGCGCAGCCTCTCTCAGGTGGAAGATGAACAAGTCGTCGCCACCGTGGCGCAGCTCGAAGCCTTCGTTCAGCTTAGGAAGGCACTGGGGTCGTAACACAGGGTTGTTTCCTCGTCTAATAGGTTTCTGGCAATTCGCCTCGCAGTCGCCGCGCATAGAAAGAAGCATTGATACTCTCTGGTTTACTGTTGCCAGGCGGCCTGAGCTGGCTTAGATCTGGGAGCTTATTAGGATAGCCCATCAACTTGATATAGGTTTGTCTGTCACTACGCTTAGGAGAGCGAAGGAGGGAACGAAGTATAGAGATGAACAAGGAGCGAAATTCTCTATATTCTTCGTTGTCAAGTCTTAAAGTTTCAATAAGAATCTCTCCATCTTCGCTCAAGGCCTCAATAGTTCCATCCTGACGGACTCCAACGCAGTCTCCGAAAGCCATTTCGCATGGATCTGGAATAAATTGGTTACTCTTCACAAGATTACAGGAATGACAAATATAGAGAAGATTTTCATACTTGAGCCTACCTTGGGGATAACGATCTTGCGGCACAAAATGGTCGATGTCCCAACTTCCCGTTACAAGACCCCACTGTTCGCGTCTGAGACAGAATACACAACGAAAGCTAAACTCATCACGGAGCCAGTCTCGATAGGATTCATAATTTTTATAGCCGGAGGGACCGTGCCTACGAATATGACGTGTTGTCGGGTATGCAAAAGGATTAGAAGATTGGTCTATTCTCCCTCCCATATCCCTCTCCGCTTTAAATCGTCCCGCATCTCCTCCAACCGTTTGATAGGCAGCGGCGCTAGTAAGTGAATTCTCGCATCCGTGAGTTGCTGAAGATGATCAAGCTCGCGTTTCTCATTCGCCAAAATATTTCTTTTGACTTTCTTCTGAATGAGTTGGACACGCCTCTCGTTCGTTTGTTCCCAATCTGCGGTAATGGTCAACAATTCATGGAGCGTTGAGAGTTCGGTGAACCCTTTGGGGAAATACTCTTTCTGCTCAAAAGGCACACCACGGCGTTCCACGCCAGAAAACAGGTCAAGCAGTTGTCGTTCTAGGTGTGGTGGGAGTCCGTAGAGACTCAGGACTTCGGCATCAACGCGCCAATGGAGCATTTTTAGCTTGGCTAGAACATCGGACGAAAACCCTCTGTCTTCTAGGACCTGGACAGATTCCAGATAAACCTCAACCGCCTTAACTAATGGGGTCACCTCTATAGAGTTGATGTCAGGGATCGGCATCTTACGCATCAACCCTGTTAACACATCCCGTTTGCCAGAAAATGCATACGAGTAAGCGTTTGCCAAGGGTGAGTTGCAAATTCCCCACAGCGCCTCTAACGGCCAACGTTTGTCCCGAGGTCGAATGACAAGGAATCGACTTGTGACAGGATATCCTTTCTTGTCCAGAAACGCTTTCAGCCGCCATGGCTCTCGGCTAACCCGTGCATAATTCAACAAGACCTGTGGAATTCCAGTGATGGCACCATAGCGAGGAGTTTTGATCACGGAAGAATCTAAGTTAATCCATACCGTTTCAGGTAGCTCTTGCGTTTGTAGCTTTGGATGCAACCTTACAAAGCCTTCTGTGAAACCTTCACGAGGCCCATACGAGATGGTCGACGTGCTAGGTGGAAAAATGGGATCTTGAGGTGAGCGAAAATCGAATCCTTTCCCTATAGTTACCATTTGTCCGAACTGAGGAAGCGCTTGACAAAACTCCCAAACTTCCTCCAGGTCTGGAATATAAAAGTTCCACTTATCAGCACTTGAAAACCGCGACACTCGAATATGAGAATCGAATGTCGCCTCATAAGAACGTTTGAAGTTTTCAACACCCGACTCACGTACTCGTCTGTAGAGAATTGAGCTTCGATTCTGCTGTCCGGGCTGTAAACGACGACCCAGAATGACGACCGACTCCGCGTCAGAAGTAAAGACTTTGTCGGGCAAGAGGCAGATTTCGCGTAATTCAAAGTTTGTCGCCAAGAACTTTCGTAAAGGTTCCGCGTTTTGGCTGTGCAATAAGCCTTGCGGGAGAATTACTCCAAACACTGACCCAGCCTGCATATTGGTCACAATTCGGTGAAGCATTTCAGCCGCTTTGTTGACGTGTACAGTTCGCACAGAATCGGACTTAGTTCGGCTTCGTTCCGCAGAAGAGAAATTTGTAAACGTCGGGTTCGCCAGAATGATGTTGGCGGCGCGTGAGTTGCGAGCTAAGAAGTCCCCTGCAAAGATATCAGCATGATACACATCCCATCCGTTTGGGTTAGGCACATCCGCAAGCGTCAACCTGAGTCGGGCAATTTCCAACGCAAAAGAATCAATATCACATCCATGCAGCCGTGCGCGGAGATAGTGGTGACGTTTGCTAGCAGAAGAGCTACTTTCCGGAAGCAAGTCGCTGAGAAGCTGCATTACAGAAAGCAAAAATGGGGCATGTCCACAAGCAGGTTCAAAGGCTTGGCGCTGATTGGTTGGAATATCGGCAATCCACGGTCGGAGTTTTCCAACGATGTAATCCACCAAATAAGTTGGAGTGCTATACGTCCCAAGAGCGTCACGGACTTCTTTCGTGATCAGGGCATTCTCGTACAGGTAGGCCAGCGCATCAGCGCTTACCAGGCCTAAATGACTGAACCTCGAGATTTCTCGCGCCGACTCCTTGAGCGCTTCGGCTTGTGGTTTCGCACCGACTTGAACTGACACTGTTGCTCCGTAATGTTGAGCCACATGATCCAACACCTCTTGTACATGGTCGAGTTCAAGTGTGGCAAAGGTAGCAACGCCTTTGTCCTTCAAGATTTTCGCCGCCAAGAGCCAAAAATTAGATTGTAACAACCAGTGCCCTTGTTCCTGAGAAATCTCTTCCCAATGGAGTCGTGACTTGGTATCCGTCACACACCGTTCAATGAGATCCGCTAACTTTCGGCCCGCTTCTTCCTCAATGAGAGGCATCAAACCCACATCGATGAAATCGAGTTGATAACTTTTATCGAATCGCGCCCAGGTTTTGGCGCGATAAATAGCAGTAGGAGAAAGCTTTTTTCTCTGTTCGTCAAAGAATTGAGGCAACTCTGACGGCGTTATATGTCGTAGGAATTGCGGTTTTGCCGGACTTTGTCTCCAAAATTGCCACTGGCCAGAGACATAGGAGAATACCAGTGGAGCTCCCATGTTACGACAAGCGGCTACCGCCGCCTCTGAGTTAGGGACACCGTCAATGACAGCAATACAAGCAGACCGTGAGTCATGAGGCGAATGCGCAAAGGCAGCAAGGGGTACTCTGTGACCCTTTGCCACCTCAATGTCTACCGCCAATTGTGAAGCACGATATCCACAACCAAGCAGATAAGGTCGTAACTGTGAAGCTTCAAATGAATTCTGGCTAGAAATCATGCCAACACCGTCTTACCGCGAGAGAGCTGAAAGCCTGAAGACTCTGACATCAACCCTCTTGACCACCCTACACGTCATTCGCAGAACGCCCGGGTAGATCACTCCCTTTTCAGTACTCTGTCTCTCCCTGCAAATGTAGGTGAAGGCAATAAAATTCTCAACAATATCTGTCAGACGTAAAAATTTTGTCAAGTCTGTGCTCGCTGACAAACTCCGCCACGGCGGCAGTCTGGCCTGAGGTCTACTGGTCGAGATATTCCAGTCGTTCACTGTCCCAGATAGTGAACGTCAATCAGCCGGATGGAAAGCTGTGGGATCTTTGACGAGTGAGATGAGGAAATTCCTATATAGAATTCCTCATGTAACCACAGGCAATTCCTCGCCCTGCGCCACACGCGTCAAAAACTTGCGTAGGTCATTGTCCGACAAGCCTTGTGTGTCCGTTGCGGCAAATAGCAGGGCGACCTGCTGATCTTGCGAGGACAAACCAGAGAGGCGCTCTTGGGCGCGCGCGCGGATAAAAGGACCAAGCAAGCGAGCCAATTCAGACGCAAAACGGGCGGCCAGCAGCAGACTTTCTCCCGCGCTCTTCGTCTGTGACAGCGCACCGCGATAGACGGCCGCCATGCCGGCGTGCAGATACACTTCGTTGTCTTCGACCATCCACAACTTTCCTCGCAGGGGAGCCCACAAGAACGTGAGTTCTTCCATCGCCGGCCATAATGCGGAACGGAGGAGCGAAGAGCTTTCCGAGGAAATAAGTCGCACCAGGAAAGCTTTCCATTCCTCTGGTAGTTGGATGCCGCCACGAATGTCCCAATCTCGTCGTACAGCTGGACGTTCCGCGATCATGCCGCTGTCATCAAGAATCAGGTGAGCTTCCAGCGCTTGCCCAAGAATCATGAGACCGGCGACGTAGCGTGGGTGGCCATCTTCCGTTTGTCGTATCCAGATCGTATAGGCTTCGGTGGTCAGGTCGGGTCGATAGTAAGTCCGCCCGCGGTCGTACACTTTTTCTACACCGTCTCGGAGTTGGACGCAGGTATGCGCCGCCGGAAAGAATCGTTCATGTGGAGATGGAGCCCAATCAACTTCGACTTCTTTCATTTCCAGGTTCATGGCCGCGGTCTCCGCCTCCTGAGTGAATCGCTCTCTCATGACGCCGGGCTCGCCGCTGTAACGAAAGGATTCCCGCAAGGTGGCGAAGAGTCGGTCGCTCGGATACGGACCACGATACCGTAATAACGATTTCCCTTGATCTCGCGCCAAGAGCGCCAAGACATTGAGAACGGTGGAGCCTCCACCGGCCGGAAGCGCGGTAGGATTATCTAAAGGCGGCAAAAAATCGATGTCTTCATACACGACCGTGCGGAAGAGGGTGAGCGAACGATCGATATTAAACCCGTCTTCATCCTCCAAAAGCCAGACGCTATCGGAGTCACCCCAGCTGAGATGAGACGCGCCGCCGCGCACCACGCCAAGAAAACGGCCATCAAGGCCGCGCGCCTTGAAATGTGTCAACTTGCCTTCGGAGGTCCAGTGGAACACCACAAGCAATCGACCCGCACGGTCAAAGGAAGCTAGGCGGCGAACTTGTCCTTGGGTTAAAGAAGGAGGCCAGAACAACGTCAACCCGCCTTGCAGAGAGCGGAACGCGATAAGATGCCCTCCGCTACGAAGGGCATAGCCGCGTGGCTCTTGAGAAACAGTCCCCTGTGCCAAGGCTGACGAAAGAGCGGAGAGGAGGACCGTATTTTCGGTTTCCACCTCCAAAACGCTGAGCGTTGCGGAAAGTACATCTTTCGGGAAATGATCCGTCATACGTTTCAAGCCAGAGCGGAGTGCAACGTTTCAATTTGCGAGAAGGATAAATAGCGCTCCAAAGCCTCAGCCGACGCGTCGCGCAGCGCCTGAGGCGAGTCAAATCCTGCTTCGACAAGCGTTCTCATATCTTCACGACTGAGCCCGGACAAGTGTGCGCGGGCGAGAGGCAAGCAAGCAGGCGCGACGCCATACCGCACGCATTCAGCCAACTCAGCAAGGTGTTCAGCCGGATTCCAGCCCATCACTTCCGCGATTTCCGCCGCGGCGTCCACCAGCCAGCTCACTTCATCGGAAGCCGCCATGATCGTCCCGGCGTAACACTGATAACGACTTTCGAGCTGCGGAAGCTCTTCTCCTTTCGTCCAGCCGACAAGCAGAAGCGCCAGTTTCGCGGAGCGCGCTTCTTGCGACGTGGGCAACATACGCGCGTTGAGTAATCGCTTCAGTTCGTCACCCGGCTCGTCTCCTTGTTCATGCACATACTCGCCGATCTTACTTTCGTACACCCTGCCCCTGTGCTCCGTGCTGGACAGCGGAAGATAGGTCTTCTTGCCTTCTTCAGTCAGACTCAATAAGTAAAACAATTCTACTTCTGGGATTGTCCGTCCTCGCGCGGTTTCAAAGAAACGCGCCAGGCGCACCGCGGTCGATGCGCGAATACCTTTGCGCGCGGCGGCTTCTCCTAAAGTTGACGCTTCGAGCCCCCCATCTTCTTGAACAGTAACCAGTTGTGCTCGCGTAAGAGCGTCAAGCGCCTTGTCGACTTCAGCCGTCAGTCCGGCAAGTTTCCCTTGTTGTTGAAACCCAAGATAGGTCAAACCGAAGAACGTGTGCAGCTCGTCCTTATTCAAGCACACTTTCGAGGCGATCAAGTTCAACACGCGATCCGCCAACCCTTCTTGCCCAGGCGCGGGAGAAAACTGCTCCTGCTCGCCCATGACATAGCTGCGCCATAGCAAGTCGGCCTGAAATTGGTTCG
>JBFWZL010000040.1:0-19448 GCA_050185455.1 Binatia bacterium | reverse complement strand
ATCCGTTCACGCCTAACGCTCAGTTCTGTGATCACGGCTCGCAGTATCGCACCGCTATTTTCTATCACGGTGAGGAACAGCAACGGCTGGCTGAAGCCTCGAAGAAGGCGCTGGTGCAATCAGGTCGGTTCACCAAACCAATTGTCACCGAAATCGTTCCAGCCGGAGAATTTTACAAAGCTGAAGAGTATCATCAAGACTACTATCAAAAGAATCCACTGCGGTACAAATTCTATCGCTACCAATGTGGGCGGGATCAGGTGCTCGAACAGCTCTGGGGAAAGAGTGAGTAGATTTTGTTAAGGTCCTTCTCTGCTCACTCGGAAGCCGGAAGCCAGGTTAAGAACCAGTTTCAACGTCTCCTAGACCGAACTGAAATCTGGTATCAAAACGTGAAAGTATAGTAACGTTTGCTTGTGTCAGTTGTCGCTCATCTCGCGTAGAGACAAGGGGCTTCAGACTCCTTGTCCAGCTTGCAAAATACTATTCTCAAAGAAGATTTGGCATAACATACGTGGCGCTCTCGCCTTTATGACTGGGTGGTTCGTGTCGCGGTGTTTGTGGCCTCGGCGAGCGCTGCACGCAATTCACGCAGCTTGGGTGGTTTGCTCAAGATTCGATCCACATGAGGCAGCGCCTCGCCTTCAGCTTCCAGACGTTGCCCCCAGCCGGTCAAGAGAATAACCGGTGTGGTCGGCGCCGTCGCCTTTATGGCCGCCGCCACTTTGCGCCCATCCATATACGGCATGCCTAAATCTGTAATCACCACCGCGAAGGGCTCACCGCGCTCCCGCGCCGCAAAAAACGCATCGACGCCAGCCTGTCCACCGTCGGCCACAGTAATGAGATGGCCATCACCCTCTAGCGTGTCGCGCAAAGATTTGAGAAGCAGTGGGTCGTCGTCTACGATGAGAAGGCGCAGGCGGTCCGGCGCTGGTCCTTGGTCGCCCGGCAGGTTCAGCCTGCTAGCTGCGGCTATGGGCTCCGCGAAGATTAGCCGCACCGTCGTGCCCTCGCCCACCGTGCTGTCGATCTCCATATCCGCACTGTGCCGTTGCACCATTCCATACACCATTGCCAGCCCGAGGCCTGTGCCGCGCTCACCTTTAGTGGTAAAAAATGGCTCCAGACAACGTTGCCGCGTCTTCTCGTCCATGCCGACCCCGGTGTCTGTCACCTCCACCTGCACGCGCCGTAGCGGTGGCGCTTCTCCTGCAACCGATGCGCTTTCTGAAGTGCGTGTCCGTAACGTCAACGTCCCACCGTCCGGCATCGCATCCACGGCGTTGAAGATGAGATTGATAAGGGTGTCACGGATTTCACTTTCAACCCCCATGATGACTGGTAGATTCCTCTCTAACTCGGAGACCAATTTGATAACGATGCCTCGCTGATGAGGCATATCACTCCACCGAGCCCGCGACAGCCCTACGACTTGGTGCATGAGGAGGTTCAAATCTACTGGCGTTAGCGTAAGTTGGGGCTCGCGTTGACGGTAAAACTCCCGCATATGCGCGATGGTTTGGGTTACGTCCTCGATGGCGCGCTGGACGATCTCCAGGCGCTCCCGGGCATGAGGGCTCAGCGTGAGTTCCTGCGCTAGCAGTGACTCAGTGTAGAGTGCGACGGGGGAGAGCGCGTTGTTGATGTCATGGGCGATGCCGCTGGCCATTTGGCCGAGCGCCCGCAGACGTTCCTGCTGCAACACGACTTGTTGCGTCTGGCGCAAGTCGTCGTAGGCTTGCTGCAGAGCGGAGTACAGTTGCGCCTGATGGGCGGCCAGGGCGACATGTTCGCTCAACTGACGCAGAAACTCACACTCGCCGCTACTGAAGCTGTGCGGCTGCCGCCGCGCAGCTACGAGCACCCCAAAGACTTTACTTTCAACCAGCAGCGGCACCACGACCAACGCGTGCAAGCCACCCCGCAGTAACCGTTGCGGAAAAGGGAATTGGATCTGGCTGATGTCCGGCTCGTATACCAACTGACCACGCACACAGCGCGTGAGACCGTTTTGGTCAATGGGAATGCGCGCCTGCTCAGACATCGCTAGTTCCATAGCCAGCGCCTCGCTGCGGACGCCGACACTGGCGACGGTCAGCGCCTCGTCCGCCGAATCGTAGAGGCAGAGGCAATCGAAATCGATGGGCAGATTGTCCTCCAGGCTGCGAATGACGACCTGGAAAATGCTCTGCAAGTCTTGCCGTTCACCGATCGCCTGCGTGATGCGGTTAAGCAGGTTGAGTCGTTCCAGTTGTGCCTGTAGTTTTTGCTCGGCCAGCTTTCGGTCGGTGACATCGCGGTAATTAGTCACAATTCCTTGGACCGCGGGATCATGAAGCAAGTTGGTGGCGACGCCTTCAAGCCAGATCCAGTGCCCGTTCTTGTGCCGACGCCGCCACAACACAGGGATGGGCTGGCCTGGATGGTCCAAAAGCTGTTGGACGGTCTCATGAAGCAGCGGCAGATCGTCGGGATGAGTGTTCTCAATACCGTTGCGTCCGGCAAGCTCTTCAGCTGTATAACCCTCGACGGTCGCTACGGAAGGGCTGAGGTAGAGAATGTTGTTGTCTGCGTCGATCACGGCAATGCTGTCGGAGCCGTGCTCGATGAGTGCGCGAAACCGGCGCTCGCTATTCTTCAAGGCTTCCTCTGCTTGCTTGCGCTCGGTGATGTCTTGAACGGTTATGAACATTCGCAGCGGTTGGCCTGTTTGCTGGTCCTGGACGAGGTTGGCCTGCCCGTACACGAAACGCACTGAGCCGTCGGGATGCACGACGCGGTGTTCATAGCCCGAGGGCTTCCCTTGGGCCAACACTGTCGCGTATGTTTTCAACATCGGCTGGCGATCTTCCGGAGGAACACGACTCAGATAGAGTTCCTGACTCGGCTCCACTGAGCCAGGCGCAAAACCCAAAATGCGAAACATTTCCTCTGACCACACGCGCCGTTCTTGCCCTGAGGCAGCCTTATCGTCCAAGTACACTTCCAAACTGCCGACGTGAGCGATTTGCTGCGCCTCGACCAAGAAGGTTTCACTTCTTTGCAGTGTTTCCAGCGCCCGCTTGCGTTCCGTATCGCTGCGATGGAGCGAGGTCGCATTGGCCCAGACCAGTGCGCCAAACACGATGACATTCGATAGCGCGAACAAAGATAGTCCGGCCTCCGCGCCATACCACCCGACGCGTTGTCCCTGTAATTGCAACCATCCGAGGATGAGGGGCACAAGCAGCGCAGGAGGCAGTAACCGCCGAGCGCTCACTCCACCCATACTCTTGCTGATAAGCAACGCCACCAGTCCACCATCTGTTCGCGTACAGAGAATCCCCGCGCTCAAGATGAGAAACGACAACGCCGTGTGCATCGCCATCTGCGCATAGGGAAAAAGTGGTTCGCCGCCATAGAAATAGCGACTCACCCCCAGCCAGCCGATCAGTCCACTCAGCAAGGTGAGAACCTGAAAGACGCTATAAGCGCGCGAGCGGAGCGCGAGGAGCAACGCGCTCCCGAGCAACAAGAAAGTGAATGCAGTCGCGGGTGACATGCCACTCAGAGGAAAGCTGCCAGTCATATCCGGCGATTCTTTGAATACAAGATGATCGATGCCCAGGTCCCACCCTATCACGTATTCGCTCAGTTTGAGCAAGCCGATAAGCACCACGAGACTCGCACAACCTAGCGCCCCACGGCGACGGACCAGGCCCAACTTTTCTTCTGCTCGCGGAGCCGACGCGCTCACCGGTTCCGCAGTCGTGAGCACAAGCGCCGTCCCGGCCAGCACAAAAGCTAACGCGGTGGCGGCTACCATTTGGGGCCATCCCGGCAGAACACTTTTAAGAGGAGCGGCATCGAGCGCCCACCCTAGCAAAACGAGAGCCCCGAGGATGAACACAAGAACGCCAGCAAACCACGCCACCATCCTTGGTTGTTGTTCACTCATATTACAAGAGAATTTGTTGTTTGAACCGAGAAGCAAAACATTTTACAAAGATCATTAATCCCATCCATCGCCCCTTTGGCCGAAGTAATTGATGGCCTCTCCAATACCATGAGCTTGCGAATTTATCACTGTTCGGTCTGTCCGATGCCAGCCGTCAGTTCAGCCAAGGCCGTGCGCAGTTCCCGCAGCTTAGGCGGTTTGCTCAGCACGCGATCCACATGCGGCGGTAGATCCTGCTCATCCGTCAATCGCTGTCCCCAGCCAGTGAGGAGTAGAACCGGAGTGGCTGACGCCGTCGCTTTGATTGCCGCCGCGACTTGCCGCCCATCCATGTAGGGCATGCCTAAGTCGGTAATGACCGCCACGAATGGTTCGCCGCGCGTATGCGCCGCGACAAAGGCATCGACGCCTGCCTGGCCGCCATCGGCGGCAGTGATAAGATGACCGTCGGCTTCCAAGGTGTCCCGTAGGGATTTGAGGAGTAGCGGGTCATCATCCACTATGAGAAGGCGTAGCCGGACTGAGGCTGATCCTTGGACGACGGGTAAACTTGTCGCTTGAGCAGCAGCCGTAGGGGCTGTGAAGATCAGCCGGATGGTCGTTCCTTTGCCTATCGCACTTTCAATTTCTAGCTCCGCGCCGTGGCGTTGTACGATGCCATACACCATTGCCAGCCCTAAGCCCGTACCTCGCTCGCCCTTGGTGGTAAAGAACGGCTCGAGACACTTCCGTCGCGTCTCGTCGTCCATCCCTATCCCGGTATCACAAACTTCCACTTGAACCGAAGCGAGAGTGTCTCGTGCGCCTCCCATCCGGGCGCGTAGCGTCAGCATGCCGCCCTCGGGCATGGCATCAACCGCGTTGAAGACGAGGTTCACAAAAGCCTCACGCAGTTCACTCTCTACCCCCAGAATAGGAGGTACTGGAGCCAGAGCTGTGTGGATTGTTATGACGCGACCTTGTTGTTGAGGTATGTCACTCCAGCGGGCGCGCGTGAGGTCTACGACCTGGGGCAGCAAGCGGGTGAGATCGACCGGCAACAGCGCAAGCTGAGGTTCGCGTTGGCGGTAAAACTCTCGCATGCGTGCTACCGTGTGGGCAACGTCCTCAATAGCGCGTTGGATGATCTCCAGACGTTCTCGGGCGCTCGGGCTCAAGTTGGGATCTTGCTCCAGGAGCGATTCAGTGTAGAGAGCGATGGGTGAGATCGCGTTGTTAATATCATGGGCGATGCCGCTGGCCATTTGCCCCAAGGCGCGTAAGCGCTCCTGCTGCAGGACGGCCTGTTGCGTTTGTCGCAAGTCATCATAGGCCTGCTGCAAGGCGGTATAGAGTTGGGCCTGATGGGTGGCCAGGGCGACATGTTCGCTCAACTGGCGCAAGAACTCACACTCGCCACTGCTGAAGCTGTGCGCTTGGCGCCGCGCGGAAAGCAAGACGCCGAATACGCGGCTCTCCACCAGTAGCGGGGCCGCGACCAACGCGTGCAATCCGGCGTTGGCCAGTCGTTGCAGAAACGGCATTCGCACCTCGCTAATGTCCGGCTCATACACTAATTGACCGCGTACGCAGCGAGCCAGTCCATTTCCCTCGATGGGAATATGCGCCTGCTCACTCATGGCGAGCTCCATCGCCAACGCCCCGCTACGGACGCCGACGCTAGTGACCGTCAGCATTTCGGTGACCGAGTCGTAGAGACAGATACAGCCGAAATCAATCGGCAGATTGTCCTCCAGACTTCGGATAACCACCTGGAAAATGCTCCGTAAGTCCTGGCGCTCGCCGATGGCGTGCGTGGTCCGACTGAGCAAATCCAGCCGACTTAATTGAGCTTGTAGTTTAGTCTCTGCTTCTTTCCGTTCCGTGATGTCGGTAAGGAAACCGCAAAATGTGACCATGCCGCCGATTTTCAGGGAACTAATGAATAATTCCACGGGGAACTCACTGCCGTCGCGGCGTAAGAGATTCATCTCCATGAGCCGATTCACAATTGGACTTTCGCCAGTCGCCAGAAAGCGTTCCAGGCCGCGCCGATTCGCCTCTCGATAACGCAGCGGTACAATCGTTGCCGACAATGACCGCCCGAGCGCCTCCTGGTGCGTCCAGCCAAATAATTTTTCGGCTTGAGCATTCCACTCGATAATCTTGTCCTCGGAATCGACCGCCACCACGGCGCTGAGCGCGGAATTCAGGACGGCGCGCACACGTTCCTCACTGTCTTTCAAGGCTTGGTTCTGCTCGTGAATTTGTGTGAGCATGTGATTGAATGCGTCGGTCAGCAGACCTAATTCATCCTGGCCAAGTTTTACGGCCCGGACGGAATAGTCCTGGCGGTCCGAGATGGCCTTGGCAGTCTCAGCCAGAGCTAGAATGGGTTGTGAAATCTGCCCCTGCAGCGCCTTGGAAAGCGTATACGCCACTAAGAAAGAAGCTCCGATGACCACCAGAACGATGACGCTGTACAGTCGAAACCGTTCATACATGGCTCCCATGTCGGATTTCAGATAGAGCGCGCCAAGGCGTCTGCTCCCTTCTACGACTGGATAAAAGGTAATCAGATGCGAGGACTCGAAACGATACCCCTCGTTTTCCGGCGCGGCGGGAAAAACATCAACAGGCAGATTTTTAGGATATTGTGAAAACAGATTTCCTTCCTTGTCGTATAGACAGGCGGCCACGATATGCTGGTCGGCTTTGAGGGTAGCCAGAATTTCTTTCGCGTCATCCTGATTGTCGAAAGCTAATGCCGCAGTGCTGTTGTCGGCGATGATTTTCCCCAGAGTGGAGAGTTGCCGGACCATGGTCTGGCGGGATGTCAAGAACTCGTAAGCGAAAAATGCCGCGCACGTCAGCAGCAACACCGTCCCGCTGGTTAGCAAAAGGATGGTCATCAGCTTTCGCTGGATTGGGGTGCCTGCGAGTGACATCGATTAATCCTCTCCTGGAGGGACGATCTCAGCTGGTCGAAGCAGCTTGGAGCTGATCACCAAATTGGTGTCTTTAGCGGCCTCCAGGTTGACTCTCAGGCGGATTTTATTTTTTTCAATGACGAATCGGATTAGGCCCCCATGTTTAACAAAGCCTGCGGCATCGCCTACGGTAAGGATATGCCGACCTTTCAGGTCAGTGAAAATCTGTTCAAACCGATCCGCCTCCGAACGGCTAATGAACAACACATGACACGTCTTGATCTCCTCCACTCGGTGATATCGTTGGATGGCCAACGGTCGGTCGTTTACTATTTCGTCGCGCACAATCTCATCCAAGTACGCGCCAAACGGGTCCTCTCCTAGCACACCGATAACCAGGGGGGTTTGCGCTTCGGGAAAGGCTTGAGGCGGCCACTCCACGAACTGGGCAAAGTTAAATAGGAAAACAGCTTTGAGTTGATATTCTGGGGGAGGCGCCGTGTCCGTCAATGCTCCTTGCACGCTGGAGAGCAGCAAAGCGGACATGACAACCCATTGAGCAGCCGCACTTTTGAGACTACGGCGAGCCCGTCGCCGCCTTGATGTCGTTAGAACCGCCATGTGACCTTTCCGTAAACGCTGCGTTCAATCTCACGCGGGGACGGTGATGAAGGTACAAACTCAGGATGCCGACCGTCCAGCAAATTCTGGCCGACGATGGCCAGCTCACAGTATCTAGTCAGCTTCCATCCAAGCCGTACGTCCAGGCTGACATAACTCGGGACATGGGGCTGGGGTAGCGCGTCTACGTAACGGATGACGGCGTCCAGTTCGAAATGATCTGAAAGGTCCATTGAGGATTGAACTAAGAACTGATGTTCCGGATCATTGCTTTCCGCTGTTCCTTGGTTGAGATCGTGGCTGCTGGGCTTCGCCGAGAGATGCTTCTGCAGAAATGTATAACCCCCACGCAAACGCCACCAATCAGTCAGCTGCCCCACCGCCGCCAGTTCGACGCCGTAAGTCTCGCCCCGTACCCCATTACTGAACACGATCGGGATATTCAGGGGCGGCGGGCCAGGCTCGGCGCTCCGCACGTTGTCGTATTCGTTGTAAAAAGTTGCCAAAGACACAGACAGTTTGGTAGACGGTTGCAGACGCCATCCCAGTTCGTAGGCAAGCAGTTCCTCTGATGCAAAATCGGAGTTGCCCATTATTGCGGGGATGGTCGGAGCGATGAATAAAAAGAAGTCACGATCAATCCGCGAAGGTGTTCTCACGGCCCGTGAGATAGCCGCCCAGATCGTTTGGCGCCGTGTTAGCGTCCACGCTAAGCGGCCGCTCGGCTGAAATTCAAAGCCGGTGTAGTCGTTATGTTCAAACTTTGATCCCAGCGTGAGGCGTAAGCGGTCTTCGATCAATGTAATTTCATCCTGGACGAACG
This sequence comes from Binatia bacterium, assembly GCA_050185455.1. Classification (GTDB taxonomy): domain Bacteria; phylum Desulfobacterota; class Binatia; order Bin18; family Bin18; genus SYOC01. Next base: position 11,155 of record JBFWZL010000040.1, on the reverse strand, counting down.
CACTGTAGAGAGAAAGCGTCTTGTGTCCTGGCCGGAAGGCCAGCAATGGAAGGTTATCTACTGTATCATCCATCAAACGGAAGCCCAGTCCCCAGATCACCTCCTGCCGCTGGCCGAACTGGAACCGGTGCTGCCAGTTGACATCATACGTGCCTAGGTCTTCTGTAAACTCACTGCCGAAGTTGCGCCACGTCCGGTCGTAATACAACTGCAATTGGAAGTCCGAACCCTCTGAAATCGTATGCGTCCAGCGGCCCAGTGCATTGCCGCCCCGGACCACTACTGGAGTGCCGCCATCGGGATTGGGTCTGCCGTCGTAGAAATCGGCTTGCAGAGTGAGGAGGTTTTTCTCATCTGGGTCCCAATCAAGTCGAAAGCCGCCTTGGCCCATAGGCCAAGCGTCCTGGGCGTCTGAACCGTTGACGAGCGTAGTGTCGTCGCGGCTAAACGCCTTACCGTATACACGATAGTAGAGATGGGGAGCCAACTGACCGCCGTAGCGTATCCCCCCAAAACCGTGCAGGTCAGTTCCCGTGCCGCCCTCAATGAACAAGCCTGGCGTCTCCTTCGCGCTCTTCGTAGTGATGTTGATTACGCCGTTGACTGCGTTCGCGCCCCATAGCGTACCACCAGGGCCGCTGATGACTTCAATGCGATCCACATCTTCCAGCAGCGTGTCCTGCACATCCCAAAAAACGCCCGCGTAGAGCGGTGTATAGACCGTGCGTCCGTCAATCATCACCAGCAGCTTGTTGGCAAGCACGTTATTGAAACCGCGTGCGCTGATCGCCCACTGGCTCGCGTTGACCTGCGCCACTTGGAGATTCGGCGCAAGTCGCAACGCTTCAGGAAGACTCGTGGCGCCGGAACGGCGAATATCCTCTTGTGTAATGACCTGAATGGCCGAGGCCGTTTCCGACAGTTTTTCCGGACGCTTGGAAACCGAAGTGACCTCGATGTCCATGAGTTCTTCTATACTCAATTTTTTGAGCATGCTGGTGGGCGGAATGGATTTTTGGATTTGCGCGAAGGCCTCGCTTGCGAAAATGACGAGGGCAAACGCGATGAAGGTGAAGCCTGAGGGCCCCTGGCGACAGGGCCAATTGCGCCGGGCGTTGCCGCGGTTCCGTCTCGTCGTAAAGTTCTGAGAAATGAAAATCTTCATTGACTTTTCTCTGCGTGCACACGGCCTCTTTGTGTTGAGAAGGAAGAGCACGTAGGGCTTGACACTTTCCATCAGGAACTGGGGCCTATCTCCAGTCCGTCTATGTGGGGCGTTCGGGCCAGAACTGGCTCGCCAACGGTGGGGGCTTGGTGTGCTTTTTCATAGCTGTCCTCCCTAACTTTTTGACCCTCTTTGCTTCAGTCGAGAACCCAACGGGAAACATGGGGCCAACGGTAAACCTTGCCATCCTTGGTGCTTGTTCACGCATACGACCTAAGAGTTCGTTTTTTTACTGATAGGCGAAACATTTGACAAGAGTCAGGAAACCCATGTATCTCACCCCTTCGCTGAAGTGCTTTATCTCTTCCTACATATCATATGCGGATCGCTCACCGCTCGGTCTGTCCGGCGCCCACTGTCAGTTCAGCCAGGGCGGCGCGCAGTTCCCGCAACTTGGGTGGTTTGCTCAGCACGCGATCCACATGCGGCGGCAGATCCTGCTCATCCGCTAATCGCTGTCCCCAACCAGTGAGGAGTAGAACCGGGGTGGCGGGCGCCGTCGCTTTGATTGCCGCCGCGACTTGCCGCCCATCCATGGCGGGCATGCCCAAGTCAGTAATTACGACCGTAAACGGTTCGCCCTGCTGCTGTGCGGCCTCAAACGCTGCCACGCCTGCCTGCCCCCTATTGGCGGTGGTGATGTGATGCCCATCGCTCTCCAAGGTGTCCCGCAGGGATTTGAGTAACAGCGGATCGTCATCGATGATGAGAAGACGTAACCGGGACGGTAGATGCTCTGGGACAGCGGACGGACTCGACTTGCCCACCGCTGCGCGCGGCGTGGTGAAGAGGAGCCGAATAGTGGTCCCCTGATCTACCACACTTTCCATCTCCAACTCCGCCCCATGCCGTTGGACGATGCCATATACCATCGCCAGCCCTAAACCTGTGCCCCGTTCCCCCTTGGTGGTGAAAAACGGTTCGAGACACCGCCGCTGGGTCTCCTCATCCATTCCCATGCCCGTATCACTGATTTCCATCTGGACAGAGGGGAAGGTGTCTGAGGGAGTGGTGGGCGCCGTCCGAGCACGCAACGTCAGCGTACCGCCTTCGGGCATGGCGTCGACGGCGTTGAAGATGAGATTGATGAGCGCCTCGCGCAGTTCGCTCTCGACGCCCAAAATAGATGGCAGCGTCGGCTCCACCTCCGTATGGATGGTGATGACCCGGCCGTGCTGCTGAGGTATGGAGCTCCAGCGGGCGCGCGTGAGGTCTACGACCTGGGGCAGCAAGCGGGTGAGATCGACCGGCAACAGCATCAGCTCGGGCTCATGGGGCCGATAGAACTCCCGCATGCGCGCTACCGTATGGGCAACGTCCTCAATAGCGCGTTGGATCGTTTCCAGCTGCTCGCGGGCGTTCGCACTCAGCGTGAGTTCCCGCTCCAGCAACGCTTCGGTGTAAAGGGTAATCGGGGAGATCGCGTTGTTGATATCATGGGCGATGCCGCTGGCCATTTGCCCCAAGGCGCGTAAGCGCTCCTGCTGTAGGACGGCCTGTTGCGTTTGTCGCAAGTCATCATAGGCCTGCTGCAAGGCGGTATAGAGTTGGGCCTGATGGGTGGCCAGGGCGACATGTTCGCTCAACTGGCGCAAGAACTCACACTCGCCACTGCTGAAGCTGTGCGCTTGCTGCCGTGCAGCAATCAGAACGCCGAATACGCGGCTCTCCACCAGCAGCGGGGCCGCGACCAACGCGTGCAATCCGGCGTTAGCGAGTCGTTGAGGAAACGGCATTCGCACCTCGCTAATGTCCGGCTCGTACACTAATTGACCGCGTACGCAGCGAGCCAGTCCATTTCCCTCGATGGGAATATGCGCCTGCTCACTCATGGCGAGCTCCATCGCCAACGCCCCGCTACGGACGCCGACGCTAGTAACCGTCAGCGTCTCGGCGCCCGAGTCGTAGAGACAGATACAGCCGAAATCAATCGGCAGATTGTCCTCCAGACTTCGGATAACCACCTGGAAAATGCTCCGTAAGTCCTGGCGTTCGCCAATGGCGCGGGTGATGTGGTTAAGCAGATTGAGTCTGCTCAATTGGGCCTGCAGCTTATGCTCCGTTTCCTTCCGTTCGGTGATTTCCGCTTCCAAGGCCGCCGTGCGCTCTTCTACCTTGGTTTCCAGATGCTCGTTGAAGAGCCGTAATTCGTCCTGGGCCGTGCTTAATTCCAAGTTTTTCTGGACTGCCACTTCATAAGTGGAAAGCAGGAGATTCAGAATTTGCAGCCGATCTGAGGTGATAAAAAATTTTTTTCCAGCAAAAAAAATTTCTACGCCTATTTGCGTGTTCTCATTCTCTCGCAGGCTCCGGTTGGCTAACACATAAGCAATGCGGGCAAGGAGATAACGTTCATCGTAAGGCTTAAAGATGAAGCTATCAGCTCCGCATTCCAGCCCTCTCACTACATCAGCGGGATCGCTCAAAGAGGTCAACAGGATCACGGGGATGCTTTTGATGTCGTCTTCCTGTTTGATTCGGCGACACAGTTCGTACCCATCCATTTCGGGCATAATGACGTCACTGATCACTAAAGTGGGAGGGCGGTGGCCGATGGAGGCGAGGGCTTCCCGGCCGTTGCGCACGGCGGAAAGGAGATAGCCGTGCTGCTCAAGGATATATGCCAAATGGTCGGCCTGCGTAGGGCTGTCCTCTACAATGAGAATTTCCACACGGTCTCTTGCGGTATCAGTTTTCATGCTTTGGTCACCATGGTTGGCAAAATTTTGGCGATGGCCTCAGGCGGCAACACTTGCACAGCCGCGCCGATCTGAATTGCCTGGCCGGGCATGCCATGAACAACGGAACTCTCTTTATCTTGTGCGATGGTAATGGCGCCGCCGTCCTTCAGTGCTTTTAATTCCTCCGCGCCATCTCTGCCCATCCCGGTGAGCAACACGCCCACCGCATGCGGTCCGAACACTGCTTTCACCGAGCGAAAGAGAAACGAGACCGAAGGGCGCGTTCCATGCTCCTTCACTTCCCTAGTTAAAAGAATGCGGCGATCCATGCTCACACCCATGTGAAAGTCGTCCGGAGCAACATAGGCGTGGCCAGGTAAAAGAGTTTCGCTTGCCGTGGCGACACGCACCGGAAAGCCGGAAGAGTGCGCCAGCCATTCGACAAAACCTTCCACAAAGCCTGGCGTCATATGCTGAACAATGAGCACGGGAACGGCAAAGTCCCGCGACAGGTTGGAAAGAATGGTCTGCAGCACAAGCGGACCGCCAGTCGAAGCCCCGATCGCCGCTACTTGGATAGCGCCCGGCGATGTCTTCGCGCCCACTTGCGGCATGTTCGACCGCGCCTGCCTGAATTTGGTCCGCGGCCAGCGTTTGACTACCTTGACTTCAGACATAAGCTTGACCGTCGCTACTAATTCCTTGGTTTGCACCTCGTGATCAGGATGGCCAAGCCCAGGCGGTCGAGCCACAACCGCCAGCGCGCCGGCCTCCATTGCCCGAAAGTTGGTGGCCACTTCATCAACACTGGTGCTGCCGCTGACAATGACGATGGGCGTCGGGCGCGTCTCCATGATTGTTCGGGTCGCCTCAAAGCCATTCACTTTGGGCATATAGATGTCCATCGTGATTACGTCGGGTTTCGTCCGCAGTGTTGCTTCGAGACCTTCCTCGCCATTTGAAGCGATGCCCACGACCTGAATGCTGGGATCGGCGTTCAGCACGTGCATTAAGAACTCTGCGACGGCCTGCGAATCGTCCACCACGAGGACCTTGATGACTTTGTGTGAGTGTGGGTTCATATCAATCGCCGGATGATTTCTAACAGATTGCTTTGGTCGAAGCTACTTTTCACAATGTAGGCGTTGGCGCCAACGTCGATGCCTTGCTCGCGGTCCTCGCGGGATTCGAGCGCGGTGACCAAAATCACGGGGATTTCGGCGAATTTCTTCTCGGCGCGGATTTTCGTCGTGAGACCGAAACCATTCAGCCGCGGCATCTCTACGTCGGACACCACCAAGTCGAAGGAGCCGCTGCGCAACTTGGTGAAGGCGTCGATGCCGTCCACGGACGTTTCTACCTGATAACCCGCCGCTTCAAGAATGTTCTTCAGTAAGGTCCGCGCCGTAATAGAGTCTTCCGCCACCAGCACTGATTTCTTTAGTGTGGCAATGGTCTCTGCGGAAGGCATCGCAGCCCTCACGCTCGTTTCGCTGATGCGCACGGCGGCTTTTATCAAGTCCGACGTATTGAGGATAGGCGCGACCTTGCCTGAGCCTAAGATCGTCGCCCCAGCAATGTTGCGCGCTCGCACAATCTGTTTGCCAAGAGGTTTTACTAAGACTTCCTGTTCCTGCAAGATTTCATCAACGATAAACGCGATGCGCTGGTTGGCGAAAACCAGCACGACGATGAGGTACGCATCCAACTGTTCAGGCGTCGTGCTTTTGCGCGGCAGCGCCAACGCTTCCGCGAGGCGCGTCAACGGCAGGATCTCTCCATTGAGCGCCACTGTCTCCCGATTCTCGACGGTCTTCACGTCCGCCTTTCTCATGCGCGTGACTCGCTCCACATGAGTGGTGGGGAGGACGAACAGATGCTCGTCCACGCGAACGACGACTCCGCGAAATCGCGCGAGCGTCAGCGGTAAAATAATGCGGAACGTGGCGCCTTGGCCCGGCTTCGTTTCGATGGAGAGCGCGCCGTTTAATTTTTCCACCTTCTCCTTGACAATGGCTAATCCGAGACCGTGACCGGAAAGGTCGGTGATGATTGGGCTGGTGGAAATGCCTGAGTGAAAAATCAGGGATACTGCCTCGTGATCGCCGAGCACTTCTGCTTTCTCCGACGCAAGCAGGCCTAGTTTCACCGCCGCCGCTTTAACTTTGCCCGCGTCGATGCCGGCGCCATCATCGGTGATCAGCAACTCGACATTGCCGTCGTTTTTCGGTGCAATGCTGATTGTCAGGGTCCCGCGCGGCGGCTTGCCTTTTTGTCTGCGCTCAGCCGGCGTTTCAATGCCGTGGTCGAGGCAGTTTCTCACGAGATGGATGAGGGGGTCTTTCATCTCCTCCAGTATCCGCCGATCGATCTCGATGTCGCCGCCGCGGAGCGCCAACTCAACGTCTTTGCCCTGATCGCGGGAAAGTTCGCGTACGAATCGCGGGAACACATCTAGTAAGGTTGAGAACGGCTGCATCACGACCTTCTTCATCTCGTCGAGTAGATTGTCCACCATTCCCCCGACCCACCGTTGATCGTGGTCCGCCGTCCTGGCGAGGTCCGTCAATTCGGCCTCCAGGGATGCGACGAAATCCTGACTCCATTCCAAAAACTCCACCACGCGGAGCAAGTGTGAGCTGACCGGCAAGTCGCCATTGCCATTGCGTTTACTTTCGAGAGCTTGCTGAATCGTGCGTGCGTCGGACCGCACTTTCGCCCACCTTTTTTTCCACACGGAAGGTTGCGCCTGCAGTTGCCGCAACTTTGTCGCGTGTTGAGTCGCCGCTAGTTTAGCGGCTAAGAGTTCCTCGGCTTGCAGGAGCACCACATCGAGCTTGGCAGTGGCTACTCTGACCGTGTCCTCCATGCCGCGCTTTTCCTCGGCGCTGGCGCGTGTGGTGTCCACCGGAGGCGCGCCGGAAACCTCCTCTGATTTCTCTAATAATGCTCGCGGCTGCCGCGACATCTGTTGCCGCGATACGGCTCGGAGGGACTCGATTAGACCCGTAATACGAGGCTTTGAGGACACTGCAGGCTCGGCATTAACGAACTGGAGCAAGCCGTCTAGCGCATCCACGACGTGGTGCAGAAGATCAAACAACTCCGGGGACAAGAGAATCTCCTCGCGCCGTAGAGCGGCGAAGACCGTTTCCAGAGACTGACAGAGCGCTTCGATCTCCGTCATATTGACTGTTCGCGCGGCGCCTTTGAGGCTGTGCGCTGAACGGAAGGTCGCATCGAGAATACGGACGCGCCCTTCCGCGGTCGCCGTCCGCTCCAGCTCGACCAGTCCCGAAGCGAGGGTTTGGATATGCTCCCGCGCTTCGACCGTAAATGTCGTCCGTAATCTTTTCAAAAAATTGTCGTCCTGCGTAGGCATGATTCGCGTCACATCTTGTATTGCTCGACCATCCGTTTCAACTTCTGCCCCAGTTCGTGCAGGTTGTGCGCCGCCGTCTCGGCCTGTTTCGTCCCAATCGCATTCTGGATACTAGCTTGCTTGATGTTTTCCATCGCTAACGCCACCTGATCCGTTCCTATCACTTGCTGCTGACTCGACGCCGCAATCTGAGTCGCCGCTTGCGCCGCTTCCAAAATGCTATCCGCCAAGAGCTGGATCGCTGCCCCGGAGTCGGTTGATTGTTGCACACCTACTTCTACCGCTTTACTGCCTTGCTCGGTCGCTAGCACAGCAGCCGTCGTGGCCTTCTGGATGTCGTTCAAGATCGTTCGCACTTGGGTGGTCGCTTGCTTGGATTGCTCCGCCAAACTTTTGACCTCTTGCGCCACTACGGCGAACCCTTTGCCTTGCTCGCCCGCTTTAGCAGCTTCAATCGCCGCATTCACCGCTAGCAAATTGGATTGTTCAGCCAGATCGTTGACGGTGGCGATGATTTCGCCGATGGCCTGACTTTGCTCGCTCAGCTTGACTATGCTTTCGGCGATAGACTCCATCTGGACCTGGATGCGCCTCATGCCGTCGACAGCAGCTTCCACGGCTTTTTTACCAGTCTGTGCGACCTGACTCGTTTTTTGCGCACTATCGGAGACGAATTTCGCTTTTTGGCTGGAGACCTGGGCGGTTTGCTTGACTTCCTCGACGGTGGTCGTGGTTTGGGCGATAGCAGTGCTCGTTTCAGCGGCGCCGGAGGCGACTTGTGTAGTGGAGGCGAGGATTTCACTGGCGGAGGAGGCAAGGACGTTGACGCCCTCGGACAGTTCGAATATTGTTCGCCGCAAATTCTCCGCCATCGTAGCGAAGGCGTTGCCCAGGACGTCTTGCTCCGATTGCAGTTTGACTTGTACCCGGAGGTCGCTGTCAGCGATCTTTTGCGCAACGCTGGCCATTTCCTGAAGCGACCGAGTCATGCCGGCAAAGGTCCGAGCCAGGACGCCGACCTCGTCCATCCGGCCATCAGCGGAAGCGTTCGCGCTGAGATCACCCACGGCGATTTTTTCGGCGATACTGGAAATTGCGTTGAGTGGGTTGGCGATGAGACGACTAAGGAAGAGCACGATCACTAACGACGCTAACACCGATAACAGGCCTATCACGAGGAAAATTGCTTTCGCCTGCTGGGCTGCTCGTTCAGCCTGTTGTTGTGCTTCCTCTCCCAGTTTTTTGCCGAGGTCTCGCATCTTGAGGTAACGCTCTTGCTGTATGTCAAAGGTTATGGCCTTCGCTTCTTCTTTTCTCCCTGCCAAAATTAACGGAAGGATTTGTTCATCGCGAATCTGCTTGTGCGTCGTTCTAAAGCTGGCAAATTCTTCGAGTTGGGAACCTAACTGCGGGTCGTGCTGAGCTGCCCTAGAGAGCTTCTGCATGAACGCATCATTTTGCGTGGATACTTCCTTCATATCCTGACGCAGCCTTTGGAGAGCATCCTGGTCAACCGTTTCTAGCATCGTCAAGATGACTGCCCGCTGCTCGTTAATGTTGCTCTGCAGAGTGTCGAACGTTTGGGCGATGTTGAGACGGTTTTGGAGTTCTCCCATCCCTCGGTACGCCGTGCCGATCACAACGGCCAGCAAGAGAATGATGACGCCAAATCCACAAAACAGTTTGCTGCTCGTTTTCAGATTGATGAACCAGTTCATGACAGTCTTCTTTCTCCGTGTTTTTGATGAGGAATTCCCTTTACGTCTCTTCGCGGACAATGATTTTGGAGTCAGCCAAAATCTTCGCCGCGTCGAGAATGACCAGATGCCGGCTTGTTACTCCCCGCAAATACTCGCGGTGAATCCCTGTCAGCGTGGGGAGAGGCGGTTGCACTTCCAGCACCGGAATCCGGCGGACTCCGGCTACGGCGTCAACCAAAAGGCCGAATTCTATATGCCCGTTGTTGACGATGATGACTTTGTTCAAGTCGGTCAGACCCTTTTCCGGAAGGGTGAAAAATTTTTTGAGGTCAACGACGGAGACGATCTGCCCGCGCACGTTGATGATGCCGGCAAGAAACGCCGGCGTGTCAGGCAGCAGCGTGAGTTCTTTTAAGGGGTAGACTTCGCGCACGTAAGATAATTCGATAGCATACCTTTCATACGCTAAGCAAAATTCCACGACCTCGAGCTGTTCCCGTCCTTCTTGACTCGCCTCCGGCTCGTGGGCTAGCGCTTTTGCTCTTGCTCGCAAAATCTTTTTCTTGTCCTCGACGGTGAGCGTAAACCCTTGCTCAAGAGCGATTCTGACGAGGTCCATTCGGCGATGAATCGCCTGCCAGTCGATGGGCCGTGGCGGTGTGTTCGCTGCCATTTTTATGTCTGCGCTCACGCCGGATGATCCACGGCCATGGCCGACTGAATCATTGCTCTGAGCCGTCCAGCGGCAAGGCCGTCGGATAAGGGAAGCGCCTCGTCGTCCCGATAGCGTTGCAAGAGTGAGAGGGCAGTGGTGAACTGCTTGAGGGCTTCCTTGACCCTCCGGTGTTGTAAGGCAAGGTTGCCCAATGCGAAATACGCGAGCACGAAGTCAGGGTCGAGATAAAGCGCCCGTTTCAAGGAGACGGTCGCTTCTTCCCTCACTCCCTGTTCCTGGAGAATCATTGCATGAAGATAATGGAGCCCGGCGTCAAGTTTATCGGCATCGATAGCTTTCTCCGCCCACTGGCGGGCCTCTGAGAGGTTGCCAAGGTTGGCGCATCTGCGCGCTAACAAAGCTGAACTCGTGGTTTGCGATGCTTCCGTCGTGTGCGCAACCGGCTCTCCCTTGGACTGTCGGGGAAGAACCTGTAGCGGAGGGACTGGCATAAGAAAGGGGGATGGATGAGTTGACGGGGGCAAACCACGCGCTTCTTTATTGCGTGCACGAGCCGGGCTTTTTTCTTGAGGCCGATCCATCAGAGCAGGGGGAGGTTTACTCTCTTTTTTGTAAAAGATCGCTCCCTCGAAATGGATCGGCGTGAATGGCGAAAAGAGCTGCGTGGAGGTTTCGGTCGGACTAACGCTGAGCCAGCCTCCATCTACTAACGACCGATGAAAATTGCGAATGACGGCCTGAGCGCGATCCGCCGCGAAGTACATAAGCACGTTTCGGCAAAAAATCAGGTCCATCGCGTTCGTGTTGCTGGTAAGCGAGGGATACATATCTTCCGCTAGATTGAGGTAGGTAAACCTCACCAGCTCCTTGATACGGGGCAAAATGGCGAAACGATGGGCGCTGACTGGGGTGAAATAGCGCTCCTTCAGCCACGGTGGCGCGTTGCGGAACGACCAGTCGCCGAAAACGCCGGCTGCGGCCTTTTGCAGGAAGCGGGGATTAACGTCCGTGGCGAGGATGGTGACGCGCCACTGGCGCGGGGCAGGCAAAACCCGATCGAGCAAAATTGCGATGGAATACGGTTCTTCTCCAGTGCAACAACCCGCGCTCCAAATTCTCAGATGCCGTTCAGCCCCTCGCCGGATACGAATCAATTCCGGCAGAATGTGGTCCTCGAGGATGGCAAAACTGCTCTTCTCACGAAAGAAATAAGTCTCTCCGACAGTCAGATGGCTCGCCAGGATTTCAATCTGTTGTTTTGTGAGCGACGCTGATAGTAGCCCTTGGGCGCACGATTCCACATCCGAAGCCCCAAACTCACGAGTTGCCGACCGGAGCCCCCTCTCTAGATCACGCCAGCGCTCCCGTGAAAAATGCAAGCCGATGTGGTCGGCGACAAACTCGCTGAGTTGGGAAAGCAGTTGGTCTGAAAGCCCGTGTGTCATGCTTGATTCCTAGACTGGTGGCCCTTTTCTTCTGTACACTCAGACG
>JBFWZL010000039.1:0-19705 GCA_050185455.1 Binatia bacterium | reverse complement strand
GGCGTGATAACCGACATCCGACCATGGCGCCGCATGGATGTTATCCCAGCATAGGCGACGATGAGTGGATCATGATTACCGTTGCCTCCGACGCGCAATGGGAAAAATTCTGTCAGGTATTGGGTAATCCGCCGTGGACTCGACGCGAGCAATTAGCCACAGTTGCCGGAAGAAAAGCGGTGGAAGACGAACTCGACCGTTACATCACCGAATGGACTAAAGAACACGACCACTACGAAGCGATGGAATTATTGCAGAACGCTGGGGTGGCGGCTGGCGCTGTCATTTCTGGACTGGAAGTGCTGAGCGATGCTCAGCTCGCCGCGCGAGAATTCTTGCTTGCTATTGATAAAGTCGAAGCTGGAACGCATTTATATCCTGGGTTCGTGCCGAGGTTTTCTCCCGACCCTTCCGTCTTACGCCACCCTGCGCCCTGTTTTGGCGAGCATAATGATTACGTCTTTGGGACCATTCTTGGGCTGCCGCCGCAGGAGGTTGAAACTCTGATGAAAGAGCGGGTTATCAGCCAGGAGCCGATTTTTCCGTTGGACTAGGCGCGTCGCATTGGGGAGACGCTATTGTAGTGTCTCTACTCTTCTTTCTGATACTCAATCGGCGACTTTGAGAAATCCCACGCCTGGATTTTCTTGGGAATAATTTTTGTCAACACTCGACCAAGGTTGTCTTTGAAAATTTGACTCTCTTGGGCCTCCGGTTGGGCAAACATGCCGCGAAAGGCTTCACGTGTCATGCCCAGTGCGCCATCCCGTTCGAAGAGGCCATAGCGATTGCTTAACATGGCAACCGCCTGCTCGGGCGTGTATTCGCCTTTCCACGGCCCTGCATCGATGGTGACTTTCTGTCCTGAGCCCACTTCTGTCAGTTGCGCGTTACCGAATATCACTACCGCTTTGGCGAGATTACTTCGCATACCCATCAGGGGGCGCTCATCCATATCAATCACAACCGAGCAGTGCGGATCACGACGGAGATTTTTGCAGGACTGGCGTTTGACGGTCAGAGCAAAGTAGATACAAGCTCCATCCCAGTAATACCACAACGGCGCCTGGTGCGGATAACCGTCTTTGCCGTTGGTTGCCAATCTCGCGATCCAGCGGCCCGAGAGAAATTCGTCTATTTCTTCCTTGGTCATGGCGACATGCGGATGCCAGGCTAAAACACCGCTGACTTTCATAGCGCTCCTCCTTTTCCATCCTGGCACTATAGCGTCAATTTGACGGTACGGCGAGGCGTCAGTTATGAGGAACCACGATTACCGACCCCTTTGTGGCTGTAAGGATTTTTCCGGAGGAAACCCTGATCTAGCCGCGACGCCGATTACTGAATGCTGATTACCGACTGTTGTCTCAACACTTCGCTATCACCTGCTCCGCAAATTCTCGTGTGAAATTTTCGAACGTTCCTAACGCTGGGAGAAAGGCGACTTGTTTCACTCCCGCAGCTTCGAGTGTGCGTAACCGTTCTACGAGTTCTTCCGGCGGCGCTGTCATGGTAGTGGCGCGGACAACTTCCGGGGTCACGAAGCGAGCTTCTTCCGGACGAAGGTATAATCCGTGGCCATCGTGCAGTTCGAGGTAATAGCGCTCCCCGGCGCGTTGGCGTTGCTGGTCGACAAAGGTGGCATATTCCGCGAAGATCGGTCGGATCGCATCCGGGGAGGCAGCGGGGTTTTGCACACGCTCATATAAAGCATGCATGGCCAGCATCGCCCATGGTCCAGCTTCGGCTTTGATGCGGGGAGAATCGTACGATTCTCCCGAATGCAGGAGGCAGGCTGTGGTGAGCAACGTTGTGTAGAGGGAAGCTGGATCTTTCCCGGCGCGTTCCGCTCCTTGACGCACCCGGCTCCACGTGTCTTGCCATCCCACAAGCGAGTTGGTGCGCGACGTGATGAATCCGTCACCGATCTCACCGGCCAGCGCCATTGCTTTCGGCGCATTGGCGGCAACGTGAATCGGCACGCTGTCGTGCGTGTTCATGAAGCCGTGCTCCTGGTGAAAGAAACGAACCGTTCGCCGATCCGCGCCATATTGGTAGTCTACTTCCTCGCCTCGTAACAATCCGCGTATTACATGGACAGTCTCGCGTAGCTCGCGTAACGATCGTGGAGGGAGTCCCATCGCTCGCCAGGCGCTATTCCCCGCGCCAATGCCCAGAATAATGCGCCCTGGAGCTAATTGATTAAGGGTGGCAATGGAGTGCGCCGTCACTGGAGGTATGCGTGTGCCGACCACCGCGACGCCGGTGCAGAGTTTGACACGCTTGGTTTGTTGCGCGGCCAGCGCCAGACATATGTATGGATCACCCGCCATCATTTGGGTATCGCTGATCCAGATATGAGAAAATCCACACTCTTCAGCCACTTTTGCCTGTTGTCCGCAAGTAGTCGGTTTTGCTAGAATACATACCCCAAAGTCCATAGCTCCCTCCTTGTCGAACTGTTGTTTCGGCCCTAACCGCTTGCGGGGGAGATGTCAATGAGATAAGCGATCAGCCGTTAGCTATCAGCGGTGAGCATAACGGAAACTGTCGCTATTCATCGAGTCTACCGAGCCGGGGTGTGTGTCAGCAGTCTTCATCCGTTGAAGGGTGAACTGTTCACCGCAGAAGAAGAGGAGTAAGGAGTGGCGCAATACCAAGATCGTTTTGTCACCGTTAATGGATTACGATTACATTACCTTGATTGGGGATCTGAGAGAAATCCTCCGTTCATCATGCTGCATGGCGGTTCCGCCTATGCGCATTGGTGGGATTTTGTTGCTCCGGCATTTGCCGACGATTTTCATGTGCTTGCTCCTGATCAGCGCGGCCACGGTGACAGTCAGCATGCCGATCCGCCCGCCTATGGAACGCGTCATTATCTGGCTGACTTGCACGCGTTCATTGGCGCTCTGGGCTTGCACAAGCCGGTGCTGATGGGTCACTCAATGGGCGGCCACAATTCAATCATTTATGCAACCGAACACGCGCAAGAATTAAGCGCGCTTATTCTCGTTGATACCGATGCCGCGTATCCGGAAAGAGCAGTGGAGTTTCTGCGGAAATTAGGTGAAAAACCCGCCAAGGTTTTTCACTCGCTTGTCGAGGCGATTAGTCGCTTCCAACTCTTACCTCGAGAAACGTTTCTTTCTCCAGAGAAGTTACGCTATCTGGCTGCTTTCGCGTTTCGTGAATTGCCTGACGGCAAGTGGACAGCGAAACTTGACCGTAGAACTCTCTTTCGTGATCCGGTCGACGGCCGACCGTTGCTCGCGCAAATCACTTGTCCCACACTCATTGTGCGCGCGGAGAACACGCCGGTGCTCTCGCTGGAAAAGATGGAGCGCTTGATGGACGGATTACCTAACGGCCGTTGGGTGGAGGCGCCGAAGACCAACCATCATGTAATGCTTGATAATCCAGACGGTTTGGTAAAAATCGTGAAGGAGTTCCTTGCTGGGCTGTCAGGCTAGGCCAAGGGTTAATGTCCCCTTGGCTGCGGAATTTATTGAAACGCACTGATCAGCTGCTCCAAGGCGACCATTTGATTTCCACGGGCTGACGAAGGCACGACAATTAGCGTATTCACGCCGGAGTCGTACCACGCCTCAACACCTTCTCGAACTTCAGATGCATTCCCGTACAGCGTCACTTGAGACAACCAACGGTCGGACATGAGTTGCGGGATTTTGTCCTCTTCTTTATTCTCGATTGCTTTTTGAATCGCGCGCATTTCTTCCTCAAAGCCGGCCTCGATCCAGTACTGTTGATAGTTCGGCAGGCGAACGTAACCGCTGAGCGTTTTGCGATTGACTGCCGCGGCGGCGGCTTTGTCATCGTCGATGACTGTTGGAACCATGTTCGCGACAATGAAATTTTTGTCTTGTTGCTTCTCAGGTGGAAGCGCTTTTAACGACTCGCGCATATGCGAGCGCGCCGCGTTAGCCCAGACCGCGCCCTGGGCAATCTCTCCAGCGAGTTTGACCATTGGTTTCCTCAGGGTCGCGAGAACGATGGGCGGTAATGGACCAGCCATCGGCGCGGCAGTGTGAAAATCCTGCACGAACTTGCGAATGTCTGCTAAAGGCTTTCCTACTTGTAAATTGAGACGTTGGTGCACGGGTCCGTGGCTGACGCCAATGCCAAACCGGAAACGTCCATTTGCCAGTTCATGGATCAGCGCTGCCGTTTGGGCGTAATCGAACGGTTGGCGGAAGTAAATAGGAGCAATGGCTGTACCAAAGGGAATTTCATGCGTCGCAAGGGCGATCGCTTCGCACAAACCCATGCAATCCCCCATGCTCGGACAATAAATACCGGTAAACCCTTCATGCTCAATGCGATGGGCGATTTCAAGCGTTGCTTGCCGCCGCTTGGGCACTGCTGCAAGACTCACCGCGGGTTTTTGTGACACGAGAACCTCCTTCTTTCCTCAGCACCTGGGACTCAGCACTCAGGACTGTATAGTTGGCGGTAACGTAGCGGATCGTCTTGAAAGAGTCGAGCAGTCATTCCGTCGGGCAGTCATAGGGTTCAAAGCGGAGTCTGTCAGCTTGTTATACGGAAAGACTGATGGACTGTCAGACCGATAGACGGTAAGGTAACGGCTGTTTAAGGTTAAGGAGACTGCTGGTATGGATGAGTCCTTGAGAACGATGCTGAATCGCGCCAAAGCCGCTCGCGAACGGAATGCTGAGAGCGGCGCGTCACTACCTGCCCGCTTCGTCCGCTTTCCGACAAGCCATTCAATGGGCGCGTTGTTCGTACGGCGAGTCTTCGGTGAAGAGGACTACGCCCCTTGGGAATCGTGGGGCAACGCCCAAGGTATCGTGACTGTTCCCTTGGGAAAAGAATTACGACTTAATGTGACGCCGCAAGCTTCGACGGATCTTTCGCCGCTCGCTGCATTGAACTCGGATGATTTGCAATATCTCCAACTCTCTAGCACGCGTGTGAATAATGCCGGGCTCGTGCACTTGAGTAAATTGACCGGCTTGCGGGTATTGTGGTTGTATGACACCCCGGTCAGCGACGGCGGTCTTGCCTATCTTCGTGCTCTCACGGGACTGCGAGTGCTAAACCTCCGCAGCACCCTGGTCACGAGCGCGAGCGTTGACGCATTACAAGCTGCGCTGCCGCAATGTGAGTTCCGCCGGGCGTGGAAATAATGACGTGAGACGCAAGGTGTGGAGTAGAAGACGAGAAGAATCGGAGGAACGGGGAATCGGAGACCGCACCCAGAAGGAGAAGGAGATGGGAGTTGGAGATCCGGGGATGAGTCCGTCTCTCCAAGCCTGAAGCCTCAAGCCTCTAATCCTTAGTGAAACGGTAAGTGACAAAAATCCCTGCGGTATAACGCTCGTAATTGAACGAGATCTTCTGGCGGCAAAGCCTTCCCGCTGACGGCTATATTGTCTTCAACCTGCTTTACCGTGCGAATGCCGGGAATCACCGTCGACACAACGGGATTGCTCAAAATGAAACGTAGCGCGGCCTGGGCAAGAGTCGGGATATCGCCTTTGACGAGAAATCCGAGCCTTTTGACCGCAGCGTGGGTTTGCGCCAAGCCGTCTTCCGAAAAGGCCCCTCTGCGCCAGTCCTTTTGCGCAAACTCAGCCGTACTTTTGAAGCGGCCTGAGAGGACGCCGCGTTCCAGCGGCACCCGCGCGAGAATGCCTATGTTTTCTCGCTGGGCAAGCGGGAAGAGTTGTTCCTCCGGATCTTGGTGGAGGATATTGTAAACAACCTGGAAGGTGTCTGGTTTTCCGGTTTCGATGGCGACGAGACCGTCCGATGTCTTCTCTAGAGAGACGCCATAAAAACGAATCTTTCCTTCTCGTTTGAACCGGTCGAGCCGCTCGAAAATCTCTCCACGTCGCATGACCTCCGGTGAAGGATTATGGAGCTGATACAGGTCGATAGCGTCGATTTGCAACCGTTTCAGGCTGGCTTCGAGCGCTGAGGTGATATAGTCCGGATCGAAATTGCGCAAACCTTGACGGACAGTAAACTGATTGCCGCCTTTGGTGGCTAAGATGACTTCTTTACGTCGGGTTTTGAGGAGTTGAGCAAGGAGCTCTTCACTATGTCCTCGTCCATAGGCGTCGGCGGTATCGATGAAATTCATGCCCAGATCGAGAGCGCGGTGCAATGTACGCAAGGATTCTTGATCATCCGTGACTCCAAAAATTTCTCCCCCGATCGTCATGGCGCCGAACCCCACGTCCGATACTTGCAATCCAGTTCTTCCCAAGGTCCGATACTGCATGTCGCTTCCTCCTTAAGCCATTCGAGAGAAGATCAGATAATGTCTTCCTCTGCCAGTTTTTTGAGCGCATCCCCCGAAAGTCCCAGTAAGTCGCTGTAGACCTCTTCATTATGCTGGCCGAGGAGAGGCGCCGGTGTGACTTCGACTGGAGAATCTGTCAGTTGCACGGCGCAGCCTGGCATGGTGATTGTTCCACGAGCGGCGTGCTCAACCGTGACGATCATGCCGCGTTCATGCAGATGCGGATCGGTCATGATGTCCTGTGAATCGAATACGGCCCCACAGGGAATCCCAACTTCACCGAGCGTTTTCATAACCGTGAATTTATCGTGCTTCTCCGTCCACGCACGAATGATGGAATACACTTCGTCAAATCGTTTGTTGCGTTCTCTCTGATCGGTATAACGAGGATCATCGATCAAGTCCGCTCGTCCGGTCGCTTGCAAGAGATTCCTCCACATTTCCGGTGTGGTCGTCATGATGTACACATAGTCGTTTGGTCCGCCGGGATGGCATGGATAAGTATCTGTAGGGGCGGCGTGACTGAGACGATTGCCTGAGCGTTGAACCGTAGCATTCGTTTGTAGGTGATGACGAAGCGGTACGCGTACATAGTTTACCACTGCGTCTTGCATTGAGACTTCCACGTGCTGTCCTCGTCCGGTTTTTTCGCGTTGCAGCAGGGCCGCCAAGATGCCTGCGGCGCAGTGGATGCCGGTTCCGGTATCACCAATAGTTGGACCAGGTTTGAGCGGAGGATCGTCCGGTAAGCCGGTGATGCTTAACGCGCCGCCAACGGCCATACCGACCGTGTTAAAACTTTTGTAACTGCTCCAGGGACCATACGTGCCAAAACCTTTCACCGTGGCGTAAATGAGCCGGGGATTGATAGTTCGCAACGTTTCGTAGCCAAGACCGAGCGATTCCATCGTGCCCAGAGAAAAATTCTCGAGCACGACATCCACTTGCATCACCAGCGAGCGAAAGAGCTCGCGCCCGCGCTCGCTTTTCAAATTAAGGGTGACACTACGTTTGTTCGCGTTCAGTAGAATAAAAAAATACGAGTCCACGTCCGGCTTATCGGCAAAGATCGCTCGTCCCGACTCGCCAACCCGTGGAGGTTCCACCTTGATAACGTCAGCTCCCAGAAAAGCAAGCAGCTCGGTACACGAGGGCCCTGCTTCGAAATGTGAAAGATCCAGGATGCGCACATGATCCAGCGCTGACATGGTATCCCCTCCTTGTGGCTTCATAACGGTGGCGCCACAGTATACCGAAGGTGACCGTTCGCCAACCGTTTTATCGCTTGCAAGAGGGTGGTGTTGAAATACTCAGCCTGCTCAGGGTAAGGTGCATGGACGCGGCGGCGTACCCAAGTGGTTAAGGGAGAGGTCTGCAAAACCTCCATTCACCGGTTCGAATCCGGTCGCCGCCTTCACCAATTCAATGGGTGAGCGGATAGAGCGTCAGCGATTGTAGTTAAAAGCGCGCTTGTTTGGGTTGTTATCGCTGTTTCCAGCTTTGAATCGCTCCCTTCAGAGCGCTATCATTTACGCTGATGTCTGTAGGGGTTGACCCTCATGACGTATCAAAACCTACTACTTCTCCATATCTGCTGTTTCTTGGGCGCTATGTTGTTCTTCTTGATCTCCTTCTTCCTAGATCCACCCTATGCGCCTTTTGTGATGGGATTCCTTCTGATGATTGGCGCGGTTGTTTCCCGTATGCGGTTATCCAAACACCGCAAATGACCACATTCTCGGTATGAGCGACATCTGAATTGGGTGGCGAATTTTATATAGAATATCGCAGACGAGGTGCTGCGCGATGTGTATGTACGAGGAAAGTACCGTGACGTCATCCTGCCGATGACGGTCATCCGTTGCCTTGATGCCGTGCTGGAACCGACGAAACAGGCAGTATTGGACATGAAAAAATCGCTCGATACCGCCGGCATTATGAACCAAGACGTCGCTCTGTGGCAGGCTGCAGGTCAAGCCTTCTACAACGTATCATCATTCACTCTGCGAGACTTATGCGCCCGCGCCTATAGCGCTTTTCAGAGTTGAGCGACTATCTCGTTTTTCAGTGGTCTGGACTCCAATTCATCGGGGCGCCACGGGCAGCTGGCTGCCCGTGTGGCGCGCCAGTGGCGCAGGTCGCACGAAAATGAAAACTGCTATGGAAAAGAAGATTTGTCCAAGGGCATTCTTGAATCCATCGCTACGGATAGCTACCGAATTGAAGTAGGTTTGGCGCTCGCCCTCGAACTGACCGGCCAAGATGTGGAAATTGAACCTGGCCTACAAGTGATGGCGGTCGTATGCCGGAGCCGGAGTTGGATCGCTTGAGCAATATTTTGCGCGCGTTCAACGATCAGTTCGGTAACATCGAATGGAAAGACGCGGATAAGATCCGCAAGGTTATTGCTGAGGAGATTCCTACTAAAGTGGCGACAGATAAGGCGTATCAGAACGCTATGAAGCATTCCAACAAACAAAACGCTCATATCGAACACGACGGAGCACTCCAGCGTGTGCTTGTCGAATTACTGTCCGCCCATCCTGAATTGTTCGAACAGTTTAGTGACAATCCCAGCTTCCGCAAATGGCTTTCTGACACGGTCTTTGGGCTTACTTACAAACCTTCGAACGAGGGGAGTTCCGCTGTAGTTGATGGGCGTGACGATTAAGGAGAGAGGAGATACAGCTTTGCAGGGGCGCAGGCTGTGATATCACTGGCTTTGATCAGACAACTGTAAAAGGTGTGCTAGGCTGAAGCCTAGCACACCCTGGGGGGCTGTTTTCTTTCCGCCGAAAGATTACTCTTTCTTACCGCCAATTCCACCGGGAATCGCGCCAGTCGTCACGCAGTTCGCGGCGAGCTTGGTGAAGTTCACGTTGTTCTTGCTGCAGCTCGCGCTGATCTTGCTGGAGTTCTCTTTGACGGTGTTGGAGCGCATGTTCGGCTCGCAGCACGTCTTGTTTATTATGCCAGAAGCCTCTCCAATCTCTTTCTTGGCGATCACGGGCCATTTCTTGTCGCTCTTTTTGCAATCGTTGCTGAGCGTTTTGCACGGCCTCCTGACCTCGGGCGATTTCTCTGCGTTCGTTTTGGACATCTCGCCACTCACGCCAAACCTGTCTCTTCTCGTGATGGAGTTCCCCGTAGTTTCGCTGGGTATTGTGAGGATAATAAGGCCGCGCGTATGGATCGGCAAAGCTCCATGTTGGGAAGGCCAATAGCAACGCGCCGAGTGCAGTCGCCACAACAGTTGCCATGCGTTGATGGAGTTTT
This sequence comes from Binatia bacterium, assembly GCA_050185455.1. Lineage (GTDB taxonomy): Bacteria > Desulfobacterota > Binatia > Bin18 > Bin18 > SYOC01. Next base: position 10,140 of record JBFWZL010000039.1, on the reverse strand, counting down.
TTCATAGGCTCTCCTTTGCTCACGTTCCTCGTAATGAGGAACGTGTCTTTATTACCGTAATAAACGTGAGAGCCAATAGAAAAGTTGCGCTTTCGCTTCTTCTTTATTGCGGTCTTTCTTTTTTAGGGAATGTCCGCATCAGATCGATACTTGCTCTGAGGATGGGAAGCCAGCGAGATTACAAAGAAAATTTCCGGAGAGTTTTCTTATTCTTCACTTTCCTCCTCTGCCCTCATGTGTTTGGGGCCGAAACACACTCCGCGTTTCGATTGTTCGATGAAATCGAGTAAGTATGCCACATCAGGGGTACAGGGCTCTTGGCGCAGTTCTGCTACCACCAGCTTGAGATTGACCTTCTGACGAAAGAGGCGCGAGTATACTTTTCTGAGAGCGCGAATCCGCTCTCGATCAAATCCTGCGCGTCGAAGACCAATGACATTTAGTCCTCTCACCGTATGTGTACCGTCCATAATGCAGAATGGGGGGACATCTCTACTTGTGCGGGAGAGTCCGCGAAGAATCGCCAGGGTCCCGATCCGGACAAATTGATGCACGACGCAGTTACCCGACACAAAGGCGCGATCATCGACTTGTACATAGCCAGCGAGCAAAGCGCCTCCGGCGATAATCGTGAGATTACCAATTTGACAGTTATGGGCAACGTGGGAGTGGTGCATGAAGAAGTTGTCGTTGCCTATGACGGTTGTGCTGCCTTCCTTCGTGCCTCGGTGGATTTGGCTATGTTCGCGAATAATGTTGCGATGGCCGATCTTTAAAAACGTAGGTGCGCCTGAATAAGCCACGTCCTGGGGAACGTGACCAATGACCGCCCCCATGTGGATTTCATTCTCCTCGCCAATTTCAGTGTTGCCGGTGAGGACAGCGTGCGCCATAACTTTCGTTCCTGGGCCGACGCGCACTTGCCCGTCGACAACGACGTAAGGGCCAATTTGCGCATCGGGGTGGATATCCGCCCGTAGATCAATGAGTGCGGTTGGATGGATCGGCATAGAAAAGCGTAAGGCGTAAAACGTAAAAGGAAGATCAGATCTTGTCTTGGCGTTTTATGCTTTTTTGTGAAAAGATTCTATTTCTTGCTTTTCGGCATCTTGGGAAGCTGCCTCCGCAGACAGTCGCTCACCAGGTATGCGATACGATTGGTCCGCCCATGCGCCAAGATCAATTGTGCGGCAACGTGTAGAACAAAAAGGTCGATAAGGATTTCCGTGCCAGGGAACGGAGGTGCGGCAGGTTGGACACTTCACTGTACGCATCATTGGGCGTTATTTGAGGTTAGTGGAGCGGGCGACCGGATTCGAACCGGCGACGTCCAGCTTGGGAAGCTGGCATTCTACCAACTGAATTACGCCCGCCCTGGGTGTTCTGTCTCGTTTTACTCGAAAGTCGAACCTAGAAATGAAAAACCCCGGCCTCGTCCTACTCTCCCACAGCATTGCGCTGTAGTACCATCGGCGCTGGAGGGCTTAACGGCCGTGTTCGGGATGGGAACGGGTGTGGCCCCTCCGCCATTGAGACCGGGGTAAATTCGTTGTGAAGGTGTAGATAACGAGAATCGCTCGTTGTGTCAAGCGGCTCATGAGTCGTTGGGTTGACTGGCTTCCTAGCGCCCCCTAAGATCTGAAAATATCGATGAAAACCTCTATCGCCGCCATATTTGCTGAAAGCATCAGCGTGAAGGAACGATTCCTTCAAGAAAACGGTGACACACTGGAAAAGGTCATTGACCTTATCGCGCGCGTGTTTAAAGCGGGGCAGAAACTCCTTTTATGTGGAAATGGCGGGAGTGCAGCGGACGCGCAGCATATCGCCGCTGAGTTTGTGAATCGATACCTGATTGAGCGTCCTCCATTGCCAGCTCTTGCCCTAACGACGGATACGTCGGCGCTCACGTCTATTACTAATGATTACGGGCCAGAGGAGATATTTGCCAAACAGATTCAAGCACTTGGGAAGGCGGGCGATGTGATGCTCGCCATTTCGACGAGCGGGAACTCATCCAATATTGTCCGCGCGCTTGAAGTGTGTCGCGCTTACGGTATTCACACGGTCGGCTTAACTGGAGGAACTGGCGGGAAAGTGGCGGAGTTGGTGGATTATCTCCTCTGTGTGTCCGCCACTACTGTAACGCCGCGAATTCAGGAAACGCATATCCTTGTGGGACACGTTATCTGTGAGATGATTGACCACAAGCTGTTCGCAACGGGATGCAGGAGTTTGTGAAATTTTCCCCACTTGACCCATCGAGGGCCGTTACCTATCCACTTGCACAGAGAAAAAGCAAGGTTGCGACGGAGACTCTCGGAGCGGTCTGGCGGCCTGGAAGCAGTTTACGGGACTTTCTCGCATTTCTTCCGCGGACACTGGCGGCTACCGATCTCCTCACTATCGCTCACAGCATTGCCGAGGCGGCAAAAGGGCAACGCCCAGTTATTCTTGGTATGGGGGCGCACCCTATCAAAGTCGGACTCTCTCCGCTCATTATCGATTTGCTTGACCGCGCGATTGTGTCAGCCGTAGCTATGAACGGCGCCGGTATCATTCATGACTTCGAGCTTGCTTATCAAGGAGCAACCTCTGAAGACGTGGTGAGCGCTTTACGTGACGGGAGCTTTGGCATGGCGCGCGAGACTGGAGAATTTCTCAATACGGCAGTTCGTGCTGGGGTAAAGGAGCAGGGCTGGGGTATCGGGCAGGCGGTGGGGGAGAAAATTGTTACTGAACGTCTGCCTTATGCGCACCTTAGTATCTTAGCCGCGTGTGCACGCCTGTCTCTTCCTGCTTGCGTTCATGTGACGGTCGGAGCGGATATCATCCACATGCATCCTCAGGTTGATGGCTCCGCCATTGGAGAGGGAAGCCTTCGTGATTTTTATCGTTTGGCTGGTGTGGTGGCGCATCTTGAGGGAGGGGTATTTATCAATCTTGGATCTGCAGTGGTCGTCCCTGAAGTGTTTCTGAAAGCACTCACTCTTGCGCGCAACCTAGGGTATGCGGTGAAAAATTTCACGACTGTGGACCTTGATTTCGTTCGTCAGTATCGACAAAGTATGAATGTGGTCACCAGACCGACCCTTGAGGGAGGCCAGGGTTTCCATCTCACCGGGCATCACGAGATTATGTTTCCTTTATTGTATGCCGCCGTCCTAGAGGAATTGAGGCTGTTCCAAACATGATATAGTACGAGGAATCCAGCTAAGTAACGCCGCCCTTATCGTGCGTAAATAATGATGTAGATTCCCATGAAGTTTATTCTCTTTCTGTTACCGACGATTCCTGGCGCTTTGGCGGAAAGAAAACGCTTGCGTCCGATTGCCAGCCGAACGGATCGTTGGCAAGAAATGATTGAAGAGGTCACTGAACTGGTGCAATTGGCGGAAGAGGTGGGATTTGACGCCGTGGCGTTTCCTGAACACCATCTTCACAGTGAAGGGTTCGAGGTTGGAGGACCGCCAGAATTCCTCCTGTATGTGGCCTTACATACCAAGCGTATCAAGGTTGGACCTATCGGATATGTACTGCCTAGTTGGGATCCGCTCCGGCTTGCCATTACCACGGCTTGGTTGGATCAACTCACCAAAGGACGCTCTTTCGTCGGACTGGCGCGAGGATATCAACAACGCTGGCTTGACCAGATGGCGCAGAAAGTGCACATTTCCGCGGCGACAGGGGATCGTTCTGAACCGGATGAAACAAATCGCCGTGCCTTTGAGGAGACGTACCAACTCCTCAAGCTAGCATGGGGGGATGAGCCATTCCGCTTTCGCGGCGAATTCTACGAATATCCGTATCCTTATGAGACCGGCACCCCATGGCCCCCTCATGCTTGGACGCGTGAGTATGGGGCTCCTGGAGAAGTTGATGCACAGGGCCGAATTCAAAAGATTACTGTTGTACCTAAACCATACCAGAAGCCCCATCCGCCGCTCTTTCAAGCCTTTTCGACGAGTGAATCCACTATCCGCTGGTGCGCGCGCGAACGCATCACCCCGATGATTCTTCTCTCTCGCCCTGAACAACTTCGCCACCTTGCTCGTATATATATGGAGGAGGCTGGGCGTTCTGGTCGCTGGCTGGCGCTAGGTGACGGTGTTGGGGTGCTGCGGCAGGTGTATTTTGCTGATAACAGACGTGCAGTTGAACGGCTTGCTGAACAAGGGCTCGTTGGCGTTGGCTATAAGCGATTTTGGGGGCATTTTGGTTTCTGGGAAGCCTTTCGTTTTCCCGATGACGAAATGGAGTTTGCTCTCGAACCTTTACCTCCCCGAGAATGGACGGTCGATCGCATGCTGAAAGCGCGATATCTTTTTGCGGGAGCCACTGAGCAAATTCATGAAGGGATCGATGAGTTGGTAACGACGGCCAACCCTGAGTGGTTCGCCTGGCTGTTTGACCAAGGACTGCTGCCACGAGCAGAATTGCGGAAACAACTTGAACTCTTTGGCTCGCGTATCCTTCCTCGTTACCGCCGCTAGAACGACCACTGTTTACGTTGTGTTGTATGGAAGAACGACAGGTTGCCGGACAGCGGCTGACAGACCTATAAAGTAAAAATATGCCACAGTTTCATTATCAGGCCACGACTCCGCAGGGGAAAATTATTGAAGGAGTCATGGAAGCTGGCGAAGAACGCACGGTAGTTGCGCGATTGCGTGAGCAAGGCTATCTGCCTCTGCATATTGGGCTACCAGGCCAGGTGCGGTCAAAAACCTCGTTTGCGCAATTGTCACTACCTGAAATTTCTTTACGCGGCAGAGTGCGGCAGCGTGATTTACTGGTGATGACGCAGGAACTTGCCACTTTGCTCTCCGCAGGTTTACCGCTTGACCGCGCGCTTTCCGTACTGAATGGGTTAACCACGAAAGAAGAACTCAAAAAAGCAGTCGGTCAGATCTTACGAGCCGTTCAGCAGGGAAAATCATTAGCTGAAGCTCTGGGGGACTTTCCGAAAATTTTTCCGCCGTTGTACGTTAATATGGTGAAGGCCGGGGAGTTGGGTGGGTTCCTTGAGACGGCTTTGCAGCGACTGGCTGAATACATAGAGCGGGCGCAACAGGTACAAGATGAGATCAAGTCAGCGCTGACCTATCCTATCTTGTTAACGTTCACCGGCGGCGCTTCGATTGTGATATTGCTGACATACGTCCTTCCGAAGTTTACTGTGATCTTTGGCGATTTAGGGCAAGCGCTGCCGACCTCAACCCGGGTGCTCATGGGGCTTAGTGAAGGGTTGCGCTCATATTGGTGGTTGCTGATATTGCTAGCGGCTGGCGCGTGGTTGGGGATGCGTCAATATATTGCCACGCCGCAAGGACGGTTCGTCTGGGATCGGTGGCGGTTGCGAGTATGGGTGCTCGGACAATTACTTACCAAGCGTGAGGTAGGCAGATTTGCGCGCACTCTCGGCACACTACTCAAGAGCGGCGTCCCTTTATTACAAGCGCTTGAGGTTGTTCAAGACGTTGTTGGCAACGCCGTGATGAGTCGGGCTCTGAAAGACGTGCGCGTCGGTGTTCGTGAAGGACAAGGCATTGCCGGGCCTCTCGGCCGCAGCGGAACATTTCCTACCCTTGCTTTACAAATGGTGAGCGTGGGCGAGGAGACCGGACGGTTGGATGAAATGCTGATGAAAGTGGCTGAATACTATGAACGCGATACCTTCACTCAAGTGAAACGGCTGACCTCATTATTAGAGCCAATGCTTATTCTGGTGATGGGATTAGCCGTCGGGTTTGTGGTGGTCTCCATGCTCTCGGCTGTCTTTAGCATTAATGACGTCGCGTTCTAAGTCGATGTCTGGATGTTTGGGAAATTGGGGATTTCAGAGCAAGATAAAGAGGCAGAGGACAATGGCGAAAAGAAACCGACAGGCAGGATTTACGCTGATAGAACTGCTCGTGGTGATGGTCATCCTTGGATTATTAGCCGCATTGGTCGTGCCCAACTACATGAAACAAGGAGACAAGGCTCGGGTGAATACGACGCGAGCGCAAATCGAGATGATTGGTACAGCGTTAGATACCTTTCGTCTCGATATTGGTCGCTATCCGACCTCGCAGGAAGGACTTGACGCATTGCGAGATCGTCCGTCCGGGGTGGATCGATGGGATGGACCGTACCTGAAGAAAGATGTTCCGAAGGATGGCTGGGGAAACTCATTCATTTATCGTAGCCCGGGTGAGCGGGAGCCGTATGAACTCTTCTCGTATGGGGCTGATGGTGTCGCTGGAGGCTCGGGGATCGATGCGGATCTTAACAGCTGGGAAGGGTAGAGAGGGGAGGTGCGGCGCGTGGACGTAACTGCCGCAGTACAAGGGCTGACCAAGATCGACTATGTTGATGGACTTGGTCTCGCCATAGGCGCTCAGGAAGTCAGTTTCGCGCATATTACAAAACGATTCCTTCGCGTATCGGTTCTTCAGGTGCAGTTGTTGCCGCTGCCGCAATCCGGCTCCGAGCGCGCCGAGGCGCTAGAGCAAGCGTTAACTCGATTTTTACTAGACATTCAGGTCACGCCGGATCAAGTCGTGCTGTGCCTTCCTCGCCAGCAGGCGTTTGTCAGTCGACTCGTTATCCCGGAAACGGCGCGTGGGTCACTTCACCAGGTCGTGGAATACGAAATCGAACAGCTTGTGCCCCTCTCTAAGGAAGATATTTATTACGACTATCTCACTCATGAAACCGGCGGAGAAGAACGTCGTATCGGCGTTGTCATCTTGGCTGTCCCGCGTCGTGTCGTTGACGAATATCTTGCTGTTCTTGAGAAAGTTCAGATTCGTCCACAGATGGTGACTTTGACCAGCGCCGCGCTCATGAGCGCCGCGACATTCTGTGTGCCGCTCGCTGACGGTCCTAGTGTTCTCGTGGCAAAGGAAAGCGGTGCGGTTGAACTGAACTTTATCGAGAAAAAACATCTTGTCGCTAGTCATATGTTTTCGCGAGCACAAGCCTCGAATGAAGCTGTACTGGCGGATCTTATTGCGCAAGGCATTTCCCGTAATCTGCCAGGGGTTCCCGTGGAAGAGGTGCCGATTTTTGTCTGTCCCGCCAACGGCTCGTTGCCGTTGCCCGTCAGCCCTGAACATGATTTGTATGCGGTAGCCGCCGCTCGGTTCGCGGAAACCGAAGCCGTTCCTTTTTCCGCCGCCAGTTTGCCCGCGCTTGGCGCTGCCTTGCAAGCGGTTGGAGAAGATGCGGTTGGCATTAACCTCCTTCCTTCAGACCGACGTGCTCGACGCAAGAAAGCTTTTTCTCCACTCACGTTGGGGTTGATCGGATTGGTTTTCTTGCTGCTGATCATGTGGCCTGTCAGTGTGATCGTACAGCAGCGACGTATCCTCGACGTGGTTGCTGAAGAAAAAATGGCCTTAGACCCCAGTGTCAAGCAAGTGCAGGAACAAGAAACTGAGGTGAATCATTTGCTTGAACGCCTAAAAATTGTCGATGAATCGACACAATTGCGAGTCGTACCATTATTGAAAGATCTGTCGGAAGTGATTCCCACCGACGTGTATTTGACAAGTTTTCGCTATAAAGATGGCAATGTCGAATTGAGCGGTGTAGCAGCGGCCTCGAGACCTGCCTCCGAAATGGTCGGGTTGCTTGAGGGATCACCGTGTTTACGCAATGTCGCGCCTAAGGCTCCGTTCACGAAAACGGCTCAAGGAGAGACCTTTACGTTGGGCGCACAGGTGGAGCCATGCGAATAGCACACCTATGGCAACGTCTGTCCGCGCGGGAACGCGTGCTTGCCGGTGTTGCTTTTCTTGCCCTTTTCTTAGTCGTTGTGCGTTATGGCGTCATTAGTCCGTACTTTAATTACACAACATCCCTGGAAGAAGAAATTGAGCAAGAATGGCAGCGCGTTTTCAAAATGGAACGTCAAAACGCGCGCGCCTCGCAGGTCAACGAGCGTGTGAACATCTTGCGTCAGCGGTTTCAGACCATGTGGCAAAAACTTATCCCCGGAGCAACTTCTTCGGTAGCCGCGGCGAATTTGCAGGAACGGGTCCGCACTCTGGCCTCTCAAAACAACTTAGACTTGGTGACTACACAAGTGATGCGTGAAGAGACGCTTGGCGAGTTCCGCAAATCGACGGTTCAGGTGACATTGCGCGGGGAATTACCCGCTGTCGCGAATTTTCTTGCCGGCGTGGAATATGGAGACTGGAGGCTCATGGTTTCCACTCTTGAAGTGCGTAGCACGTACAGCCCGCGGCTCGCTCGGGCGGGAAATCGTGGGCCCTTAACTATTACTTTAGAGGTTAGCGGAATCATGCAAGGGGCGGAACCGCCGCTGGGTCTAACCGAACAAGTAAAAGCGCCCGCGAGGACGCGAAGGAAAGCGCCACCCCGGGTCGATAAAAAGGGCACTGCAGGGGCCGCGTCCAACAGCGACGAGACCCAGGAGGAATAGTGCGCATTCAGAGATTTCTGCACTTTTTATTATTCCTCATTGTCATTCTTCTGTTATGGCGCATCGCGGAAGCGTGGCGACGCCCTCTGGAGGAATATCGAACCACCACACGACAAGGACCGACAGAAGAGAAGCCGTTGCCGCCCTCTCAAGTGACTTCCCCCCAGATAGGGAAACGCTTCGCTCGCATCATTGCCGATAAAGATCTTTTTGTTCCAAGTCGCAGCCGTGCGCAGGAGGAAGTAAAGTCCCCTGTTGCAACTATTCCCCCTCCTTCTCACTTAAAGCTCGTCGGGGTGGTGCTTACCCGTGGAAAAGAGGAAGCTTTCTTTGCCGACGCCACTCAAGGAGGCAAAGTTGTACGCCTGAGAAAAGGGGAGTCGCTGGGCTCATATAAGTTAGTCTCAGTGGCCCCGCTCCAAGCGACCTTAACAATGGGGCAAGATGAGGGAGAGGAAATCAGTCTCCCGCTTCTTGTCCTTGATAGTAGTACTGCCGGACAGGCGCAGCATTTTCTGGCGCAGTTGCGGGGCAATCAAGGTCGCTCTAGTCAGGCCGTCCGGCAGGCAACCGGACGGCCTGACGTTGCCGCTGGGGAGAACGCTCCTCAGACTGAGTCACACGCTCTTCGCCAGAATATCCAGCAATTGCAGCAACGATTGCGACAGATACGCAGACAAGCTGCTCGTAACGGTGGGAATGAGGAAGCTGCGAGCGATGAGGAGGAAGATGTGAGCAATGAGGAGGAGGAAGAATGATGAGGGAGAAGTGTGTGAAAGAAATTGTAAAGTTCAGCGCCATAAGCCTCGTAGTATTCCTTCTCGGCGTCCTACCGGACAGCAGAGCACAGGATCCTCCCGCGCCAGCCGCTCAACCAGAAGGAGACGAAGCGATCGTTCTTAATTTTGAAGGAGCGGATATCCGTGAGGTAATTCACAGTCTAGCGACAGCCCTGGGAATCAACTACAGCATCGACCCGCGAGTACAAGGGCAAGTGACCATTCGCACGACAGGGAAGATTGCTCGAAAGGATCTTTTCCCTATTTTTCACCAGATTCTGAGAAGCCATGGGATTACGGCGACCAAAGTAGGAAACCTCTACCAGATTGCGCCCGTTGGTGAAGCGAAAACTCGCGCGCCACTGACTAGGAGTGCAGCGGATCGCCGTAGCGCCGCGGCGGAAGATCGATTTGTAGTGGAAATTGTGAAAATTGAACACGTCTCGGCCGAAGAAATTGCAAAAGTCCTTCAGCCTTTTATCTCGCCCGGTGGAGATGTGATTGCCTATCCGCGCGGCAATGTCGTTATCCTCTCAGATTTGGTTGAAAGTGTCTCTCGCTTAAAAGAATTGGCGACGGCGTTTGACACTGATACCTTCCGAGAGTTGCGCTCACAAGTGTATCACATTGAGAATGCAAACGTTGAAGATCTGGGGGAAGAATTAAAAGGAGTGCTTGAACCCTATGGCGTCACGCCTAAGAACGCGGAAGAGCGAGGCGTGTTCATCGTTCCGCTCTCTCGTCTGAATTCGATTGTGGTCATTGGTTTCAGCGATGCAGTTTTTGTACAAATAGAGCAGTGGCTGCAAATTCTTGATGTGCCACCGGAAAAAGGTGGTGGACGCACGGTGCATGTGTATGCCGTTGAAAATGCAAAAGCGGCGGACTTGGCTAGTGTGTTAAGCGGTCTCTACGGTGGAGAAGGCG
>JBFWZL010000038.1:0-19869 GCA_050185455.1 Binatia bacterium | reverse complement strand
CATGCTTCAAGATCGGCGACCGTGAGGCGGTAATCCGCGTTCTTTTCAGCTTGTGCTTGCACGTCGACAACCACCGCTGGGCCAATCAGTTGCTGCACGGGCACCTCATCCGCTGCTCGTTTTCCCTCAGCAAAGTGGATCGGTGCGTCCATGTGGGTGCCGCCATGTTCGGCTAGGCAGATGTTGTTGGCTGCATACCAAAACCCCGCGTCGGTTTTCGCTGCCGAGACGACATCCAATTGAAAGGGCTTGGCTGTCGGCCAAAAAATGGTGTGTTCGTCGAACGAGTAGGTAAGGTCGAGGACTTTGTTTTCATCGATCATATGAGCTGCTGCCATTCCTTCCCATAACCAGGCGATCAGCAAGATTCCGAATAAACGTTTCATAAGCGCCTCCTGATTCCGCACTGTGGCGAAGATTCGCGAGGTGCGCAAGCCGAGAGGGGTAGCGCCAGAGGGCTTGCAGGATTAGAAATGTTCGCGCTACTGTCTGGCCACAGAGGAGGGCGGCATGATTCGCGAATATAAATTCCCACAATTGGAAAAAGTGATATTTGGCGCCGGGGCTCTGGCGCAAGTACCAAAAGAACTGGAGCGTCTCGGTAAAGAGCGCGTGTTCATCGTGACCGGGAAGAGCATGGCGACGAAAACCGATCTGGTGCGTAAACTGGAGACCTTGCTCGAAGACAAATGGGTGGGCACCTATAGCGGCTGTCAGCAGCATGTGCCCAGCCGGAATATCACAGAAGCTGCGGCGCGTGCGCGTGAAGCGCGGGCTGATAGCATTATTAGCTTTGGCGGCGGCAGCCCGGTCGACGCCGCCAAGATCGTGGCGCTTGAGCTGCTTGGCGATCAGCCGCAAGATGCGGTTCCGCAAATTGCGATTTCGACGACTTTATCGGTCGGGGAATTCACCCCTTTTGCCGGCTTTACGAATGAGCAGACACGGGTGAAAGGCGTGCGCTCCGATAAGCGCATCATGCCGAAGATTGTCGTGCTCGATCCTGAAGTCACGTTACCTACGCCGATGCCGCTCTGGCTCTCGACTGGTGTGAAAGCCCTCGACCATGCCATTGAAGCGTTGTGGTCGGTGAACCCACAACCGTTGACTGATACGCTGGCAATGGAAGCTATTCGCAAGCTACACAAGTATTTGCCATTGACCATGAAAGAACCGAACAATGTCGATGCGCGGGGTGAATGCCAAGTGGCCGGGTGGTTTTCCATCTTTGGGCTCGGTAACGTTGGTGTGCGCCTGAGTCATATCTTTGGGCACCAAATCGGCGCTCGCTGGGATGTGCCGCATGGCGTGACCTCGTGTATTACAATTCCGCACTGCATGCGCTTTCTTGCGCCACAGACATTAGACCGGCAAGCATTGATCGCCCAGGCCTTCGGCGTCAAAACTGATGGACGGAAACTGGAAGACGTCGCGGCTGAGGCGGCGAATGTCGTCGAGGGGTTTATTGACTCGTTTGGTGTTCCGCGACGGTTGCGTGACGTGGGCGCGAAACAGGAAGAATTGCCTGCTGTGGCTCATGCGGTGATCGAAGAGAGCGCGATGTGGCATAAGCAGCAAGGGGGGGAAGAGGCGCTGTTAGGGTTGCTGCGGCAGATGTGGTAACCCGCGTATGGCCCGCTCGTTATACTTGCTCTATGGCGTATGGCATATGGCTCGTTCGTTGCCCTCGCTTTATAGTGGATGGCCCGCTCCCTACGGTCGCTCTCTATGGGGAGCTTCCTTGCCGTAGTCTATCTGCTATAGAGCGCACGCAGTGCGCGAGCCATAGAGTGAGCGAAGCGCACGAGCTATCTGCCATAAGGCGAACACAGTGAGCGAGCAATATGCAACGTTTTATTGAAGAGCGCCCACGCGCAACGCCGGTCAAAGTCGAAACCGAAATACTAGTCATTGGCGGCGGATCGGCTGGCGTCTCGGCTGCTGTGGCGGCGGCGCGCAATGGGGCAGACGTTACCCTCGTTGAGCGGCTTGGCTATCTCGGCGGCTTGGCGACTGGCGGGCTCATTATCTTATTGCTTACGCTCGATGATGGCCGTGGGCATCAGGTCATTGGCGGGTTGTGTCAAGAAGTGACTGAGCGACTCGTGAAGCGTAACGCGGCGCACTGTCCGCCAAAAGCGGAGTGGGGCAGTGAGGACGAGGCGCTGCTTGCTCGTGACCGTCAGTGGGGGTTGGTCTGGGGACACGGACCGCATCGGGTGCGTTATTCCGTCGCCTATGATCCCGAGGAGTTCAAGTTTGCTCTCAACAACATGGTTGAGGAGGCGAAAGTCCATTTGCTGATGCATGCGTATGCCTGCGACACAATTGTCGAAGACGAACGCATTACTGGCGTGACGTTCCAAGGCAAGTCTGGTCGGTTTGCCATTCTTGCCAAACGGTGATTGACGCGACGGGAGACGGAGACATTTTCACGTCGGCTGGAGCCGCCTATGAGAAAGAAGCGGTGCTTCCTTGGCTGTGGTTCAGTATGGGGGGCGTCAAGAATCCTGAAGCGGCAATTGACGCCGGCGGCTGGTTCTTTCACACCATCGGTGAGGGGAGGGTGCTTCTACCCTGGGGTGCGGCTGAGCGTGTGACGCGTAAGATTGATGCGACGAATCCGGATGATCTGACATATGCAGAGATAGAATGTCGCAAGCGCGTGATGGAAGAGGTGGACCGACTACGGCGAGAAATCCCCGGATTTAAAAACGCGCACCTTTGTCATATCGCCGATCAGCTGGGAATTACCGAAAGCCGCCGCTTAATTGGTGAATACGTGCTTGGGCGTGATGACGTCGATACTCCCTGCGATGATGTGATTACGATTACCGGCCACTGGACGAAATACGAAGCGCTCTACTACATCCCTTATCGTTCGCTTTTGCCCAAAGAGTTCTCTAACCTCTTAGTCGCGGGGCGCTGTATTTCCGTGGATCATCGTGTTCATCATGCCACGAAAGAAATTCCTCCGTGTATGGCGACGGGAGAGGCGGCTGGGACGGCGGCGGCATTGGCGGTGCAAGAGAGGATAGAACCTAAACAACTCGACGTGAAGCGGCTACAAGGACGATTGGAAAAGAACGGAGCAATTCTCAAATTGTGATCTGCTTGATAAACTGTTGAAACCTGAAGGCTGACTGTTTGCAAGAAGGAGAAACGCCATGGCGAACGTTGCTGAACTGTGTACGAAGACCTTGACCGAAGTCGCGGGATTGATCAAGAAAAAAGAAGTCTCCCCGGTCGAACTGACCCAGGCGATGTTGGAGCGGATTTCAGCGCATGACGGCAAACTCCATAGTTATTTGACCGTGACGCCCGACCTGGCGTTGCAACAGGCGCGTACGGCGGAGCAAGAGATCGCCAAAGGAACCTATCGTGGACCGCTGCATGGCATACCCATCGCCGTGAAAGACCTGTGTTTCACGAAAGGCATTCGCACGACCTGCGCCTCGTTGATCCTTGCGGATTGGAAGCCGGACCACGATGCTACCGTTGTGGAAAAGCTGAACGCCGCAGGAGCAGTATTACTTGGCAAGTTGGGCATGACGGAATTCGCGCTCGCCGGGTATCACCCGACGATACATCCTCCTGTAAACCCGTGGGCGGCAGATCGATGGCCTGGCGCTTCTTCCAGCGGAAGCGGTGCGGCGACCGCCGCGTCTCTGTGTTTTGGTTCGCTTGGTTCCGATACGGGAGGATCGATTCGTTTCCCTTCCGCTTCCTGCGGCATTGTCGGCGTTAAGCCGACCTATGGCAGGGTCAGCCGTTATGGAGTTTTTCCTCTTGGTGAATCGCTCGATCATATCGGACCGATGACGCGAAGTGTGGCGGACGCCGCGGCGATGCTGCGGGTGATTGCGGGGTTCGACCCGAAGGACCCCACGACTCGACGCGAAACCGTGCGTGATTATCTCGATATGGTGTACAACGACGTGAAAGGAATCCGCATCGGCGTGGATCAAAATTATTGTACGAAGAATGTCGATTCGCAGGTGAGCAAGGCCGTGCTGGCGACGACCGCCGTGCTAAGAGATCTTGGGGCGGAGATTCGGGAAGTGCAGTTCACGGTCAGCGATCAAGATTTAACCGACTGGTTTGTGCTTTGCGCGGCGGAAGCGGCGACGGCGCATGAAAAGTTCTTTCCGTCGCGAGCGGACGATTACGGTCCCACGTTTCGTTCGTTCCTGGAAGAGGGCGCGAAAATCAGCGGCACCGAGTATGTGAATGCGACCGTGCGGCGTCAGTTTATCCGGCGGCAGCTTGACGATCTCTTTCAACGAGTAGACCTGCTGCTTTGCCCATCCATGTCTTCTTTACCGATGCTGCTGAAAGATTTTCCGCCTGATGCGCGGCTGTCTCGGAACGCCGTGGGGGGATTGCTGCTTCACACCGCGCCGTTTGATTTCAGCGGCAGTCCGACAATTTCCGTCCCCTGCGGTTTTAGTACGGAAGGGCTGCCGATCAGCTTGCAGCTCGTTGGTCGGCACGGAGAAGAGGGGTTGGTGATGCAAGCTGGTCATGCGTATGAGCAGGCGACCGAATGGCATAAGCGACGACCGACGCTGTAGAAAATCACGGGTAGGGAAGAGACAACGTCAAAAAGACTCTTCCCTCATGAAGATCGCCAGAATTCTGGTTGACCTAAATATCACAGCTGCCCCTTCTCTACGTGCCGCAGAAGAGCGCGGACCTGCTCGGCCTGCGACGTCTGCTGCATCTTCTCATACGCTCTTGCCGATTGTTCCAAAACAGTGAGCGCCTCATCTCGCAGGCCGCCCATAGCGAGTATCTGACCGAGGAGCTGACCCACAACCGCAATTCCGTCGATACGCTGAATTTTTTGATAGATTGCAAAGCTTTCCGCCAGTTCCTCATAAATCGTTTGCAGCTCGCTTTGCCATGTCTCCCGACGGCTCAGGCGGATCTGTGCGCAAGAAAAACGAATGTGAGCAATGCTGTCGAGGTCTTGCATGACTAACGCGGTGGGCAAGCGTTCTTCAAGATGAATGCGCAGGGCTTCTTCCATCTCGCCCCGCTGCTGCAAAATGTCGGCAATCTGTCCCATCGTCACCGCGCGTTCACGCACGTCGTTCACTTCCTCAAATAGCGCTACAGCCTCTCTCAGCCTTGTCAATGCTTTGTCCGGTCCATCCTGCGCAGCCGTTGCTGTGGCGTGTGTGGCTGCGATCTGCGCGCGGGTGACTTTATCTTCCGACGGCTGCGCCAGCCCTTTCTCCAGGAGCTGGATCTGCAGGGCTCGTTCTCCTAGACGTTCCGCACAGTTCGCCTCGACCAACAGGAACGGGAGACGCGGCGCCTTCCCTTCCGCGTCTAGGCGCGCCCGCGCCGCCTCGAAAATGGGTAAGGCGTCCTTCGCATTATGCTCACGGTTGAACAGATAGTATCCAGCGGCAAACGCCGCACGCTCAAGGATCTCCGTATTGCCGTTGCCCTTCAGCGCTACTCGCGCGGCCTCCACCGCCCGCCAATCGCTGGGAAATTCCCCATCTGTCGAGCACCACGCCTTGGCTAACGGTTCCAGAGCGATGGTGGCCAAGGCGGCTTGTTCATCCTCCGTAAGACTGCCGCCAACAAGCGGTCGCGCCAATGGGTTGGCCGCCCCATGTGCGACTCTTGCGAGTTCACCCCAGTCGTCCACCAGTCCTAAACCATGCAACCGAGCCAGCGCCAGCGATGGGTCAGTCACCCCAGCGGCGCGTCCCACCGCTTCTAGCGCCGTCATGGGCGTGGGAAGCCCTTCGGCAAACAACGTTGCCGCGCGCAACTGGATCTTTTGGGTCTCGGTCAGCGCGTCCCGGTAAATCTCAAAAGAAAGACGCTGGAAGAATTCTTGGGCGGCGTTTGTCTCAGGAGGTTCTTCGCCTGAAACTTTCCAGCGTTCCACCGCTTCCAGCGCTGCCCGCGCAACGTCCTGTTCTTCCGATAACAGGGGACGACACAAGATGTTCTGCAAGCCGGGATTACCGCTAGCGACCTCCATGATGCGCGCTGCCAGCGCTAGCGTATCGTTGTGAACCCCGCTCTCGACGTGCGCTGCTGTTCGCTGCGCCGCTTGCCATTGCTTGATCCGTTCTCGTTCCCGCATGGGGCGTACCTGTACAGCCTCTAAGGTGTCAGCTAGATCTCGCTCGCGACCGTCGGGCAGCGTGAACTGATAACGACTCGTTATCAGCAGTTTTGAGGATGTCTCACTTGTTCCGAACGCTCGCAATACCCCGCTAAGCGCGACACGCCAGGCATTCGGTTGACCGGGGGCCTCTTTGACGGGCGTCACTCTCTGCGTGGGCTGTGGGATGTCGAGAATTTGTTCGAGATCGTCAATGATCAGCAAAATCGGCTTTTCATCGAAGGGTCCGCTCAACAACGCCTCGAGTGCGTCACCCAGTATGGCCCCGTTTGCAGTAATCTGCTCACGCCACTGCCGGTCCCACGCATGACGTTCGCTTGCCGGTAAAGCGATGAGGAGTTGCTCGAACATGGCCAGGCTGTCGTACCGCTCGTAGATCACCACTGTCTCATGTGTGGGCATGCGGTTGGCGATGCGCGCCGCCAGGCTGGACTTGCCAATCTGGCCCATGCCGTAGAGTAATACCCCAGCCTTCTCAGTGTGACGAAATGCCTTGAGCACGGCTTGGGCTTGCCGTCGCCGTCCGACAAACTCTTGAGCGGTGGCGACAGGCACGCGTGCGCGCGCCTTGTCGAGGAATTCGCGATAGCCCGCCGCTTTGCGCAGCCGCCGCTTGGGCTTGGTGCGGTCACAGAGCGGACCACCGCCTTGCTCTCCTGTGTATACTCGCGCCAGATGCCAATGCTGACCCTTCTGCGGATTCAGGCGATGTTCACGCAAGACGGCGCGACGAGCGACCCCGGCAGCATACGGGACAGACGCAAACCTGCCTAACTCTTGGTAAAAGATTTGTGCAAACAGAGCGGCGTCGGCGTCGCGCACTGAGCCGTCCCAGCCAAGGACGTTAGGCGCTCCGGCCCGGATCAGCGCACGCACAAAGGGTTCAACCGCCGTGAATTTCTTCGCTTCGCCTGTGTTTGCTAGGGATTCAGCCGTACGGCAGGCAGACAAAAACACGAGAGGGATTTTTCTTTCTCCCAGGGCGCTTGCCACGTCCCCTGGCGTGGTCAGCGCGAACGCTCCCTCAGGAGTCTCCAACGCCAACACTGGCCCGTGCTCGTGGTTGAGGTCGCCATGACAAGAAAAATGCACAGCCTCGAACGACTCCTCCAGCGCGAGCCGATCGCTGAGAAAGTCGAGACAGCCGCTTTCCTCAACGACCAGTTGCACGGGCAGCGCCGCGGTCGCCGCCAGGATTGCCGCTTCTTCTTCCTCGAAGTTCAACTCTTGTTGACCTTCTGGAGACGCAGCCATGAACATGACCGCGAGATCTCGGTACGCTGCCGCTCCTGGTGGTGTCGGCGTCCGTCGGCCTATACTCCGAGAGATCGTGAAAGTTTGGTGCGGGTCCGCCGCCAAGAAATCGCTTTCGTGCGCCAGAAGCTCCCACGGGACGTCAAGGAGTGCAGCCGCGGCTTCTGAGGCAGGATCATCGACGGCAATGTACAAAATCGGTCTCCTACCCCTTTGACCCAAGCTGACGCCCAACCGGTCGCGTTCAACCAGGCAAACAACTCAGCTCCCAGAGCAAAGAGCGAGGATGGATCGCCGGTGTTCACTGCACGTTCATACTGTCTGGCCCATGTTTGTAGTCGGGCCAGCGTCTCAGGCGTCAGTGCGATACGTATGTCCTCACCTGCGTTCGCAGCGCCCTGGCGACAACAAATATCACTCCCAATGATCGTGATCTCCGCCCACATGCTGAATCTCCAATGTCTTAAGGCTTGCTATGGTCAGGATGACTCCTTGCCGTAGCATGATGTACGAGAGTTGCCTAGCCTTTTAGGATCAGAGCAAGAGTCTAAACCAGCATGCAAAAAATGAATACCGTCTAAGAACTGAAGAGAGAATGTCCTGAGTGAAAGATCGCAAAAAAGGGTAGTGGGTCTGTTTCAATCATTCTCATCTGTACCCGACTCAGCGCAAGTCCGTCATTCTGAGGCCGCAGGCAGAAGAATCTCATGCAATACCCTGGTGATGCGAGATTCTTCGCTTCCGCTTCGCTTTGGCTCAGAATGACAGGGCAGGTTTTCTCGCTCTCAAATTGACCCACTACCCAAAAAAGAGATTGGCCCCGGGTTACTGCAGAAAATATTGACTAACCTCGGCCTACGTACAGATGATATCAAGGAGTAATGAAGTGTATGAAAATCTCTCGTTACCCGGTTACTGTGCAGATTGATCAGGCTGGATTTCATCTCGTCACATTTCCGGACGTCCCTGAAGCGGGAACTGACGCCAAAACCTGTGAGGAAGCGCTCCTCGCGAGGAGCGCTAAACAACGAAGCACTCTCTGTTTTCGGGCAAAGATTGCTTCGCGGAGTTTGTCCTGAGCCGATCGAAGGGCTCGCAATGATGCTTCGCCCCCTGTGCCCTGCGGTGGGGGATTTGTTCCATAGCCCCGCAGACCGTGCTCTACGATCGCCCGAAATTTAGCAGCAGGACTCTTTCACGAAGAAGCTGCCTTCAAGCGCTTGAGTAACTCTGCCATGACTCCCTCTTTGTCTTTTAAGGACTGTTTATAATCCCGGTCGTCTGTGTGATGAATCTCGTGCAAGAGTTCTTTGCTCTGGCTGTCGAGGAGTTCGATGAGTAATTGTTGCTCTGTACCGCTGACTGTGATCATTGGCATATCTTTTCTCCTTTCTCGTCTCGGATCGCAACCACCGTCATTCGTAAGCACTCGCAAGATTCTTGCCGCTTTTTCAGCACCGAACTGTGACAGTGGGTGGTCACGAAGATATCGAGGTTTCCCTCACTCTCTCCGACGCGTTGACGTAAGAATCGCCAACTAGGCGCGATCGAGAAGGATATTAAATCGCTCAAGCTGCTCCTGGGGAGAGTTTTTTTCCGTTGGCTCCGCCTCGGGAACAGGACCAAGGGGCCGCATCGGCGTACCCAAGGGGCCGCAGCTACTGAGGAGGATACTCATCAATGTCAGGGCTGAGAGGATACGGGCCATAGGGATGACCGGCTGTCCAACGTCTCGTTTATTTTTCCTGAAGAGATTGAATGTAGTATACAAGCTCAAGAATACGGCCTCGCACCACGGACTCAGCGACGGGGCTCGTCGCGGCTTGAGAACGAAACACCTGGCCCCAGACCGGCATATCGCGCAAGCCGTGTCCCTTGATTTCTTCGCGACCGTCAATCACACCGTAGACGCGCCAAAAAGGAAATGTCCCTTCACTCTTCTTGCTTAACTGTGTGAGGTCCGTCGGCTTCACCATAAGAATGCTGGCCACCATACCATTGCCTTTTCCTCCCTCCCCATGACAGGACGCGCAGCTCTGGTTATAGGGAATTTTCCCTGCAGCGGCGACCTCTTGTTCCTGCGCCAACCCGTTCTGTGCTTGAATCCCCACAAGCGCCATCGTGAACAAGCCTGAGAAAAAAATTTTTCGAATTCTTAACCGATACATGGTTATGACAATCTCCTTTCATTTCATTGATGCAGGTTATTGAGGAAGACAGTATTTTTTGAGTAAGACGGTCAACCTGCCTATAACCGCAATTCTTTTGCCATAGTAACCAGCAAAGAAAAACAGTCTTTTGAGTACATCTTTCTCAAGGATGGGAAAAAAGCCTCTCGTTTTCTCAAGTCCGTGAAAGGAAAAGACTCTCAGGAAGCAGGTAGGTTGTTCTACAGTAAGCGCTTTACCGTGGTGAATGAGTGTAAGAAAAGAACTCAGTTCTGGATTGCTGCGAAAAATGCTGACTAATCTCATATTCCGGGAGGGGGGAATGAACGCCGAGCCTTGAGAGGAAGCTTTCCGCGAAGCCGTGGAGGCGTTCGTTGTTGCGTTGGGCGGCTCTAGAATTGAACGCCGCCCGGTTTCGCTGATGCGGCTACATTCGGTATGAACGGAGTGTCTTTTATTTTTATTTGTCCTCTTTGTACAGTATCCCCTGTTGATGCAGTTGCGCGACTGTGTCCTGCGACTGCCCTAAGTCTCGCTTTAGGATTTCCTCATTGTGTTCCCCAAGAAATGGCGCTTCGAGGGAGAGTTCATCCGGAAAGGCGGAAAATTTGAAAGGGAACCCAGGAATGGTGACATCGCCAAGCACTCGGTCCGGCACCTGCCGCACCATGCGACGAGCAGTGAAGTAGGGGTGCGTGATCGTTTCTTCGATTGAGAGCACTGGTCCTGCCGGTACCCTATGTTCTGCAAGCGCTTTCAGCACGGCGTCATCATCAGGGAAGGTTTGCATCCAGGCTTCGATCATGGCGATCAGTTCTTTTTGGTTCTTTCCTCTTCGTTTAGCCGATAAGAAACGCGGATCAGTCGCGAGTTCCGGCTTGCCCAGGGCGCGTGCGACGTTCGGCCACTGGCGATCAAGCGCGAGAATGACTATCCATCCCTTCGGTCCTTTGAACACTCCTTGTGGGCATGACATGTAGTGATGGATGCCGAAACGCATCGGTGTGTAGGCCCCCTTGCTCGCCGCGAACATCTGCACTTCGACGGATTGCATGTGATACAACGCGTCGACCATGGCGATGTCAATATGTTGCCCTTGGCCGGTGCGATCACGATGGAAGAGGGCGTAGCCTAACGAAGCAAAAGCGTTGACTCCCGCGATCCCATCTGCAATTGCGACTCCGACGAAACGCGGTGGACCATCGGGGTCACCCGTCATGTGCATGATGCCGGAAAACGCCTGGGCGATGTAGTCATATCCGGTGAGATGTGAAAGCGGACTTTTACGGCCAAATGCGGACACCGAACACATGATGAGGCGCGGGTTGATTTGTTTCAACGCATCATAGTTCAAGCCACGCTTTTCCATGACCCCAGGCCCATAGTTTTCGATAACGACATCGACTTTAGGGATGAGGGCGCGAATCAATTCGACGCCTTCCGGTTTGCTGAAGTCCACACAAAAACTTTTCTTGCCGCGATTCTGTTGAATGTAATAGACGCTCCGACCATCTTTGAGAAATGGCAGTGCGCGCGCCGGATCGCCGCTTTTCGCCTGTTCGACTTTAATAACCTCGGCGCCGAGTTCCGCCATCAGGCGGGTCGCGGTTGGCCCGGCAAGATATTGGGTAAAGTCGAGAACTCGTATGCCATTCAACATCGGTGGTTGTTGTACGCTATCCGTCATAGGTGTTTCCCTCCCTCAGTGTGGACTGTGTATAGCGCAAGATGGCGCCTCTTTCCAAGAGATGTCTTTCTCAACCTTCTACTATGTTCGCGTCAAAATTTTGACATTGGAATTGTCCTACTCAGGGTTGTTACAATTGTTTCGAGAGGGAATGCGTAATGGGGTGCTCGCGCTCCAGCGTCTCCACGTAGCGAGCCCCAGCGGACTTTTCATCTGGGTTGGGTTGAAGGAGGCAATGACTTATGAACAAAAAATTAGCCGGGGAAAGTGAATTAGCAACTGGCAAGATTGAACTGTCACGACGGGCGGTATTACGCTGTGCGGCGGCGCTTGTGGCCGGCGGATTGAGCGCGAACTGGATCACGACAGCGCGGGCAGAACTGACGCTGATTGAAATGGATGAGTTTCTCGCGGCGGCTTCCGTTCTGTGTGGGCTCGACGCTTATGATCCTGGGAAAGGAAAACCCTATTGGGATCATTTCAAGGTTGACGCTACGCTTCCTGCCCTGACGAAATTAGTGGAGCTGATGGAAACGACTCCGCCGGACAAAATCGATCCTCAGCTTGCCGCCGCTCATCTGGATCAACTGGCGAAATCGATCGTCGCAGCCTTCTACAGTGGTCAGATTGTCCAGGGCAATGAAACACAGTTTGTGACCTACTGGGATGCGCTGGTGTGGCAAGCGGTCAAGTCGTTTACCAAACCGCCCGGCATTTGCGGCGGATCATTTGGATATTGGGCTGATCCGCCGAAGCTCTAGTGCGAGAGCGCCTTTTCTGTTTTTCGAAAAACCATTCGTGAGAGAGGTTATGAATTCGCTGAAAATCATAAAGGTGTTGGTGTATGTCCTTCTCCTCAGTCCGGTTCTTACTGGAGCGGCTGACAATGGCAAGGTTATCTATTTCGATCAACCTGAAAGTGCGCAGTTATTCCAGGACGCCGCTGCGAAATCTCCCTTCTGGACGCTCACGCGGTATTTTGTCTCCGAAAAGATCGATACGTTCTGCGGCGTGGCGTCAAGCGTGATGGTGCTAAACGCACTCGAGGCGCCGGCCCCGATATCACCGTTTATCTATCCATATCGAAAATTTGATCAGGATAATTTTTTTAATCCTACTGTATTGGAAGTGAAACCGGCGGATCGCATTGGCGCGAATGGGCTTACCTTGGAGCAATTGAGCGCCATTCTGAAGAGTTTTGGCATAACCGTGGAGACGCATCACGCGGACTCGGTGTCTCTTGATCAATTCCGGGAACTCGCCATTGCCGCTCTGGAGTCCAAAGATCGGTACCTCGTGGTGAATTTTTTGCGCACCGCTATCGACCAGGTTGGCGGCGGACACATTTCTCCCCTCGCGGCGTATCACAAACCGTCTGACCGTTTCTTAGTGCTGGATGTTGCTCGCTACAAATATCCGCCGGCTTGGGTAAAAGCCGAGGATCTCTGGCAGGCGATGAATACGGAAGATTCCGATGCGAAGGCGAAACGCGGCTTCGTTATCGTCAGTCGTGGACAGCAGTAAAGGAGGCTAGTTATGGCGGAGTCACTAAATGCGGATGTGGTGATCGTGGGAGCTGGGGCCGTCGGTGGTATGGTGGCCTATAAACTCGCAACAGCGGGGGTGAAGACGCTCCTTTTGGAGGCTGGTCCTCGCATTGACCGCAACGCCGCACTTTCGCGCTTCTGGGAGTCTAAGCATAAAGGGCCGAACTCTCCCTATGAAAACACGCCCTATGCGCCGCACCCCGAAGTCGACCACTTTGATCGCTATTTTATCAACGAAGGACCAGACCAGTTTATTGGCACGTATCTGCGCGGAGTTGGCGGCACGACCTGGCACTTTACCGGTTTTGCGACACGTCTGCGGCCCAGTGATCTCCGCATGCGGACACAGTTCGGCATCGGCGCGGACTGGCCTCTGTCGTATGAAGAACTAGAACCGTGGTGGGAAGAGACCGAGAAAGAATGGGGCGTGGCCGGGTTTCAAGGCGTGGATCATGGCGCTCCACGAAGAACGCCATACCCTATGCCTGGTGTCCCCATGACCTATATGGATAAGAAGGTAGCGGAAGCAGTCAAACCCTTGGGAATGACAGTCGAGACTTTCCCCCACGCCAGAAACTCTGTTCCTTTTGATGGACGTCCTCCTTGTTGCGGCAGTTCCAGCTGTGTGCCGATCTGTCCCATCCAAGCCAAATATGATGGCAGTGTGCACGTGACGAAAGCGGAGCGCGCCGGAGTGCAGCTGCTTGAACAGGCCGTTGCCTACCACATCGATGTCGATAGTGATCGTAAGATCTCCGCGATTCGCTTCAAACGTCCTGACGGCAGTGAAGGAATTGCCCGCGGCAAAATTTTCATCATCGCCGCTCATGCCATTGAAACTCCCAAGCTCCTGTTAATGTCGCGGAGTGAACAAACGCCCAACGGCGTAGCGAATGCCAGTGACCAGGTTGGTCGCAATTTGATGAGTCAGGCGTCGCTCGATACCCGGGCGCTCACGGCGGACCCGATCTATCCCTATCGTGGACCGATCACCACGGCGGGAATCGTAGAATTGCGTGATGGTGAATTTCGCGCGCGCCATGCAGCAATTGGCACGTCGATGCTAAACCGTGGTTGGGAATTGGCGATCGGTCCTCTGGAGCTGTCAAAACAACTGGCCGCGAAGGGGTTGCGTGGAGAGCCCCTCAAAGAGGAACTGAACCGTCAACTCTCGCGCCAATTGTACTTGGACACGGCTGCTGAAATGTTGCCTGATCCAGAGAACCGTATCGTTCCTGATTTCGCTCAGCGCGATGCCCTTGGACTGCCTCGCCCTCGTATTCGCATCAAGGTCGACGACTACACGAAGGCTGGTCTGGAGATCGCGCGCCAGCGCCATGCGGCGATTTGCGAGGCCTTGCGTTGCACTGATGTGTACACCGAACCCATCTCTGGCAGCGTGGCGATCATTGCCGGAACGACCAAAATGGGGACTGATCCCAAAACGTCGGTCGTCGACGCCAACATGCGTTGTCATGACCATCCCAACTTATTCTTGATGGGGCTCGGGTGTTTTCCAACTGCGCCTATTAACCCTCCGACGCTGACCGCCGTAGCTATGGCCATTCGTTCGGTACAGCAGATTACCGCCGACTTGAAGGGATGAGCGTTCTGAAAGAATGAATGAAGAGAGAAGGGCTGCTTCTCTAGAGAAACACACCAAGATGTAAATTTTGGGGCGCCACGGGCAGCTTGCTACCCGTGCTTTCCAGCGTTTCTCTAGAGGGGTTTCAGTTAATATTCCTGCGCCGTGACTTTTTGTGCAGCCGTGGGGCGGCTGCGAAAGATCCACAAGAAAGGCAAGAGCATGGCCGCGCCGCAAAACTGGGTCCAGAAGACGGAGTGGTAGGCTCCCGCTTCTCCGATCAATCTGAGGTGTTCTTCACTTTTAAAAATTATGTCTAAACCGGAGATTCCCAAAGCTGTACCGAGTGTGGTGGACAGAGCCAGAAGCGAGGCGGCTTGGCCGTTCAACCGTTCGGGCAGTGAATCAAACGCAGCCACGGAAAGACTTGCCGCACAGAGCCCCATGCCGAGGCCGGACGCCATGCGAGTCCAGATGGCCAGCGTGTACGACATCTGCGGCCCATACCAGGTATAGCCGTATAAACCGATGAGCATCATGACAGTGGAACACGACACGAAGAGAAAAAGACGTTCGCGACGAAGCCAATGGCCGACAATCAGCACGCCTGCGATCTGGGCAAGCCCTCCTAGCGCGCTGCGTATGCCGAGAATCTCAGGTGGGACATGAAGGGTGCTGCCGAGTAGTAAAATTTCAAACTGCCCAGTCGTGAAGATATTCACAGCGAAACTGAGACCTACGGCTGTGGCGAACCAGCGATTTCGTAACGGATCTAAAGAAACAATGGGGTTGGACGCTCGTGAAAGATGACGAAAAAGAAAAATCATTCCTGCTACGGTCACCATAGCTACGGCTGTGGAAATAGCAAAAGCTAGCCACGTGGAGGCGCTATCAGTATTTAGCAACACTTGCAGTGCAATCATGGTGAGCACGAGCAGGAAAAAGCCTCGCCAATCCACGGAAAGATTCGCTGCTTGAACATGATCGACACGACCACGCAGCCAAATGAGTGAGGTCAGGGCGAGTAGGGGAGCAATGAGAAAAATGAGCGGCCAGGAGAGAGACTGGGCTATCCAGCCGGCGAGCAAAGAGCCGGAGAGGAAGCCAACGTATCGCGCCGCGGTCCATACCGCCATGCCGCGCGCGCGCTCGTCTTTCCCGTGCGATGCGATGATGAGCACTTGTGTAGCGGGCGTTAACGGAGCCATGCACATGCCTTGGACGAAAATGAGTCCGGCAAGAAGAGGAAGCGACCGCAGAGCATCGAGAAAACCCACGCCAACACTGATGAGACCGGAAACAATAATGCCTAAGACACACAGTCGTAAGAGAGGAACGACTCCCAATCGCGTGATGAGAAAGCCGCAGAGAGGGGTCAATATGATCTGCGCGGCCATAAGCGCTTCGGCCAGCCAGACGTCTTTGGAGGCGGGGATGCCAAGGCTGCGGCCCATGTCCGGTTCCGTAAGTGCGGTCATGATGAGCAGAAGCGGGGTGACGGCGTTCAAAAGCAGGGTACTCAAGACCGCTCGCGAACGGAGTGTTTCCGTTTCGTGGTTGAGCGTCTGTGTTGACGAACCGGTGAGTCGGCCCGTGCGGTATCCGGTGAGATCGTGGGTGAGGGTGGAAGAAGACATGATTAAATTCTCTCAAAGAGAGCAATCGGCCTGTTGGTGAAAGCCTTAACGGCAGGGAATTTCAGTGCGGGGAGGAATAGTAATGAAGCGAAGAAATGTACTCAAAACTTTGGTGGGCTCCGCAGCCAGCCTGTTGGTTGGCTGGCGTTCATGGTTGCAACACGCATTTGCCGGGACTGCGGCCAGTGAATCTTCGTCAGTTCAGACGCTTGGGGGCATACTCGCCGATGCAAGCCGTCAAACCTCGGCTCCGGGCGGAGAGACGTATCGTGACTTGTTGCTCCAGGTGCGGGACTCCTTTCCGCTGCCCGTGGCTGATCAGAAACGGGATGCCGCCTTCTTGCAGCAAGTAGGTCAGAGCATCGCCCATCTTAACGCGTTGAAGACGCAGAAACCTTATCTCGGCGTGCGTAAGACTGCTGATTACAACCGCGCCAAGCAAGCAAGTTTTCCAGAACGGATGGCGAGTACAGAGGCTGCGGTGAAAGAGGTCGCGTCTTATATGGACGGGATGATTATCTGGAGCCATCCGGATACCCACCGGCTGCACGGATCGGCGACCTCCGCGTCCATCATCGGTCAACTGTATGGTTCTCTCTACGACCCTAACTTGGTGTGGGATGATCTCAGCTCTCGGGTGGCTGAGGCCGAGGTGGCCGTGTCAGCGATGTGCGCCGATCTCATTGGCTATGATTCGCAGAAGGTGGGAGGAGTTTTTACCTTCGGAGGCACAGGCACGACGCTATATGGCGTCAAGGTGGGTCTTGAGAAGGCGCAACCAGGCGCTTTTCGCGATGGGGTGCGGGTTCCCATGAAAATCATTGCATCTGATGGTTCCCACTACGCGAAGTTGAGTTCCGCCGCGTGGCTTGGACTAGGCTCGGACGCCGTCATTCCCGTGCGCACCGATTCCGACAATGCGGTCAATCTCACCGCATTAGCAGAGACCTTACGGGGAGTCTTCTCGCGTGGAGAGCGCGTGGCGGCGATTATCGCCACCATGGGAACGACCGACTCCTTTGGCGTGGACAATATCGAGCAAGTAGTGGCGTTGCGAGATCGGTTGACTCAAGAGTTCTCGTTACCCTACACGCCGCATGTCCATGCCGATGCCGTGATTGGATGGGCGTTCTCGGTGTTCAACGATTACGACTTTACCGGAAATCCCATGCGCTTTCCGCCTGTGGTTGTTGAGTCTCTGCTGCGTACGCGTGACCGTATCAAGGCGCTGCATATGGCGGATTCGATTGGCATCGATTTTCACAAAAGCGGGTACAGTCCGTATATGTCCAGTATGTTTTTGGCGAAGGATCGCACTGCGCTTAACCTGTTGGCGCGAGACAAAGCACGGATGCCCTACCTCTTTCAATTTGGCGAGTATGATCCTGGAGTGTACACCTTGGAATGTTCGCGTTCCGGAGGGCCAGTCTTGGCGGCCTTGGCGAACCTCAAACTGTTCGGAAAAGAAGGATTTCGCGCCTTGATTGGACACGGAGTCGACATGGCGTCGCGCTTACGCGAACAGTTGCGGCAAATTCCGTACGCGGTAGTAATAAACGAAGAGAATCATGGCTGGGTCGTCGTTTTTCGCTGCTACCCGGTTGGTGTTGACGCTGCTACGACGTACGCTCAGGAGATTAGCGATCAGGCACAGGCCGCGCGTCTCAAGGCGAGCAACGACTACAACGCAAAAGTTTACGCCGCGACGCGGCAGTTGGTTGAACAGGGGGAGGGGGCGGTATTTGTGCGGACGGACCGCTATCGCGCGACGAGCTACGGAGATTCGATTCTGGGCATCAAGTGTTTCATGTTATCGGCTTTTACCGACACCGCGGCTATCGAGAAGGCTGTCGCTACGATTGAAAAGGCGAGACGGATGGTGAGTGAGAGCAGTGTGTAGGGAGAGACGAGACTGTCATTGCGAGGAGCAATGAGCGACGAAGCAATCTCTGTGTTCAGGCAAGGATTGCTTCGCTCCGCTCGCAATGACACTTTGCCCTTCTGCTGAGCGGTGGAGGTTTGTCGCATAGTTCTTAGCAAGTAGCCTTCATCTCACGGCACAATCTCAACAATCTGCATCATTCCCAAGTCCTCGTGCGGGAGGATGTGGCAGTGCAGAACAAATTTGCCATCGAAATCGGTGAAACGTGACCGCAGGGTAACGCTGCCTGGAATCGTGCTGCCGTCTTTTCCAGTAGAGGCTTGAGGAATAATGACTGTATCTTGCCAGATCTGTGAGTCCATTGTCTGCCCGTTGATATGCGTCACTTGAAACGGGTTCACATGAATATGGAAAGGA
The DNA here is from genome assembly GCA_050185455.1 of Binatia bacterium. Lineage (GTDB taxonomy): Bacteria > Desulfobacterota > Binatia > Bin18 > Bin18 > SYOC01. The sequence continues at coordinate 1,538 of JBFWZL010000038.1, read as the reverse complement.
TGTTGTCCCGGGCTGTTATTCAACAACGTCCATTCTTCCACGGCGCCGAGCTTGACGGTTTGGTCCACTCGGTCCGGAGAAAATGGCTGGCCGTCGATCACAAACTGTAAACCTGAATCGTCCTCCTGGACGTCGAAGACGAGCGTGCGGGCGCCGGTCAGTTCCTGATCCTGAATAGGTGTGAGGTATGACGGCGTCGGGAGACCTGTCGGCAATGGCATATTAACCGGCCCACCTTGCACAATCACCGTGGCGAGCACGGCTTCCGGCACAACGCCAAGTCCCTGATCGTAGGCTAACTTTCGCAAATAATAGACACCAGGAACGCCGCCCTTCACTAGCACATCGGCGCGGTTGCCGTTCGCCAACATAATGCTATCGACCTCGCGAGGTTTAGGAAAAGAAATACCGTCAAAAGCGATTTGGTGGAAACTGTGGCGGTCGAGCTGAATGGGAGAAAAATCACTTGTTCCCGCCTGTACGAAACGCCAACGTTGCACCTCGCCTGGGCGGATATACAGATAGGGCTGGAGCTGGCCATTTATCGTTCGAAAGACAGTTGCATTATCAAATGCGTCAAGGTCGAAATCCGGTACGCGCCCTTTGTCGTTGACGCGTATCTCTTGCAGCACAAATAACCGCTCTTGGGCCGCCGCAATTTCGGGAACCTCATCAATATCACCTTCGATAATAAGCGCGCCCGCCATGCCAGATAGGAGTTGTATCGCGGTCGCTCCATGTTTGTGGGGGTGGTACCAATAGGTTCCGGCAGGATGGTTAACAGGAATGTGGTACTCGTAGTCAAAGCGTTCCCCTGGCGGAATTTCGAGCAAGACGTTATCCGAGTTGCCTTTAGGAGAAATATGCAAGCCATGGAGATGCATGTTGGTAACGTTGAAGCCATGTGGGATGTTCATGTCGCCGTGCATGGGGTGTTCGTCCGGCGGAAGATCATTGATGAGACTGAGTTGAAACGTATCGCCGGGGCGGACACGAAACGTTGGCCCTGGAAATCGTCCCCAGTATGAGCGCAGGAAAACCCGAGTGTTGCCAATCCACATTTTTTCGTACTCGGTGCGTAACTTCCATTGCAATAGTCCGTATTTCGACTGTCGGAGACGTGGTTCATGAAGCTTTGGCTGGGTGCTTGCCTGAGAGATTCTTCCCGTGAGTCCCGGCAATGCAAGAACCGCAACTGCTCCAGAGCTCGCCGTCAAGAATTGCCGACGAGTCAGGGGAAACCTGTATTGTGTGGGCATGAAAGATCATTCCTCCCTTCCTTGGGAAATACATGTAAGCGCGTCGAGATCCACGCGTTGTGGTTTGGTGTCTCAAGGTAGCAAAGACGAAGCGCGCGACGCAAATTAGCGCCGTAGCAACGCGCCACGATGAACTCTCGCTACCCCTACTATGTGCATATTCCAGAGCTAATCGAGCAGCGATTCCAGAGGAAGTCGAGCACTCATTCCAAGCCACGTCGAGCAGTGATTTCAGAGGAAGTCGAGCACGGAGTCCAGGGAGCGCTGAGCAGCGCAACC
>JBFWZL010000037.1:0-19913 GCA_050185455.1 Binatia bacterium | reverse complement strand
TCCACAACGCTTTCAAAGCGTCAATCGTTTCGTCGGTGCGGCTTCCACGTTCCTTAACTGTCTGTCCGAGAGCGGTAAACTCTTGCTCCAGCCAGCCCGCACCAACGCCAACGACTAAACGTCCCCCACTGAGCACATCGATAGTGGCGAGAACTTTGGCCGTGTAAATAGGGTGGCGATAAGGGAGGATCAACACCGCCGTACCAAGTTTGACGCGCGAGGTCTTCATGGCCAGCGCCGCCAGGACCGTGAGTGGTTCGAGGATCGGGTCGAGAGGATTAAAGGCGTACCCTCCCTCCAATTTGGCGGGAAAAACAAGATGGTCGATGACCCAGACCGTGCTATAACCCAGCGACTCAGCGGCTTCGGCGGCGGCGACGATTCTATGTACGGCGTCTTCTTGGGCGAACGAACCAAAGTGAGGAAGAACGATACCATAGTCCATGCTGAAAACTCCTCGGATTGAGATGAATTGTAGAATGTGAACGGATTCGCATCAGCGTCACTCATTTTCTCTACGGCCCGTTCGCGCTTCGCTCAGCCTGTCTTACCTTTGTTCGGAGGGCTCAGCCTGAACGGGGGCTTGTCTCACGAACAGGATTCCACTCGTCCCGAGCCTATCAAAGGGCAAGCGTGAATGGATACGCATCGAAGAGACATCCCAGTGAGGATGAAATCGTAAAACGTGCGACGGAAAACGTAAAGGGGAAGGAGCATTACTCTCTTTCACGCTTGTTCTTTTGTCTCGAACATCTTTGTAGAGAATTGGGACTGGTGCAGATACTCATCAAAACTTTCACCTTCCGGGCTTAAACTGGCAAAAATGACGCCCTGGTAAATGTTCATACGTGGTACAGGCATAAGACCGCGCCGTTCCGTAAAACTACGGAGCGAACGATTCGGGCCACTGAGACCGACAAGGTTGCCCTTCGTGTCATAGACCCAGCCGTGGTCGGCGCAGGTGAAATGCGTGGTGTTGCCTTTCGCTTGCCGACAAACGGTCACCTTGCGATGGCGGCAGATGTTAAACAGCACGCGCACTTGCCCCTCGTCGTCTCGCACGACAATGATTGGCTGGTGCTCCAGCGTAAGAGACTTGAAGTCGCCCGGATTGGGGATCTCACTTTCATGAGCGACATGCAGCCATGATTTTTGTTGATGAATTCTCGTCATTACTTTCTAGCAGAAATCGGGATCAGTCGAAGCATTGCCCAGGTGCTTGTCGATCTTACCGGACTCGTTTGTCAAAAACTATTCGGGTGGTTGGAGCTACTATCCACAGAAATAGATTCGGCTGCTGTCTCGCCGATTCTTCTTTAGGCAAACAAGCAAGACTACGTTAATGAACTGGAAAGCCGTACCCAGTATAGGTATAATCTAGCCTCAAAGTTGAGTAGTGCTGAAAATAACGGTCTCTGGTAAGAGAGTGGAACAGCCTGCGAACTCTGTTCCCTTTCTCAGCTCTCCAGTATGTGGTCGGAGGGATTCATGATAAGTCATGCCCTTTTCTTAATTGACGAGCGCGATTCTTGGCGCTCGTACTGCTTGCGTTCTGTCATCGGTCGGATTGGCGTTTTATTTGCGCTTGAGTACATCTGGCCTCCCAGACCAGACGACATTATCAAAAGAGGATCGTCTGAATTGTTCAGGTTTATCGCAGTCTGGGTGGGCGGCAGAGCGCTCAACGGAAAGAAAAGAGAGCGAGCATGGCATTGGGTCTTTTTCCTTCTAGTCTGCGCAGTCGAGTGTTGAGTATCGTTTTTGTCGCGGGTTTTCCTCTCTTCTGTTTTCTCTTTTTTGTTCACTGGCGTTGGCAGCAAGCCGAGATTGCACAGGCTCATCAAGACGCCCGTCGGCTTGCCGACTTTGCCGCATTGGAAGAGCAGCACCTGATTGAACAAGCGCGGCAATTGCTCATCAACTTGGCGCAGTTCCCGCAAGTGCGTCATGGGGATGCTACAGCGTGTAGTCAAATTTTCGCCAACCTCCTGCCCCAGTACCCAGCTTACGCAAACTTCGGCGCTATCCGTGCGAATGGAGAGATCTTTTGCAGCGGTGTGCCGTTGCCGAAAGCAGAAATGACGCAAACCTCGCCGCTCAAGATCTGTTTTGACAAAGCAACGGAGATGAAGGAGTTCACCATCGGAGATTATGCGATCGGTCGTCTTACTGGTCGACCGGTCTTGTTGATGGCGTATCCGGCTTCGGTAGACTCCGACTCCATCCAGACTGTGGTCTTTGCCGCACTTGATTTGGCTTGGTTGAATCAATTTGCGGCTTCCGCTGGCCTTCCCCACGGCGCCACGCTGACGGTCGTCGATCGTAATGGTGTTGTCCTTGCCCACCATCCTGAGTCGGAGGCATGGGTAGGAAAGTCCGCAACGGAGTTGCCACTGGTGCATTCTGTCCTCCTACGCGGTGAAACGGAGGCGTCAAGCGCTAATGGCGAGACGCCTATCTTTGCGCTGTCTTCTTTACCTGGCGCGGCGCACGCCAAAGACACTCACGTTGTGGTCAGTATTCCCAAGACTAGTGTGCTTGCCGGGGTAGAGGACGCGTTTATCTACTCTGTGTTCACGTTTATTGGCGTTGTGCTGCTCGCTGGGGGACTAGCGTGGGGCGGAAGTACCCGGCTGCTGACAGCCCATCAACCGCTTGCTGGCAACGACACGGAAAGTCGCCGCTGGTGATATGCACGCCCGAACCGAGGAGCGATACAGCCCGGGAGAGCTAGGTACACTGGCGCGCGCGTTCGACGACATGGCGGAGTCGCTCGCGCGGCGTGAAGCGGAACGCGAGCAGAAGGAAGAAGCGCTACGTGAAAGTGAAGAACGCCTGCGAAAGCTCGCCGAAACGGCGCCGGGGGCAATCCATACCCTGCGCGTCTGGCCGGATGGTCGGCGCTGCTTTACCTACGCGAGTCCCGGAATCAAAGCCATCTACGGCTTCAGTCCGGAGGAGTTAGCGAAAGACGCGTGGCCGACTTTTGCGTTGATGCACCCCGATGACATCGAACGGGTGCATGCGACTACCAGCGAGGCCATCCGAACCTTGTCGCCCTGGCGATGTGAGTTTCGAGTGCAGCTTCCAGAGAAGGGAGAGATCTGGGTCGAAGGGTGCTCCACACCCATACGTGAACCCGACGACAGCATTTCCTGGCACGGTTTTCTTACGGACATCACCGAACGCAAACGAGCCGAGAGCGCCTTGCGTCGCTCCACGGAACGTTTACAGATTTTGCACGCTATCGACTGTGCGATTCTCGAAGCGCAATCTCCGTCCGCTATTGCTCAAGCCGCTCTACAACGGTTGCGGGCGGTCGTGCCTTACACCCTTAGCAGTATTATTTTCTTTGACTCCGAAGCTCGTGTTGGTCGCGTGTTTGCTGTTGACCCCGTCGTTGCCGACCAGGGAGCAGAGACGTCTACGTATCCACTTGTGGGCCTGCGTCACGTCGAAGCGGTGCTCCAGGGAGGCGAGGTATTTAGCGAACCGGATATAAAGACAAAAGCTCAGGACATTCCCGCGTATGCGATATTGCAACGGCAGGGGATCTGCTCTCTTATTGCTGCTCCCCTCGTGGTTGAGGGCGCGCTGATTGGGGCGTTAGGCTTAGGAGCAGACCGTTGTGACGCGTTCAACCCAGACCACAGTGAAATTATACTGCAAGTGGCGGTTCCTCTGGCCCTTGCTATTCAGCATGCTCGCTTAAACGAGCAGTTGTTGACGCAGCAACGAGGAGAGACCGAACGGGTTGAAGCCGAACTTGCCCGCGCACGCCAGCAACTCGTGCAACAGACCCGCCTGGCGGCGATTGGTCAAGTGTCGGCCAGCATCGCGCATGATCTCCGTAACCCGCTCGGCGCGATTCGCAATGCCGCGTACCTGCTGAAACACCGCCTGCCACAAGAAGATTCCAAATGGGCGGAGTATTTGCAGGTGGTGGAGGAAGAAGTGCTGAACGCCGACCGTATCATTGGTGACTTGATGGAAATGACGCGAGCAAAAGCGCCAACGAAGCAAGCCGTTGATTTGGTCGCTCTCGTGCGGGATATTTTCCACCGCTCCAATCTGTCGAACGAGGTGCACTGGCGTTGTGTTTGTGACCCCGACCCTTTTCTGATCTGGGCTGATCCCGGGCAAATACGGCAAGTCTTGAACAATCTTCTCCTCAACGCCGCGCAGGCGATGGAAGAGCATGGAACCATCGAAGTGAAAGCTATGCGCCGAGCGGAGTGGGATGTGATTACGGTTGCTGATACCGGACCTGGTGTTGCTCCGGAAGATTGGCAGCAGATCTTTGAGCCTTTATTTACGACCAAGGCGAAAGGAACAGGCTTAGGACTCGCGATTTGCAAACAGCTCATTGAACGCCACGGCGGAGCCATTGAAATGATTCCCTCTCACGGCTTCGGTTCCGTCTTTTGTATCCGACTACCGCGTGGACAGGCAGCTGTATCAGTAATGCAGGCGACGGTCTCGTAAACTGGAAAGGAGAAAGGCCATGGCGCAGCTGGCACGTATCCTGATTGTCGACGATGAGAAAAATCTTCGTTTCACGTTAACTGAGATTTTGCAAGAAGAAGGATATGAAGTGAGGGCGGCGGCGACGGGTGAAGAGGCTGTCGCCATGTGCGAAAAAGAAAGCTTCGATGTTGTCTTATTAGATGTCCGCATGCCCGGCATGGATGGGGTTGAGGTATTTCGCATTCTCCGGCGTCAGCACGAAAAAGCCCGGATCATTCTGATGAGCGCCTATGCAGTAGACGACCTCAAACGCGCCGCGCTTGATGAGGGCGCGATCGCGTTCTTAGACAAACCGTTAGATGTGCGGAAGGTGATCGCGCTCATCGGAGAAGTTAAAGAAACGGCCATCCTCGTCGTGGAGCCGGACGAAATGTCTGCCGCCTCCGTGCGGGACGCGCTTAAGCAGCACAACTACCGCGTGACGGTGGTCAATTCGGCTCACGACGCTTTAGAGCTCCTCGAACAGATCCATTTTGATATTGTTCTTATCGATGCGGCCTTGCCCGTCATGAATGGCCTGGAACTCTACTTGGCGATCAAGAAGATTACTCCAAGCGCGATCGCGGTCATGGTGACGGGTTTGGAAGCTGAATTTGAACGAATTGCGCAAGAAGCGGTGCGGCAGACGGCGTACACTGTCTTGAGAAAACCTTTGGATCTTGACCATCTACTGGCAATGCTTGAGCGGATTCGTGGACAGAGGGCGTCAGGAGAAATTCGGAAACCATCATTGACCCCGTCCTGAGGGATGACGACCGCTACAAATCAATCATGGAAGATTCGATAGCAGAGGAAGCGAAGGATCGCGATATGACGCAGAACGAAAAACAGGACCGTACGACGCGGGTGTTGATCGTTGAAGACAACCTGAACCAACTTCGTATGTTGACCGACCTGGTGAAGCTGGAAGGATTTGCGGCTGTGGATTGTAAAAGCGGGACAGAGGCGCTGGCGTTTGTTGATAAGGAAAAGGTTGGCATTGTCATCATGGATTTACGCTTGCCCGACATAGATGGCATGCAATTACTTAACCAATTGCGTAAACGCCACAGCGCTCTTCGGGTAATTATCCATACGGCCTATGGGTCCTTCAGTTCCGCGAAAGATGCGGTGAATCTGGGAGCTTTTGCTTATGTAGAGAAAGCAGGCGATCCCGCGGAATTAATACGACATCTGCACGAGGCGAATATTTCGTATCTTCAGCTGTACACGAAAGAGCTGGAAGCAGCGGTCGCTGAGGGGACAGCCGCCTTACAACAGAGTGAAACACGCTATCGTTCACTGTTTGAAAACGCGGTCGAAGGTTTGTTTTTCAGCACGCTGAAGGGGCGTTTTACGCGGGTCAATCCCGCGCTTGTCCGCATGCTGGGGTATGCCTCTGAGGAAGAAGTGCTTTCTCTGAACCTGCCCGTGGATCTCTACATCGACTCACGGCAACGTGAGCAGCTCCAAGAGCAGCACCACCCAGGCGGGATAGCGAATGGCGTGGAGTTGATGTGGAAGAAGAAAAATGGCGATCCCATAATAGTGAGTTTATATGGGAAAGCGGTCCATGACTCGCAGGGATATGTTGTCGCTTATGAAGGCATGGTCTTGGACATTACGGACAGTAAACACGCGGAAGAGATGTTGCAGACACTCTCGCGGCAATTGTTGATGGCGCAAGAACAGGAACGGCGGCGGATTGCGCATGAATTACATGGTGAGATTGGGCAGTCCTTGACAGCGGTCAAGATCAATCTTGAGACGGCGCGTCGTAGCCCGGAGACGTTTGGGGCCAGAATTGAGGAGAGTATTCAACTTGTTGCGAACGCTCTGCAACAAGCGCGGACGCTATCGCTCGATCTGCGGCCGCCAATGCTTGACGATTTGGGTCTTGTGGCTGCGCTTCGCTGGCATGTTGATCAACAGGCACAGCGGGTTGGCTACGTCGGGCATTTCGTGGCTGATACCCTCGATTTTCGGCTGCCGCAAGAGCTTGAGACTGCATGTTTTCGCGTCGCACAAGAAGCCTTGACTAATGTCGCGCGGCATGCGCAGGCGCGGAACGTATGGGTGGAACTGCGGTATGGCGCTGCGACTGTCCATCTGCTTGTCCGCGATGATGGCGTCGCCTTTGATGTTGTCGCCGCTCAGAAGCGTTCCACGCGAGGGAAGAGTCTCGGACTGCTCGGCATGCAGGAGCGTGCACAACTCGTTGGCGGGCGTGTCCGGGTCTATTCGTTTGCCAACCAAGGAACCGAGGTGCATGCGTGGTTCCCATTTTCAGAGGACAATTGGCAAGAGGTGGGTGGCAATGGGCAGACGGCAGAGAAGGCAATAGACAGTAGGCAATAACCAAGAAAAACAAGAAGTTCTGCCTGCTTTCTGCTTACTTGCAATGCGTGACGGTCTGAGGGATAGATCCATGAAGAAACCAATACGGATACTACTGGCGGATGACCATACGCTCGTGCGCGCAGGAATTCGCGCTTTGTTGCAAGGTATGCCTGACGTGGAGGTCGTGGCTGAATCAGGTGACGGTCAGGAAGCATTGCGGTTGGCTCACCAACATCAGCCTGATGTCGTGCTGATGGATATCGCTATGACAAATTTGAATGGTATAGAGGCTGCCGCGCGCGTGAGGAAGGAAATTCCCGATGTTCATGTCATTATGCTTTCCATGCACGCTAACGAAGAATATGTCATGCGCGCGCTGCAAGCTGGCGTTGCCGGTTATCTTTTGAAAGACTCGGCGGCGACGGAGCTTGAACTTGCAGTAAAAGCGGTGGCGCGCGGCGAAACGTATCTCAGCCCGGCGGTGTCGACACACGTCATTTCCTACATGCGGCGAGTAAAAGAACGCGAGGCTGCCGAGCCGCAAGCGGCCTCCTATCCAGCTGATGACCTGACCCCACGCCAGCGCGAGATTCTCCAACTCATTGCTGAAGGAAAAACCACCAAAGACATCGCCGCCCTGCTGCACCTCAGCGTCAAAACGGTGGAGACGCATCGTGCGCAATTGATGGACCGGTTGGATATTCATGATATTGCCGGGCTCGTGCGGCATGCGATCCGAATCGGTCTGGTTTCGGTGGAGTAATCTGTCTTCTTCAGGTCTTTCCCTGATCTCTTTTCAGGGGGGGGCCCCCCCATTTTCAGCATTCTCCTGAATATATTTTCCCTTGCTGCAGCTCATAGGATGTATGGAAGGGAAAGATCTATGAGGTCACTTCGCGTTCTCTTAGTAGATGATCATGTCGGCTTTCTTGAGACGGCCGCGTGCTCGTTAGCGACCCTGCCCGGGGTTGAAGTTATTGGGCGCGCAAATTCTGGCCGCGAGGCGTTAGTGCAATCGGCGCGCCTGCGACCGGATATTGTATTCATGGACCTGGCTATGCCGGACCTGGATGGCCTGGCCGCGACCCGCCGGCTGAAGGCGCAAGCGGATGCCCCTTATGTCGTGATCCTGACCTTGCATGATTCCTCTGAATACCGCTCCGCGGCGTTGACTGCCGGAGCCGATAGGTTCCTCAGGAAAGATGACTTTGGCGCGCAAATGGTGACGCTCCTCGATTCTTTCTCCGCCGCAGTGACAAACGAACCCGCGCGCGCGCCGCTTCCCGCCAACGAATCGGAACGCCTTGCCGCACTCCATCGGTACAATGTCCTTGATACCCCTCCTGAAGCGGACTTTGACGATCTCACATCCCTAGCGGCGCAAGTCTGTAACACCCCCGCTGCGTTTATCACTTTCGTTGACGCCGACCGGCCATGGTGTAAGGCGAAAGTTGGCTTGATGGCAACCGAAACTCCACGAGCGATAGCGTTCTGTGCTCATGCCATTCTGCAAACCGACGTCTTCGTCGTGCCCGACACGCTAGAAGACGAACGCTTTGCCCAACATCCGCTTGTTACCGGCCAACCTCACATTCGCTTTTATGCCGGAGCGCCTTTGCTGACGCCGGATGGTTTTGCTCTCGGAACGCTCTGCGTCGTCGCACAAACTCCACATGATCTGAGCCTGGTGCAGCAAAAAGCCCTTCGCGCCTTAAGTCGCCAAGTCGTGTCACAACTTGAAAGGCGGCGCCACGCCGTGCAACTCGCTTCCGTGCTAGAGGAGCGCGCGCGGACGCTCGAAGCGCTGCGAGAGCGGCAACACCTCATCGATCGTATCGCCGATACCGTGCCGGATAGTTTATATATCTACGATTGCATGACGCGAAAAATCGTTTATGCGAATCGCCAAAGCGCTTCTCTTTTTGGTTATCCACCAGAGACTCCACGCCAGTGGGAAGTTGACTTCCTTAAAGAGATTGTTCATCCGAAAGACTGGGGAAAATTTATCGCACGGGAAGAACGCTACCGTGAGGCAAAAGACGACGAGGTCGTCGAACTCGTATATCGAGTAAAACATAGCGATGAGAAGTGGCGCTGGCTCCACAGTCGGGACACTGTGGTGACAAGGACTACGGAAGGGACTCCTCGCTTGATCATCGGCGTCGCCCAGGACGTTACCGAACGACGACGAGGTGATGAAGCGCTTTTTGAAGGAATCCAGCTTGTATCACTGATTTCCTCCCTCGCAGAGAAGAACAGGCTCTTGAAAGAGGAGGCGGAACAGGCAAATCGTCTCAAGGCGGATTTTCTTGCTTCCGTCTCTCATGAGTTGCGCACCCCGCTCAATATCATTCTTGGTTATCTTGACCTCTTACTAGAAGACAACTTTGGGCCATTATCACCGGGGCAGCGAGCCTCAGTGGTGCGCATTGATAAAAGCGCAAGACAATTATGCGCTCTTATTCACGCCGTGCTTGATGTGAGTCGGTTGGAAATGGGGAAGTTGAAGATCTCGACTGCAAAGATAAACGTCTCCGAGTTTGTCGAAGCGCTCAATCAAGAAACGCAGGAAGTGTTGCAAAAGAAGCCCAACCTCAGTTTGTTCTGTCATGTTCAACCAAAGGGAGTGACCCTGCACACTGATCCGTTGGTCATGAAAGTCATCCTCAAAAATTTGCTCAGCAACGCGATCAAGTTCACCGAGCAAGGGAATGTTTCCTTGGAGGTTGCTGTCCGAGATGGCGGCCTGGAGTTTGCCGTGACTGATACCGGGATCGGAATCTCCCCGGAAGTCGAACCCGTAATATTCGAAATGTTCCGACAAGGAGAAAGTGCAATGACTCGTCAGTACGAAGGACTTGGGCTTGGACTATACCTTGTCCGTCAATTGATCGGTCTTTTGGGCGGGACGGTGACAGTTGAAAGTGTGGTTGGACAGGGTTCGACGTTTCGTGTGTGGACACCAGGCCTCGAAGAAGGAACGTCAAGAGAACAAGACTAACGCGAAAATCTCATTGGTAAAATGGAAAAGCTGAATGGAGCGACACGAATTGGAAACGAGAGTAAAGCATTTGGAAGACATCTTGCGGAAAATTACTGTCTTGCTGGCGGAGGCGGACATCGCGCCACCCCCAGACCTCTCTTTGACTCAATCCGACCGGCTTATGCTTCCCTGTAATCTCCCTCCTCGTGTGAGCGAAGTCGTGAGATGTCTTTTAGCCGGCTACCGCGTGCCAACTATTGCCCGACTCTTGGGTGTTAGTCCGCATACCGTGCGGAATCATCTCAAACTCGCTTTTCGGAGGTTAGGTGTCCGCTCACAGCAAGAATTGATTGAACGCTTGCGCTCCTGGGAGGTCGAAGAGCATGAGGCGACGAAAGCCTCACTGCAAGAGGAAAAGACGCGCCTCGTCGATCACAACGAGGCATCGGAGTGATGCGCGTGTGAGAGGCAACCTCTACAACATGGCCTCCGTTCCCTCTTCAAGCCCCATCGCGACTTTGAAGATCCCTTCCTGGGCGGCGCGGAATTTTTCGCACCAGGTTTTTAGGGCGTTGCGTATTTTTTCCTGACGCTCGGGCGTCTGTCCATATTCTTGCACCAGCGCATAGACTGGGTCGCCATGGGCTTCGGCTTCGCCCATGTGGGCGTAAAAAAACTCAAGCGCTTCGCGACTGAGGCCGTATTTTTCCGCAAGCGCCTTGACGAGGCGTTCCATGGAGTCCTCGCGCCGACTTTCCCCGCCAATCGACATGGCGGCAAGTGTGACTAACCCGTATTCGCGTCTTCCTAATTCAATCACCCAGTCCACGTAGTCGATCGCCTCTCGCGCAACCTTAGGGTGCGCAAGTTCTTCCGGCGTGGCCCCGAATGCTTCAGCAAGGCGTCGAGAGAGCGCCCAGTGCGCATCGTCTCCTCGGCCCATGACAGTTTCCTCGTCAATCAAATTCTCGACGATGTGACGACGAATCTTCTGATCAAGAAGGCTCAATCCGGTATTGAGAAAGATGCCGCCAAAGGCGCGAATGTGTTGTCCAGTGCGATAGTGGTGTTGAATGGCCCATTTCTTCAGAGCTTCTCGACTCATCGTGCCCGCCATGACGCCGTCAAAAAAGCTTTTTCCGTATAGTGGCGCTTTTTCTTGTTCTCGGATGTAAGCTTGAAGTTCTTTCACAAATGTGGATGGTTGTGTGGTCACGATTCCCTCCTTGTCTAATGCGTACATGAAATATTTTTTGACTATGGTCTCCAGCGATCGTCAAGGGGATGACGTCTTGACCCAACGCTACGACGGTGTCGGGCTGGGCCTGTACATCGTCCGTCGCCTCCTGGATTTATGAGGTGGGACCGTTACAGTCGAGGGTACGCTTGAGCAAGGGGCGCGCTTTCGCGTATGGATTCCAAACGCACCTTAAATCGCCTTGCGTTCGTTGCCTCCCTCCCGATTAAAAAAGCCTTGAATCCTGGGACGTGAGTTCTGAAAATTGGGGCATCGGGCCATTGAGTCATTGAGGGAGTCTTTCTCTACGCCCATTAGCCAATGACTCAATGGTGCAATGACTCGATCTGTTCTCCTCAACACTTGGAACTCCGGATTGTCTTAGAGCTCCAGCTCGATAATGCGATTGTCACGTTTCTTGAGATCCACGAACTCGACATACGGCCGGACGGCGTGGGCTTTTTCGATTTTGCCCTCCAATTCCGCTGCCGGGCTCGTACCTTCCCCAGGGTTTTTTCGCGTGACGTTAATCAACGTGCAGTCGTTTCCAAGAGTGATGGCATTGTGCCAGGTGCCTTTATAGATAAAGGCGGCTTGGCCTGGGTCGACGACAAACGCCGCTATTTTTTCATAATCGACTTCATATGCAGCCGGATTGGCTTCACGGTTGCGCGGCGGTGGCGCAACGACCAGGATGAGCGAACCTTGGAGCGGGATAAACGTCTGGTTGTAAGAGAAATGGATGGCGAACTGATCCATCCGTTTGGCGTTCGGACGGTATTTGAACTGCAACATCTCCATTGCCACCCGTCCTTCTTCAGTTTCTGGATAGATCAATTCTTTGGGCTTCAGCGCCTGCCCATAGGGTTTGAACATCTCTGCGGTGAGCGGTTGAACTTTGACTTTGAGTACATCTTCCATTGATCTTCCTCCTTTTCTTTACTGAGACAAGACGAATTTTGTTCCGACACTATTTTGCACGAACGCTTGCGGCAGTTCACGCGCGAGCGCGTGCACGGCTTTCCACCCTGTGCAATGCGCGGGCACAATCAACGCCGGGTTCATCTCTTTCAGGGTCGCTACCGTGGGCGCAATAATCGGCTCGAACAGTGGTCCGGAAAGGTGGAACCCGCCTATGACGGCGTGGATTTTCTGAACTCCTGTTAATTCTTGCGCCTGCCGGATCGTGTTGATAGCGCCGGCATGCCCGCAGCCGGTGAGAACGACCAGACCCTTGTTGCGCACGTTGACCACGACGGCCTGGTCATCGTGGATGTAGGGATCTTTCTGCCACTCATCTTCTCGTAAGGCGTAATGCAGAGGAAAGCCAGTTTCAAAATCTGTCGTACGATGCACTTGCCCTGTGACTAAGACGAGGCCGCCGAGCACGTAGGAGGGTCCGCGTTCTTCGATAAACTCGATACCGTCTTGAGAAAGAATACGTCGATCGGGCGGCGGGAGATTGATTTCGTGTCCATCCGGAAAAATCACTTTCCGTTCAAGGAACGCATCCGGATGGAGCAAGAGCGGCATCTTGCGCTCACCGAGGCGCTCGACCATGCCCATAAGTCCGCGCGTGTGGTCGGCATGACCATGGCTCAGCACGATAGTGTGGAATTCCTTGGGCTTCAGTTCCAAGACATCCATGTTATGGATGAGTCCCCGTTTGCTGAGACCAGCGTCAAATAAGAGCGCTTCCGAGGTGTTGCCGTTTGTCACGGTCACCAGCGCGGAAAAGCCATGCTCGGCGATCAACGTCTCGCGAGTCAGCGCATCCGGCGTGCGCGGCGGGCGCTTGGCCTTTTCGGCATCGGGCAACAGCATATCGACGGTGTTGTCTAAGATAGTAAGGATCTCGACTTTATCCACTTCCTTGAGCGGCATGGTAGACATAACGACTCCTTTTTCGAGTCTGGTCACCTCCGGCTATACCGGGCGGGGAGGGCTGTCAAGGCGCTTGTTGGCATATCGCCTGCTTCGCTTTCTGGCATAGGACTCGTTCGCTCCACTCACTCTATAGCAAGGCATGCTTTGACATCCGCCATCTGCTATAAAGCGAGTGCAACGAGTGGACGGGAGAACGCGCAAAACGCGCAAGCTATCTCTCATAGAGAAAACGTAGTGTGCGAGCTATAGGTTGAAAGCTGAGAGCTGAAGGCTGCAAGCCAAAAGGGGTTCATGCAACGCTGGGGTATTGGTGCTCTATCCGCGCGTGATACCGTGCGACTTGTTCGATAAGCAGAGGATGCCGGTGCTGGATCAGTGTGGGCGGCTGACGTTGGAGGGAATATTCTCACAATGCTGACATCCTATCGACGATATCCCTACTTTGCTTCGTCGATTACCCTGAAAGATTATTTCCCGGCAGATACGGCGATGCTTCGACTGGCGCGAGAGAGCGACTGAATGGAGACAGCTTATGGCAAAAGATGTATGCAAACATCAGAATAAAGTCTGAAACGAAGGTTCAGGATGTCCAAAGATGGCGACATGTCCACCCCTCTACGTGTTCTGATGCTCGTAGATCAACAAGAAGATGCCGAGCGGATTGATGAGGTATTGCGTCAAGCTGGGTTCCTCCCAGAATGGCGGTGCGTAGCGACTAGAGTAGATTATCTGGCTCATGTGTCTGAAGGTTTTGATCTTCTGATTGCCAACGATAACCTTGCGCAATTTGATGCGACGCAAGCCTTGCCGTTGTTGCAGACACGCGGCCTTGACCTTCCTTACCTGGTGCTTGCTGAGGCTGCTAGTGTCGAAGCGGCGGTGGAGTGGATGACGCGAGGCGCGGCGGACTATCTTCCTAAACATGATTTGTCGCGGCTTGGACCGGCGGTGACGCGAGCGCTGCAGGCGCAAAAGCGACGTGCGGAGCAGCGACAAGCCGAAGATGCGCTACGAGCGAGTGAAGAACGTCATCGCTCAATGATTGAGAGTGTGCACGACTTGCTCTGCGAACTTGATAAGGAAGGACGTGCTTTATATCTGAGTCCGAATCACTACGAGGTGTTGGGCTACGAACTCGACGAACTGCTCGGGCGCAGTGTCTTCGAACTCATTCATCCTGATGATCTGCCAATTGTACTGGCGGCGTTCGCCACGGGCGTTGGTGAAGTCGCCTACCGCTTTCGCCACAAGGACAATAGCTGGCGTTGGCTAGAAAGCACGGGGAAGACGCATTTTACGGCAAAAGGGGAATTTCGTGGTGTCGTAGTCTCGCGGGATATTACCGAACGGAAACGTGTAGAAGACGCCTTGCAAGAAAGTCTGACGCTTTTGGAAAAAGCGCAAGAAGTTGCGCATCTTGGCAGTTGGATTTCCGAGCCTGAGCAAACTGGCGCTCTTGTTTGGTCCTCAAGTACGCACGAAATTTTCGGACTGCCAGAGCGACAGTTCGACGGGAAAACAGAGACGTTTTTCGCGATGGTGCACCCTGAAGATCGAGAGGCGGTGAGACAGGCCAGCGCTTCGGCGATGTCTACAGGGGAACCTTATAGCATTGATCACCGCATTATACGTCCGGACGGCAGCATGCGCTGGGTGCATGAACGCGCCGCCGTGTTGCGAGACCAGCACGGCGATCCAGTGCGAATGATTGGCATCGTGCAGGACATTACTGAACGCAAGCGAACCGAACAATTGTTGCGTGACGAAGGGCAAGTGTCTACTGCGCTGGCGCGGGTGGGGAGAGAGCTCATCGCCTCTCTCGATGTGCCGACGATTCTCAACCGTCTCTGTCAACTCACCGCTGAAGTGCTTGGGTGCGACGCCAGTCAGACGTTTTTGTGGCAACCTGAGCGCGAAGTCTTTTGTTCGGTGGCTGGGTACGGCAACACACCCGAGCAGTG
This sequence comes from Binatia bacterium, assembly GCA_050185455.1. Classification (GTDB taxonomy): domain Bacteria; phylum Desulfobacterota; class Binatia; order Bin18; family Bin18; genus SYOC01. The sequence goes on along the minus strand of JBFWZL010000037.1, from coordinate 4,999 downwards.
GGAATCACTGAAAGTGTTTCTCATTCCTGCTGCGGTAGTGGCAGAGGGGTTGGACCGTCTCAAGCAGGAAGACGTGATACAGATTACTCCAGCAGAGGAGGAGGAGCGATGGATTGCTCGGATCGCGAAGCGCTACGGTGTCACCAGCTTGTTGATTATGGCGTTACGGCGAGGAGAAGAGATTTTGGGGGTGCAGACTGCCGGGTATCGTCGTCAGCATGAACCTTTTACCCCTCAGCACGAACGTATAGCGCGCGGAATCGCGCAGCTGGCCTCCCTGGCTTTGGAAAACGCGCGTTTACTCGAAGAGGCAGAGAAGGCGAACAGCCTCAAATCTGAATTTCTGGCGACGATGTCTCACGAACTGCGTACCCCGTTAAACGTCATTCTTGGATATACGACTATCCTTTTGGACGAGCCGAGTCCGAGCTTTTCGGCCGAACAAGCAGATCTCCTGCGTCGCGTGAGCAAAAGCGCTCAAGAGCTGTTCGAACTGATTACCGCCACTCTTGATGTGAGCCGCTTAGAAGCGGAACGGATGGCGGTAGAGGTAAAGGAGTTACTGCTATCCGAGTTGTTCGAGGAAATTCGCACGGAGACCCGAGAGCTACAAAGGAAGCCGAATGTTCGTTGGGAATGGCGGATGGCGGCGGACCTGCCTGTACTGCGCACAGATCCATTGAAACTCAAGGTGGTGCTCAAGAATTTGCTTGGCAACGCCGCCAAGTTTACTGATACCGGTACAGTGACCATTCATGCCTCTTGCCATGAGGGTGGAGTTGAAATCTGCGTTGCTGATACTGGCGTTGGTATTCCGCGAGAATCGCTGTCAGAGATCTTTGAAATGTTCCGACAGGCGACCGGTTCTTCGTCACGACTCCGTGGCGGCGTCGGTTTGGGTCTCTATATCGTCAAGCGTCTCCTGGAATTGTTGCGGGGGCGAGTGACGGTCGAAAGCGAAGTGGGAAAGGGGTCGATCTTCCGTGTATGGCTGCCGCTGGCGATCGAGCATGGATCGCCAGTTGCATCAAGCCTAAAAGACTGAGGCTGGCCGTGTAGTGCTCTTGCCCACTCTTGCGAGTCGCTTCAATCAATCACTGCCGCGTGGACAAGATCCGACAACCGTTGAAAGCGATCAACGCTGTGGGATTCTTCCAGTAACCCGGTCGTCAAGCAAACAAACGTCAGATCACGCTCCGGGTCAACCCAAAATAAAGTTGATCCGGCGCCGATGCCGCCGAACGTTCCTGGTGACGCCATTGTCCAGAAGTATGTAGGAAATATTCCTTCACCGCGCAAAAAGAAACTCAGACCAAGGTATGCGGGAAACTCGTCCCAGCCGCGCAGCTCGCGCGCGTAATTCCATAAGCTGTTCGGCTTTAATCCAGTGTGATTGGTGGTCGCTAACTCGATAATTGCTGGCGAGAGGATACGCACACCGTCAAGCTCGCCGCCCAGTCGCAACATTTCCGCAAAGCGAAAAATATCTGCGGCGGTTGAGACTGCGCCACCGGCGGGAATTTCTGTATCTTCTTTGAGGATAACATTAAAGGATTCGAGGGCTTGAGGAGGGAACATGCCTTCGCTACGGTCACGCACGACCACGGGGGCGCGGCGCGCCACAAGATCTTTATGGAGTCCCAGAGCTGTATCCTTCATCTCCAGCGGGCGGAAGATTTCCGCTGCCATGATTTCTCGTAAAGGCCGGGCGCCGCCATCGAGTCGTCGCACCATCTCGCCAAGAATGGCATGGGCGGTGATGGGACTGTAGCTGACTTCTTGCCCTGGAATTGATTCGAGTCCCTGTTGGCAAACGATCTCGACAACCGCTTCCAAGTTGCCGGTCTGTTCTGGCGGAACCGGAGGAAACCCCGCCGACATGCCGCCGGTATGATTTAACAGTTGCGCCACCGTGACTCGATGTTTTCCCTTACACCCGAACTCGGGAATGATCTCAGCTATTTTTGTTGTCAAGGCAAGTTGACCGTGATCGATGAGTTGTAGCACAGCCGCCGCAGTAAGCGTCTTGGTGATGGAAAACAAACAAAATACATCATCGGGATGGGTCAGGCGGTTGTTGTCTCGGTCCGCGAACCCAATCGCTTCGTGGAGAGCGACAGCGCCGCTACGAGCAACGATGATCACCGCACCGTCGTACTGTTGCTGAGCGACGTCTTTGACAATGGTTGTGATCAGCCGATCAAGCGCTTTGGGATTGAAACCAAGGTCCGCAGAATTCACTGTGTTCATGAGATCCTCCTTAAAATGTTCAGCCTATTTTCGCTTCGTGTTACGGCTTGCGCGCTCTATAGCATATGGTGACAGAAGCATAGACTGCTAGAGAGTGAGCGAACGAGCCATTAGCCTGAGCGCGACCGTAGGGAGCAGGCTGTTTGCTATTTCCTAAACTTCGAGAAATCCACCGGTCGTCGTTCATTAAACGCATTCACGCCTTCGAGGGCCTCATCGGTTTGGTAATAGAGTTCGAGCGCGCTCATGGCCATGTTGGAGATGCCGGCAATGTGCGCGGTATCGGCATTAAAGGAATATTTGAGAAACTTGAGGGCGGTTGGACTTTTCTGCAACAGCTCTTTCGCCCAGGATTGGGCTTCTTCCATGAGCTTATCTGCTGGAACGACTGTATTCACAAGCCCCATCTGCAGCGCTTCCTGCGCCGTGTACTGTCGACAGAAATACCAAATCTCACGGGCTTTTTTCTCGCCGACGACACGAGCAAGAAACGCACTGCCGTACCCGGCGTCGAAACTGCCCACGCGTGGGCCGGTCTGTCCAAAGCGCGCGGTGTCCGCTGCGATGCTAATGTCACAAATCACGTGCAAGACGTGACCGCCGCCGATAGCGAAACCATTGACTGCGGCAATGATGGGTTTGGGGATATTACGGATAATCGCGTGCAACGCTTCGACGTTCATTTCGTGACCGGCTGACCCCGTGTCGTAACCACCCGCGCCACGTTCGCTTTGGTCGCCGCCGGCGCAGAACGCCTTGTCGCCCGCGCCGGTGAAAATCACGACGCCAATCGCATGATCCCACCAGGCGTCCTGAAATGCCGCGATGAGCTCATCGACTGTCAACGTACGAAAGGCGTTGCGTACTTCGGGGCGATTGATAGTGATCGTGGCGATCCCTTCCGATTTTTCGTAGATGATGTCTTGGAATTGCATTCTTCCTCCGCTTGGGACCTTAAACTTGGAACTTTGAACTTGTTTACTCAAGATGCATCTCCACCACGCCTTGTCCAACCAGCTCGGCAACCTCTTCGGCAGAGCATTTGAGAATATCTTTCAACACTTCTTCGTAGTGTTCGCCAAGGAGTGGCGCTGGAGAGACCTGGCCTGGGGTCTTAGAGAGATGTGACATTAACCCGTCGTATGGCGACCGACCCATCACTTTGTGGTCACACCAGGCAAAAAATCCCCAGTCTTTGAGTTGGGGGTCTTCGAAGAGATCCGACTGTTTGGCGACGAGACCTGCGGGGACTCCTGCATGTTGGAGTTGCTCTTCAATACTCTGGGCGTCTTGCGATTCGCTCCACGCTGTAATGAGGAGGTTCAACTCCTCCTCGTTTGCTTTCCGGCTCGTGAGTGTGGCGAACCGTTCGCCTTGCGCCCAGGTTGGATTTCCCATCACGCGCACCAAGGCGCGCCACTCGTCGTCGGTGAACACCGCGATCGAGAGCCAGCGATTGTCCCCCTGACAACGATAGGCGGTGTGGGGGCAGGCGCGGTCGTCTTGATTTCCCCGTCGCGTCGCGATGCGCCCGTTCACCGTATAGTCCAAGACTGTCGCCGGGAGATGATTCACGCCAGTTTCAAACTGGGAGAGATCGATCCATTGTCCTTTACCAGTGCGGCGACGATAGTCGAGAGCGGAGGCGATCAAGGCGGCGCCGATCGCCGGGGTGAGCATATCCGTGTAAGCGCCGTAGACCATACAGGGGCCGCGATCCGGCCAGCCGGTGATTTCATAGTAGCCTGCAAGCGAGGCGGCCATGTTGCCGTAGCCTGCGTACATGGAATACGGCCCAGTTTGCCCAAGTTGGCAGGTCGAGACCATCACTAAGTCTGGGCGAGTTGGTGAGAGATCTTCGTAGTGGAGACCCCAGGCGCGCATCTGCTTTGGGGTAAACCCCTCGACAATCACGTCCGCCCACTCGCGGCAGAGTCGTTTAGCAATCGCGCGTGCGTCCGGATGCGCCATGTTGAGGCCGAGACTCTTTTTGCTAGCGTTGAAATTGGCGAAGAATTGACTGTTGTTCAGCCCGGGCTTGGCGTCTTTGTACGGAGGCGCCATGCGGAGACCGTCAAATCGCGTAAGCGATTCAATGCGAATGACTGTGGCGCCATGATCGGCGAAGTAGCGAGCCGTGATCGGGCCGACGCCGATCCAGCCGAAGTCGAGCACTTTCAATCCTGCAAAGACGCGTGACATAATACCCCCACAAGAAGTCAGGAATCAGAAAGGGGAAGGCCGTAGGCTGAAGGCTTCAGGGTTTCCTCCCCTCTCTGTAGCCTATAGCCTCAAGCCTATAACCTTGGTCAGACAATTCCTTTCCTTTGCCAATCCATCAACCGTTCTTTGTCATACCCAAGCCGTCGACAATACACCTCTTCGTTGTGTTCTCCGATCAACGGCGCGCGAAAACGCGGACCCGCTTGGGCATTGTTCATCAGCGCCCAGTGGCCGGGATACAAAATTTCGTCGTTCAGCTCCGGATGCGGCAGTTTGCGGAAAAACCCGCGAGCGTTCGGTTGCGGGTGATCGACCAAATCCTTGACGTTGTTTACGGGAGCCGCCAAAATCTTTTCATCAAATGCCCGCTCGAAGATTTCCCACTTCGATTTCGTCGCTAAAAATGAAGCAATGGTCTCATTCAGTATATCCATCTCTTCGCGAGCTTTTTCATCTCTGACGAGTCGGGCGAGGTCCCACTCTTCCCACTTCTTCCCTTTCATAAGGTCGGGAAGTTTCCCTTCGC
>JBFWZL010000036.1:0-19939 GCA_050185455.1 Binatia bacterium | reverse complement strand
GCCACTCAACCACACATTCGCGGAAGAGTTTTCCAGTATCAGATAACTCTTCTTTGAGCTGACACTCTTGCAAGCCGCGGAGCAGGACGTTGAAACGACCATCCGGGAGAGGAGATACGCGTATCATTTCCCCCACACAACAGATGGGGAAGATTTCGGGTCGTCCCTCATAGTGTTCTTGCCAATTGCCTCGTAATAGCGCCATGCCGATGAGGGGGGGAGTTTTCTCTCTTGTCTCCTGTATCATCTGACGATAGCGAGGCTCGAAGATATGCAACGGCAACATCACGTCAGGAAATAAGACAACATTCGGTAAGGGAAACACCGGAATAATAGTAGGCAGCTCAATCTCAGACATCATCTCCTCCTTGACGCGTTTCTTAGATGCGCCACGAGACGAACAATGATCCATACGTCTTAGGGAGGGTATTCTTGCCCTCCCATTTTCAATACCGTCGTGGGGAGCAGAAAACGGGCAGTTACACCATTCCCAATTCTTGCTGTAGTTGCCGCACGGAACCACGTTGTTTTAACCGTTCGCTCCAAGCGAGAACATTTCTCAGCCGAGCTGGTACTTCGACTCCCAGCCCGGGAAGTTGCAGTAGACGGGGAACAAAAGCCAGATCAGCCAAAGAAAAATCACCCGCCACGTGCTCCTTTCCCTCCAACTGGCGATCAAGAAACTCAAGGACACGAATCAAATCGGCTCGATAGCGTTGCACGCGCTCTTGGTCTGTTTGCTCGACTGGTTTGCGTAGTTCAGCAGCCAGCAACCCACCTTGAGCGGTAAACGAACTGTCAGCAAAATCCTCGAACATCCGTACCCGCGCTCGCTCACCGGAGTCAGCCGGCATGAGGGGAGGATGAGGATATTCGTCTTCCAGATATTCGTTAATAACCGTTGAATCGTAGACAGCTTCGCCATCATCCATGAGCACCGGGACTTTTCCGTAGGGATTAAGTCGTAGGAAGTCTGGCGATTTTTGCTCATTCTTCATCAGATCAACAAAAATTTTCTCATAGGAAAGATCTTTTTCCGCTAACACAAGACGGACTTTTTGACAGTAAGGACTTTGGGGGAAGTCGTACAACTTAATCATGGGTGTGCTCTCCTCAAAATTCGTGCGCAGGAGTAGTGTAGAAAAAAACCGCGAAACAGGCAAATATAAACACGCCTTTCAGGCATGTTTTTTTTTCACTGAGGTCTTTCACCATGAAGGTTCATAGTAGTCTCGAACGTCCAACTTCTCCCCTCATGGCTGATCTTGCAGGCCTGAGCATCGGGGACTTAGCGCCGGTGCGGATTATGGGCGTGATTAACGTCAGCCCAGAATCATTTCATCCAAGTTCCGTGCAAACTACCGCCGAGCGCATCGCGGCGACTGCCGAGGCCATGGCAAGTGCAGGAGCAGATATCATTGACATTGGGGCCATGTCCACCGCCCCTTACCTAAAAACACAGATTTCTGAAGAGGAAGAAACTGACCGGTTAGTCCATGCAGTGGAGACAACTGTTTCCCGAATAACGATCCCCATCTCTGTCGACACTCAACGTGTAAAACCTGCGGCGGCGGCGCTCGCATCTGGCGCCCGCATCGTGAACGACGTAAGCGGTCTTAAACGTGATCCAAATATGGCGAGCCTCATTGCCACTGCCCAAGTCGGAGTCATCCTCATGGCGCACGAAGTCGCTCCAGGCTCAGGCGCGCCAATGCACCGTATTCACGCGGCGCTAGAAGAAAGTCTACACTTAGCCATTCAAGCTGGAATTTCAACAAATCGTACCGTCCTCGACCCCGGCATAGGATTTTTCCGCCAACCGACAATCCCTTGGTATGAATGGGATTGTCTTGTCTTACGAGAACTCGCCAGTCTACGCACTCTCAGGCTGCCGCTTCTTATCGGGGTTTCACGCAAATCGTTCATTGGCAAGCTGCTAGGGAAACAAGCGACCGAGGAGCGTCTGGTGGGCTCACTTGCCTGCGCGGCCATCGCCGTCAACAATGGCGCACACATCATTCGAACCCATGACGTGAAAGAAACCCTCGAAGCAGTGCGGATCGCGGAACGCTTACGAGTGCTCTGGCCAATTCAGACCCCCCTTCCACAATAATCTGCCTCTACGGCAACACGAGCGCTCGGAGTTGTTCAGGAGTATCAATTAGAAATTGTGGTCTCAGCGCAGTGAAATCTTGCATCCCAAATCCCCATGTCACACCGCAAACCGCAACGCCAGCAGCTACGCCGGTTTCATAGTCTACACGAGAATCGCCAATGAGAAGGGTGTCGCTCAGCTGGATGCTTGTTTGACGTTGGAGATAGGCGACACCCTGAGGATCAGGCTTCTTGGTCGGCAGCGTATCTCCACCAACAATAACCGTAAAGAAAGCAGCCAGCCCGAGTCCTTCTAAGATCGCACGACTGGGAGCCTCGGGTTTATTTGTCAAGATCGACAAATGAACACCGCGCGCGTAGGCGTCGGCTAATAGCACTGCCAACCCCTCATAAGGTCTCGTCTCCTCTAGCAGGTGAGCAGAATAATAGCGCATAAACAGTGTAAATCCCAGGTCGAGAAGATGGCGATTTTCTTCTCCTAGCGCTTTTTCCACAAGCACCCGCGCACCGTTACCGATCAAGCCGGTGACTTGAGCAAGCGACAATAATGGCAACCCAAGAGTAAAAAGCATCATGTTTGTCGCTGTCGCGAGATCGGCTTTGGAGTCAACTAGCGTACCGTCGAGATCAAAAATTAAATGACGAAATCGTGGCATGAAAACACGTAGGGGCACGGTGTCCCGTGCCCCTACCATAGTGGCATATAAGTGAGAGGACGTCCTTGTGAGGATTAGGTAGAAAAGGAAGAGCCGCACCCACAGGTACGAGTGGCGTTCGGGTTCACGAATTTGAACCCGGCGTCATGCAGGCCGTTCACATAGTCAATAACCATACCATACACATATTGCTGGCTGATAGGATCGAGGAAGAGTTTCACGCCATTTTGCTCGATTACGGTATCGTCTTCGCGCGGACTCTCATCAAGATTCAGATTGTACTGGAAACCGGAGCATCCACCGCCAACAACGGAGACCCGGAGGCCCCCATCTTTTATTCCCTCACGGGTTATCACTTCTTTTACTTTTTCCACGGCGACATCGGTCAAGGCAAGGACAGCCCCTTCCGGCGCTTGGAGGATTTGTTCTTCTTCGAGATGCATTTCGTGGTCCATTGGAGCCCTCCTTGAAGGCTATACTATTCACTATACCCTAGAGGAATAAGGAGGAACCTCCAAAGAGTCAACCCCTTTTAGCGTCTCTCAAAGGGGAATATCCTACCACGCATCGATTCACCTTGCGGAGGAAACAACATTGCTTGAACAGCAAATCCGCACCCGAGCAAAAGAGTTGGGGTTCACTTTTTGTGGTTTCGCTCGTCTCGAAACACTGCCGCGAGAACAGTTTTTTACCGATTGGCTAGCGCAAGGTCACGCGGGCGAGATGCACTATCTTGCTCGCAATCCTGAGCGTCGGCTTAATCCAACCCTTCCCTTTCCTCAAGCCAGAAGCGTGATTTGCCTGAGTTATCCTTATGCTCCCCCTCGCCTACCAGATATTGACTGGAGGCGAGAGCTACGTGGGCGGATCGCAGCCTATGCCGCAGGCATCGATTATCACGACACCATCAAAATGAAGATGAACCTGTTAGTGCGGTTCTTAACTAACCAATATCCTGACCTATGGGCGCGAGCGTATGTTGACACGGGGCCCCTGCTCGAACGGGAGTGGGCCAATCGCAGTGGTCTCGGCTGGTTTGGTAAGAACACCATGCTTTTGCATAAACAGGCCGGGTCTTGGTTCTTTTTGTCCGAGATCTTAGTCAGTCTTGACTTGGAAGAGGATGGGAGTCCTCGTGCACACTGCGGCAGGTGCACCCAATGCCTGAGCGATTGCCCCACCGGCGCATTAAAAGACGGCTATATTCTCACCGCGCCGTTGTGCATTTCGTACTTAACGATCGAACACCGGGGGCCGATTCCCCAAGCCTTGCGTCCGAAGTTCGACAATTGGATTTTCGGCTGTGATATATGCCAGGAGGTCTGTCCATGGAACGAGAAATTTGGTCGGCCACGGGAAGACCTTGTCAACGAATTATTCCCCTCCCTCCCAGCTCTCCTCTCTCTAGACGAAGCGGGCTTTCGTACGCGATTTGGTCGTAGCGCTCTTCGTCGGACGAAACGACGCGGCCTGTTACGAAACGTCGCCATTGCTCTGGGCAATAGCCAGAACCCGGAAGCGATCGCTCCACTACGAGCAGCGTTACAAGATTCTGAATCGTTAGTGCGATCTCATGCCGCGTGGGCGTTGGGGCGGTTTCACGATACATCCGCTCGCTCGGCTTTGCTGCAACAGCTTACGCGGGAACAGGATGAACAGGTGCGAGCCGAGTTATTATCGGCTTTGGGCGAGACAGGAGAGGAGTTGCCCGTTATCCGCACCCCGTAATCGGCTAGGTCGTCGGCGCGTATCTCGATTTTGAGGCGACAGAAGCAAGCACCCACGCCTTGTATTTGCTGTGAAGAAAGGCAGGGACGGTCAACCCGAGCACTATCACAAGGATGAAGGGAGTAAACCAAGCAGCGCTCACCGTCGCAGCGATTTCATCAGAAACCGGAACCAGGAGGTAAAGTAACCCAGCATGGAAAGAAAAGACCTGAAGTGAATGTTTTCCCAAAAACGCCAGCCAAGAAAGATGAAAATGGAGAGGGATGTGAGGGAAAATCGCGCCGATGCCGGCGGTCAAAAGAAAGAAATTAGTCAGCCGGAGCCACTCCAACCGCGGGCGGTCGATATGCATGGTGATTTCCGGCAACCCGAGCATATGACGGCTAAGAAAAAGCAAAAAAGCGGTAAAGAAGATCAGAGTCAGCACTGGTTGCCGGGGAAGGAAGGAGATCGGTTCACTCCGGTAACATTTGCTCCCCAGAAAGAGACCAAACACATACAAAAATTGCCAAGACAAAAGATTAAAGTACCCGGGCCAGTGTCCAGGAAAAACTGTGCGCGTCACCACCGCCACGGGGTCGCATAGCTGTCCTAGCAACCAGAGAAAAAAACTACCGGCCAACACGAGACCGTGGTGGCGGCGAGCGAGTAAAAGCAAAATAGGGGGGGAGAGAAACACGAAGACCGCATACATCGGAAGAATATCAAGATATGGAGGCTGATGAAGCAAAAGAAGGCTGGCGACTGTGGAGGTCAGTGGAGTGAGATGATAGGGAAAGAACCAGGCCTCCCAGACAAAACGATACACAGGAAGGATAAGGAAGCAAACGGCGAGACCAAGAACCAGCGCCATATGATAAAGATAGATGGTGAACGCGCGTTGCCAGGCCTTACGCCATAACACAGCTGGTTCATCACTGTAACGCAAATAGACGGTCGCAAAAATAAAACCGGAGAGGAAGACGAAGCCTTCCGCTGCGGAAACGTACCCAAGTGGTTGCCAAGTGAGTTGAGTAATCCACCATCCATCCGGCGACCAAGAGCCAAAGTGATTGATGGTGATCAGTACGAGCAAGAGTCCTCGTAGCGTATCAAGTCGCAGATCTCGTTGTTGTACCATGAGTGTATTGCTTAGTGGCGGCAACGGTGTTACGTTTCACTACCCCTGCGGAGAATGACCGCCATCAAGATCCTTCCCTTCCTTACTATGTACTCTAGCATTTAGAGTATTCGAACGGCCACTCTCAAAGATGAGGGAAGAAGCGCACTGCTCTTAACCAACACACTGGCCACCAACTGGTTGCGCACGATTAGCGACTCTGCCCGTGTTTGCCGAAACGTTACGCTCAGGAATAAACGAGTATTGTCCGCTTGTAGCTATATTCTGTTGAGTCGATTTTCCACTTATTCCCTTCTCTCTTGCCAACTCTAGCTCCCACTTCCTTTCGATACTCTTCTATAGCCCAGTTTGCATAGGCTCTGTCGTCTCTCTGGACCTTATGTCATAGTACAAAAAAGACCCGAACAGGCCGCATTCATCAGACAAAGAGGAGGGATGCACGTATGAAAGCCGCAGTGTTTTACGAGCACAATGCCCCACTTAAAATCGAAGCCATTGATATCGACAAACCTAAACGCGGGGAAGTGCTAGTCAAGATTGCTGCGAGCGGGGTGTGTCACAGTGATCTCTCAGTCATGAACGGTACTCTTCCCTTCCCTCCTCCACCGGCTGTCTTAGGCCATGAAGGCGCGGGCATTGTGCAGGAGGTCGGAGCTGATGTTTCCTCGGTGGGTCCAGGGGACCATGTGATTCTCTCCTGGCGTCCTTCCTGTGGAAAATGCGGTTACTGTGCAACCGGACGTCCTCAGCTTTGCCAGACCAGTAGTATGCAAATCCTTCAGGGGTATCTTCTAGATGGCACCACTCGTCTCCATAAAGGGGATCTTGAGATTCGGCATTTTACGGGCGTGGCGTCCTTCGCCGAGTATGCGGTCGTACCGGAGGCCGGCGTCGTCAAAATCCGTCCGGAGGTTCCGTTGGACGCCGCGGCCTTGGTTGGATGCGGCGTCATGACTGGCGTGGGGGCAGTCATTAACACAGCCAAAGTAGAGCCCGGCGCGAGCGTCGCCATCATCGGCTGTGGCGGCGTCGGGCTCAATGTCGTGCAAGGCGCAGCTCTCGCCGGCGCGGAAAAAATTATTGCCATTGATCTCAATCCCAAGAAGCTCGAATGGGCAAAGCAATTCGGCGCAACGCACACGGTGAACCCCACTGATGGTGATCCTGTCAGCCAAGTCCTCGCTCTAACGGATGGTCTAGGCGCGGACTACGCTTTTGAGGTGATCGGACGGGCGGACACCGCCGCGCAAGCGTACTATTCTATCCGCCCCGGCGGCATGGCGGTCGTTGTCGGCGTGGCGAAACCGGACGACATGTTCACAATTCCTGCTCTCTCGTTGCTCCAGGAAAAAACGCTGAAAGGTTCAATCTACGGTTCCGCGCGCCCAAGCGTGGATATGCCGAAATTGATCGACCTCTATATGAGTAAAAGATTGAAGCTTGATGAACTTGTCTCCCGTCGCATCAAGTTGGAACAAATCAATGAAGCTTTTGAGTGGATGGAGAAGGGCGACGTGGCTAGAAGCGTCATCATTTATTGATTCGTGGGGGGCATGGCGAGGCCGTACACAGACCGCAAGATTTGCCAAACGCTTTCAAACGCGCGCTACGTGTCGTCCGCGGGGAAAACCGACAGGCATTGATTAATGTCGATTGCAGCAAGGTGCGCGGCTTCGGAGTGAGCTGACAAGATAGTGCTTATCTACAGTACAAGCTCACAAAAAGACACAAATCTTCCCTCACGTCGCTTGATTTTGGCATGATATTTGTCCATCCGTGACTTCCCCGCGCCCTTGACAGGGTGTTGTGAGCCGGATACCAGGCCCTGGCTTCATGCTGGCAGTCGGTCAGGAGAGGAGGCGGTATGTTCACCGGGAGCGGAATTTCTTTCGCGGGTAAAAGCGTTCTCCTGAGCGCCGTCTTATTAGCACCGATTTTCATAGCGCGAGTTGAAGCTGCCTCGACAGCGACCAAAAACTCCACACAAACCACCACCGCGAGTCACGCCCCCCAGACAAAACAAACCACACTTCAACGGAGCAAAAATCAAAGAAAAACAAGAGAAAAACAAGCTCTATCAGGAATCAACCTACTTGCTCCCGCTGGGCAGCGAACATTTTCTAACAAGCAGTCCATAAAAGCGCTTCCGCTTGGCTCTTTCACGCTACGCGCCTATACTCGACATGCTCGGCCAAACAAGTCGACGAAAAAAACAGCGACGGGGTCCGTTCCTGCCTCGGGACGCACGGTCGCGGTCGATCCTCGGGTGATTCCTTTTGGAACCAAAATTTATATTGAAGGATTAGGCGAGCGCATCGCCGAAGACAGTGGCGCAAGCGTTAAAGGCCGCCGACTCGATATCTTCTTATCGACCTCTGAGCATTGTCGGAACTTTGGCGTCCAAACCCGAGATGTAAAGATCATGCTGGAGTAGTTTGCTTGCATCCGCTCTGGAAAAATTTTCTTGAACCGTTTCTGACTTATCTTGTTGACATTTGTACAACAATAATCTTCTTTTTTATTATCCTCTTCTTCTTCTCCCTGTTGTCTTGAAGGCAACGCCTATTCAGAATCCCGCTTCCTGCCCCTCACGGAAAAAGCAATCTGGTCAATGACAGCATGTTCTTCATCAATGAGCAGCAGAATATGTTTCCCCGGTATCGGGTCCCACAAGAACGGCGCTGTCGCTGTTCCGATTCCCACTCCGTCTAATAACCAACGCGCTGACGCTGACACTCGCACCGCCGCAAAAATCACACGCTGCCGCGTCGGTGGAATATCAGGATCCAGCGCAAGAATAACTCCATCCGTTGGCGCAAGGATCCGCCCCTGCTCTCTTGCGAGCTGCCGCGTGGCAGGCTGAGGCTCACTTCCTCGGAGAAACCACTCGACTCGCGGCGGTTCAGTTTCGTTAGGAAAGATTACTTCCCGTGCGATCATACCTCCTGGGGGCGTCGGAGCTCCTTGAGGCAAGTTTCGCTGAAGCCACTCTATAACTTCCGCCCATACCGGCGCGGCGCCGGTTACGCCACTGACATTTTTCATGGGCGCGCCGGAGAAATTGCCGACCCACACCCCAACGGTGAATCGTCGAGAATAGCCGACGCACCAGTTATCTCGCATATCTTTACTAGTCCCGGTTTTCACCGCGCTCCAAAACGACGTCGCCAGTGAATTCTCCAAGCCGAACGTAGCGCTACGGCTCTCTCGATCAGAAAGTATATGCGAAACAAGAAAGGCAGTCTCTTCGGAATACAGCCGATGTTCCGAGTCCAACTTTCGACTTCCGACTTCCGACTTTTGACTTTCGACTTCTTCTGTTGTCATCCGCAGCCATCCCTGTTCACCACCATTCGCCAGAGTGCGATAGGCATTGACCAGTTCCCATAGATTGACGTCGGCGGAGCCAAGCGCCAGCGAAGGGCCATAGAAATCGCCTGCCTCCGCTAATCCTCGGAATCCAAGCGCGTGCAGTTGCTGCACGAAAGCATCCGCGCCCACCAAGGATAGGGTGCGAACCGCGGGTACGTTCAGCGATGACGCCAATGCCGTCCGCACGGAGACGAGTCCCTTAAATTGTTCGTCATAATTCCGTGGACGATACACGCCGCCGGACACAGCAAGGTCAAGCGGAGTATCTTCGAGCAATGAGGCTGGCGTCAGCAATCGCTGGTCCAACGCTAGTCCGTATAAAAAAGGTTTCAACGTTGATCCAGCCTGTCGCCGCGCTACAACGCCGTCAACATACGGAGCGCTTGATAGATCGCCGCTCCCTCCGACGTACGCGAGAACCTCACCGCTCACGTTTTCGACAACTAACACTGCGCCATCCTCTACTCGTTGCTCGCGCACAGCCAACAGGTGGCGGCGCAGCGCTTCCCAAACAAAGCGCTGGACACGCCTGTCAAGCGAAGATCGTATCGGCGCATCTTGGGTGCCGGATAAAAGGCGACGAGCGACATGGGGCGCTAAAGCAATGCGTACCGGCGCATTTGTAGAGGCATGCAAGGTCTGCGTAACTGCCTCGGCAACCTCTTCATGCGTAACGGTAAAGTTTTTCTTTGTAGAGAAGGCCCGTGCGCGATGAAACAATGCCTCCGCCGGCGCGTTAGGCGCGCGCAGCATCACAGCAAGAGCAATTGCCTCGGCCTCCGTTATTCCGTGTGGAGCTTTGTTAAAGAGCAAATAGGAGGCAGCGGTAATGCCCTCCAACTCTCCACGAAAAGGAGCGAGGTTTAGGTACGTTTCCAGAATTTCTTTTTTAGCCCAGCTTTTCTCCAGCGCCCAAGCGCGACGGATTTGTCTCCACTTGTAAGAGAAAAGAGAAAAGAAAGTTCTTGTCCGACCGATCTTCTGGCGCGGGGAATCTTGAGCTTCGAGTAGACTTGCCGCCTGCATAGAGATCGTGCTGGCTCCACGGAGGGGCCGGCCAGTCAAGCGCCGCAACGTCACTCCAGCTATTGCTCTCCAATCCACTCCTGCATGCCGATAAAAGCGTCGATCCTCGGACTCAACAACAATGTCCAATACGGCGGGAGATATCTCTCGTAGCGGCGTCCACGCGAATCGTCGCCGTTGCATATCGATCCGCATCTCGTGGAGAATCGCTCCCGAGCGATCAAGCAACGGCGTATCAGACGGACGATACGCGGCGACGACTTTCTGAAAAGTCGGAACTACAGGTAACGGCCAGAGCCAAACAACTCCAACAATCACTCCGGCGGCCCAGAGAAACATGATGATTTTACTCATCTAACCCCTCGCCTCTGGTGTTCCGTGGCAAGCAAGGTAGGGCGCGTGAAACGCGCCAGTTATCGGCGCGCAGAGCGCGCCCTACGAGACTCTCAACCATCACTTTCCCTGTGGCGGTCCTTAGCCTCCAGTCCCACATCCCCTGGTTCATGGCTGCACCTCGATTACCTCGTTTGGCAGTTCCCCAAACATTTCTGGGGAATACAGCGCTTCGACTCGGGTCGGAGGCAAGTGAAACGTCCCGCTCTGGTTGAGACGCATAGTATACTCAGCCACAAAATGGCCCTTCGGAACGAACTCATAGTAAGAACGGTAGGCCGAGAAAGCGCGCTCTGTAAATGTCGGCCAGAGGGCGCCTGCATCTTGTGTCCCTTGCGTCGCAATCTGTGAATCCCGCGCTAAGCCACCACCTAGATGCGCGGCCCCGGTGGGAATAGGGTCGTTGATCACGACCCACGTCATGTCGCTCTGAGCATCAATTTCCAGTTTCACCCGGATAATATCGCCGCGACTCCATCGTCCTGCTTCCCGCGCTTCGATCGGCGTCAAGGTTTTCGTAATGTGATAACCGCTTGCTAATGGCGCCGTGAGAGGAAGCGCCGCACGGCTTTGCACGGTCATCCAGGGATGACCATCGCCAGTATGAGTGACCAGCAGATCGGCTCTCTGCCGTGGCCAGGCGAAGCTCAGCATTGCTCCTTGAGGATTCCGCGCCCATTGTGCTTGCTGTTCGATGTCCGCCAATTTTGCTGTGGTAACGCCCGTGACCGGGGTCGACTCAAACACCTGAGAAAATTTTTCGACGGCCAGGACTCCCCACGCGTTCGCCACCGTCAGATCCCAGGCTCCGCGCTGCTGACGCCCAATGGCGCCGCGCGCCACACGCGGCGCATCATCTCTCCACAGGTCATGTCGCAGCAGATGCAACAACAAACGCACGGCGTTGGTGTCCGCCGATTCCATCAGCCACCACAAATTGTCCGACCGCTCGGTGGAAAATCCCATCGTTGTCCCTTGAAAATTGAGCCGCGCGCGCAGAATGTGTTCAACCTCACGTAACCGCGTTTCGCGGTCTGGAATTCCAGGAAGCTGGAGCAACAGGCTCCACCAATCGAGCACGGTCGCGGTCGGCCACAGATTTGGTTCGATCACGATTGCAGTCAGCGGTTGTGGGTCGGCCCGACCGTAACGAGCAAGGGCTTCGAGCGCAGCGAGCTTCCGTAGTGATAGATCAGCGGCGCGCACTCGGGCAGATCGCAAAACCGATCCGTCCACAAATCCACGCAGCCCTGCAAGCACTCTATCGTGCACCTCACCAGGCAGCGCCCATCCAGCTTCATGGCTAATCGCCAGCACATAGGCGGTCAGCACTTCGCTCCCATACTCCATCGTGGGGAAGTATTTGAGCAGCCCGTCAGTATCGACGTGCGACGGAAACGACGCCATCACCGTTTGCCATAACTGTTCATCGTGCAACGCCACCGCGCGAGAGATCTGCTGCTCTAGGCACGTGTACGGATAACGGCGCATCCACTCTCGCACTCCTTCCACTCCAGCCATCAAGGTTGGGCTCAATCCAACCTGCACCCCGCCCCGGTCGGGAAGCGCGTCTTGCGGACGTTCGACCGGCAGCTGCATGTCTTTCTCCCAACGCAGCAATGTCGCCTGCAATGTACGAACAGGAACAGCCGCTTGCACCTGTTGTGTGGCGCGGACACGATCGAAAGCGCCATCCGTTCCGCTCACGATGATATCGTACTGGAGAGTTTCCATGCCGGTCGGAGCGACAACATCCCACCCCAGCATCTTTGCTTCCCCTGCCGTAAACTCAAGCGTTTGCACGGCAAGAGGACCGATAGGGTCTGACACCAGACCTGACACGGTCACATCCATCGTTCGGTTCGTCGTATTACGCACCGTCACTTCAGCACGGAACCGGTCGCCCTCTCGCACCACCGGCGGCAATCCAGGAAAGACCATCAGCTCTTGTGTCGTGCGGATCGTCGTTGCTCCAGTTCCAAACTGACTCGCACCAGCAGTAGCCACAGCAACAATACGGAAACTTGTCAGTGAATCGTTGAGCGGGATCTCAACTGACGCTTCTCCTTGCTCATCCAGAGCAACACGGCCTCGCCACAGCAATAAAGTATCGAATAGTTCTCGTGTGGCTTGACGACCGCCGCCCCCACCATGCGGCAACGCCTTGAGACCATAGTGACGCTTCCCGACGACTTGCATTTGGGCGGTAGCGGTTTGCATGCCGTACGCTCGCCGTCCCATCATGGCGTCCAGGACATTCCAACTGACATTCAGCGACAATTCTAATAGGCCGGCGTCAACCGCGGCAATCGCCACTTCACTGCCAGTAGGTGGAGCCTGTCCTTTGCTTGAACGAACCGAGATCTTGACTGTCGCTTTTTCTCGCACGCGATAGACTTCACGCTCAGCCGCGACCGTCACTTTCAGCTCGTGCATTTTCCACCCAACCCACAGTTCAGCCACGCCAAGTTTGAAAGCAGGCTTACCCAAATCGACAAGAGCGGTGGGCTGTACGTCGCCCACTCGACCCCGTACGACCAGAACGGAAACAAAAACGTTCGGCGCGTAGTTCTCCTCGATAGGAATTTCGACAACCGGTTCTTTGCCAGAGAGGCTAACGATGGAAGTATGCAACACACCGCCGTCTCGTTCGATCGCCACCAGGGCAGTCGCCTCGCGGAAGGGCGTCCGTACTTGCAAACGCGCCGTTTCTCCTGGTTCGTAGCGCTGTTGTTCCGGCAGTATATCGATACGATCACTCTCGTGACCGGCAAACCACCACTCTTCTGTTCCAATAATCCATACATCTCGATGGGCGGCGCTGAGATTGCCCACGTCATCCTGCACGGAGGCCAAGACGATGAGGTTCCCAGAGGCCGGAGGTTTCCCTTCACAACGCACAAGACCAGTGGCCGCAGTGACGCCTTGACAGAACTCGCCAATCCGCTTGATCTCCTCCACGTTGTCATAGGCATAAAACCCGCCCACCAGACGTTTACGATGGGAGTAAGTCTTGCGTTCGAAGATCTCGACTTGCACCCGGGCTCCGCTGACTGGCTGTCCGGCAATGTCGATAACCGCGGTCTGAACGACCAGCTGGTCGCGGGTGCGCGCCCAATTTTCCGGTTTGACGCCGACTAGCCATTTTGCCGGCCACAACGGAACGGTGCGAGCAACCGTTTGCATCTGCCCATTTGGATCACGGAATTCAAGTTCGGCCAACGCTTCTTGCGCCGCGCTGGAACGCGGCAAATCGGAGATCACCAATCGTGTTGACCCTGTCTCATCCAGAGTCGCGGTGGAACGCTGATGAATGGCAGGTATTCCGCCTCTTTCAGTCATGCTCGTTTCTTCGTCTTCTCCACCACCGTATCGAGTCACACCTTCTTTCACGCCACCGTTCACGAACACGAAGTCAGCAAAGCTTTCGGGCGCAGGAACAGGCTTTTCTCGAAGTTGTGCGCGTAACGTGACGGGAAGTTTTCCCGCGCCGCCACCGGCAAGATACTGAACACTAATATCAACAGGAGCTTCAACCGCCGCGACCAGGGTCTCTGCCGGTCCTTGCACTACCGCCTTCATGAGTGGGACCCGAAATTCTTCCACCCGAAAATTACCGCCTACCCATTCTCGTTCCAGCAACGGCGGCAACACCCGGCTGTCTTCTCCTGCAGGCAACGGACCGACCAACTCCTCTTCGTTCCCCCCACGGCGGACAAGCACGACATCATAACGTCCTAATTTGGCTTCTTTGGGAATAGTCCAGGTGCTTTCCGCGCTGCCGGTCACATCCCACTGGAGCGGGAATTCATATCGTTCGTTACTGCCGAGATGGCGTATGGAAAGAGTCATCGGGCGTTCGGCAGCAGTCGCAAAGGAAAATCCTTGGGACGTGCGTTCACGCAGGATGTGCTTCATGTTCACGGTTTCACCAGCGCGGAACAAAGACCGATCAAAAATCGTGTGCACTGTCAGCGGAGCGCCATATTCCGCAAACGGTAACTGAAAACGCCACGGCTCGATGCCGTCGTTCCAGCTGGAATGCACGAAGCTCAGGTCGTCTCCCGTCTGCGCCGTCACCAACACGCCGCCGTTGAGATTCTCCAGCGCGCCGATTTGCGAGAAATCGTGAAAATCGGTGAATGCCTCATCCGCCCAGGCGCAAAACGGTAGTGCGTCAGCCGCGGGTAGAGGTCCAAACCGCGCAAGCCCTTGGGCGTCAGTTTGACCTCTCCAGAGGATCTTTCCCTGGCAGTTCTGCACGGTCACCCAGGCATCCGCCGCCGGCTTGCCGGTATCCAGTGTCGTGACCCATACAAGGGAAGCCTCACGTCCCCATTTGAAGTGGACGGACAGATTCGTCACCAGCGCAGCCGTGGGAACAAACATCGGCTGAGATTTGTCCAGGAGCGATCTACCCAAGCGCAGGCTTTCGATCTCAACCACGTATAAACCCGGCGCATCAAACGGAATCCCCACCACTTCAAAGGACTGCGCTCCCGTGGGCTGAGGAAGCGTCATGGTATTCGGAGAACGGCTTTCGGTCTGGCCGCTAAAGACAGACACCTCTCTTTTCGCTGTCGCCACTCTCCGCAGCCACGGCAGAATATCTTCCGGTCGGTCCGGCGGGATGCGCCACCAACGCGCCTGTAGTCGTTTCCAATATTCACGCACTTGTTCGGTAAGCCCGGACGGCGGCTCTTCTTTCGAATCCGCACGTAACGAACGCACCAGCGTTTCCACTTCCAGGTTGCGGATGGTTACCGGTAGTGTGGGGTCGGCTTTCCATTCCACGATGCCGAAGCGGGCGGCAAACTTGGCAAGCGGCGGGAACGGTCCGGTCTTGACCGTCAACGGAAAACTGTCCGCGTTCATCAAAGTACGACCGGCTTCGTCCGTTATCCCCGCAGGAAGTGCAATTTGGAAAGTCGCCTCCTCTGGAAACGGCCCCTTGAAGGAAACCCCGCTCACGAGTTCTTCGTTCTCATTCCCAGACTCTGGATGCCGACGCTTTCCTTGCGGCCCAGCCAGAACGAACTGTTGAGCCGCAGCCCGCGAGATCGGAGCCGAAAAGCGGATATTGAGCGGTCGTAGCGGGATACAGTCAGCTTTTTTATTTTCTCGTTCACACTGAAAGTCCGCTTTGAACACGTCACGCACTTGAAACGTCAAGGTTTGGTCTTGAGTCGTGGACACCCCACTGGTGGAGGTAACCCCGGCTCCCCACACTAACGTCACTTTCGCAGTGTGAGGGAAGCGTTGCCGCGCCTGAAGAACAACCAACGGACTTTTGCGCTGCCCTGAGTAGAGAGTCTTGAGAATCGCTTCGCGGGCGTCGCCGCCGACGAGTTGAATACCGACACGTTCCGGAAGCCCTTCGACAGAGAATGCGACATACTCCAAAACAGAAGCCTCAGTCGCTTCGGCATCCAAGAACAGCACGAACGCCTGATCTTCCTCGATACGTTCATAAGGCATGTGTGAAATCACAGCGGGTCCGCCCGTCGAGAAAGAAAATTCTTGTTGACCGGTAATGGTCTTCCCCGCCAGGCTTTTCAGCCCCTCGCGCAAGCGGAAGGCGCAACGCACGCCGGCGGGCAAGTCGCGCGAGAAATCATAGATCCAGTTGACGCTGTCGGCCCAGCGCGCAGCTCCAGATTCGGGACACGAAATGGTAAAAGGGTCCACGATGCTCCGCGGGTCTCCAAGCGGGACCATCGGCTCGGAAAACCGCGCGGTGACTTGGCGCACGCCTTTAACGGTGCCTTGAGGGGTAAATTGGACAATCTGGAAAGCGGAAGGCTCAGCCGCGTGGGTCTTCACGGAAAAAAAAGTCAATAACAACGTGAGCAAGACACGACATGAAGACCGAGATTTCCATATCATAGGGGTTTTTTATCCTCTTCACGCTTGGACTTGCATGAAAGCAGAAACCAAACGCTCCGTCATTCCCGCGCAGGCGGGAATCCAGGTTTGCTTCCTGGATTCCGGGTCTCGCAAGGCTCGCCCGGAATGACGGGCTGCCAAGAATGGTTGGCATGGAGCGAGAATTTTGTTTCCGAGCAGCGGCTTAACTGCATAGCGAGGTAGGACGCGTTTCACGCGCCCTACGACCTATCGCTTCCTGCTTTTCTTCAGCTTCTTTGGTGCACTGCCGTTGCCCTGCCCTCCCCTCGCGGGCGACATAAAGATCCCCCGCTCCTGCATAAGCTGGATTTGCCGATCAAGCACTGCGGTTTTGTATTCAGCGTGTTTCATCGGCGTGCGCTTGAGCCAGAGGTTCTTGGGGTATACCGGCTGCTCGTAAATGAGAGACAAGACTTCCATCCGCAAATCTTTCATCCAGTTCATCAATGGAGAACGCGAACGGAATTCACGCAACGACTCGATATCGATAGCGCCGCCGCAATATGACGATCCGGCGCCATAGGCGTGGCGAGCCACGATACGCCCTTTGAAATCGACGATCATCGACTCTCCGCCAAACGTATCCACCGGCAGCGGCGATTCTGGTAAAAGATAATAGGTCCCCAAATTCGGCGCGACGACATAACAGGTATTGTCCAGCGCGCGAGCGCGATTCTGGATCTCCCAGGCGCCATTTCCGACATGAGGCTCCGGATATGCGGGGCGGCAAATCACCTCAGCGCCGTTCATCGCCAGACCACGAATGAGTTCCGGGTACGACCCCTCATTCGCCATGCACAGTCCAATTTTGCCGATGTCGGTATCCGCGACGGGAAAGAAGGCGTCGAGCGAACGTCCGTGAATCTCAATCCACTTATCCCACACATCGTGCGGACACACGGAATGCTCCACCGGGAAGAGTGGAGAATTTTTGCGGTGCTTGAGGATGACCTTACCTTGCGGAGAGAGAAGGAAGACCACGTTAAAAAACAATCCCGGGAACTCGGGCTCGTGCGCCTTGGCGGTCGCGACCACATAGCAATTAAACTCCTTGGCAATTTTTCCGAGCTGGTCGGTCTCCGGTCCTGGGATGTCGATAGCGATCTCCGCCGCATACTTCTGGTGATCCCAGTCGAAGACCTCATCAGTGAATCCTTGCAGCGCCCCTTCGGGAATGACGATCAGGCGCACGGGCAAGTCCAAGCTCGACAGCCAGCAGGCCGCGGCGCACACCTCGTGAATATGGTCGACATTGGTTTTAATCTGCTCTCGCTGCAAAACACCGCGCACGGTCGGGGAAATCCCCACCGCTACATACGAGTCGATCCCTTTCGCCATCGCGCCCGCTCCTTTTCCGTCCGAGATTGTGCGGCGGACGATAGCATGAGCAGATGGGGGAAGAAAGGAGCGGAGAAAGCAGGGATAAGAACATAAAGATCGTAGGGCGTGCTTTGCGCGCCGATCAATGGCGCGTGAAACGCGCCTACCACTATGAATATCCCTGATCTGTTTCCCCTCCTCCCTCTTTTAGCTGACCTCCACGCTGACCCTTCTTTACTTGTCTTTCCCAAGTCAAGAATGCATTCTTCGTCCGTTCAGTGTTTTTTAGGCACTCAATCCCTGGAATGCCGTAATCGGCGCCCGCCGTTCGGCCGCCTCCGCGGCTATCGGACCAGATCGCTTGCCTCGAAGGTGCGCTGCGCTGTTATCGTCGATAATTCTCAGCAAAGAGCTTGGCTCTACAAGCATCCGTGAGAGGAGAGGAAACTATGAACACTTCTCTCTAACACCCACGCGCACCGCGAGCGGCCAGAGCGCAGGCTTTCAGATTGAGCAGAGTCCCAACGTGGCCGCGATGCGGTGGTGCAGTTTGTTATGCGCAAGCTCAACACGTTTCAATTATAATTCAATTCCCATTTCGCCAAGGAACCTGGACGGCTGTTTCGACCAGCCGAAAACTTGTTCCGAAAAAGTCAGTGTCAGGCTTTCCTGGGCGCGTGTTATGGCCACGAAGCAATTCCGACGTTCCTCCTGCATCTCAAGGGACCTGTCACCTTTCTTAACGGCAGCCCAACTAGGGAGCTGATCTTCCACCAGTCCCATAAGATAAACATGGCCGAATTCCATACCCTTCGAGGCATGGATGGTAAAACAGGGGATCGCTTCCGGCGGTTTTGGCGGTGTCTTGGATGTGAGATCGAGTTCACGAAGTAACTGATGTAGACTTACATCCTCTCCCTCGAATTTTTTCGTTATTTCCGTTAGAAGCTGTTTCCAGACCTCGCGTTCCTCATCGAACTCGTTGAAGGCGTTTTCATCTTGCTGCGAGGTGCCTTGACGCTCTTTTGCCCACTCCAGCAGTTTGTCTGCGAAGTTGCGATAGTCCAGTGAGTTCAGTAATGGCTTGATGTCGGTTCCAAGCAAGTATCGCGTTCT
Organism: Binatia bacterium; assembly: GCA_050185455.1. Taxonomy (GTDB): domain Bacteria; phylum Desulfobacterota; class Binatia; order Bin18; family Bin18; genus SYOC01. Next base: position 1,186 of record JBFWZL010000036.1, on the reverse strand, counting down.
TTCTTTCAAGGCGTCTTGATGTTTTACCTCATCAAGCCAGGCACGTAGTAGATCCTTGCCGTCGGCGGATGCATGAGAAAGCACGGGAGCCAGCTCGATGCTGACGCCTTCCAGTTCGTAAAACGCCTTGGAAAGACGTGCAAGGGATTGTGGTTCAAATCTAGCCTGTCTCTCTTCTTTAGAATTTGCAAGGCGGAGTATTGCATGCAGCATTCTCAAAGGAGCGCTCTTGAACTCATCCTTGCGGGCCGCGTAATAAACTGGAATACCTGTCTCCTCAAGTTTGCGCCCGGCCAGGTCCAAAACCTTTTTCGTCCGAGCGAGAACGGCGCAATTCGTTCGGTCTTGCTGGCTTTTTTGTTCTATATCCTGCGCGATCCATGCTGCTTCCTCATCAACGTCGTTGAAACGAAACACGCGCACAACGTCTCCGATTTCACCCTGCTTGACTGCCATCAGCGGCTTTTTACCAGCGGAGCGATTGAGGTTTTTTTCGATCAGTGCGTTGGCGAGTTCGATGACCAACGGTGGGCAGCGGTAGTTTTCCGGAAGCTGCAACTCATATACGCTGAAATCATCCCGCAATGCCTGAATTCGCTTGGGGTTCGCGCCGTTCCATTGGTAAATGATCTGATCGTCGTCTGCCACGACAAACAGCGTGGAAGGGTCGGGACGCGTGATAAGCGAGAGAAGCCGATACTGAGAGTGATTGGTGTCCTGGAACTCATCGACGAGAATATGTTTGTAAACCTTACGGATATGCTTCACTAGAAAGGGATATTTTCTCAGAAGGTCGAGCGCTTCAGCAATCAGACTGGGAAAATCGAGAGAGTTCGTGTCTCGTAGCGCTTTCCGGTAAGCAGCGTAGACACGGGCTAGGGGAATAGCGTTTTCTACGTTGGATTGCTGAAGCAGAGTTTCCGCCTGATCCTGAGGAACGCATCGCTCAAGAAGTCTGGTGATCGCCGGAAGCAGTTGGGCCGCATTGAAGTGATCGGGAAGTGAATAGGAGAGATTTTTTCGGAGTTGCCCTAGAACATCCTCCAGCAAGGCTTCGCGGTCGGCATCATTCGAAAGAATCTGAAAGTCAGGGCGAAAACTAAGATGATTGCCATGCTGCTGGAGAAGCTCGGCAGTATAGGAATGAAATGTGGTGAGTCGGACTCGGCCAAGCCCGCCAGGAATC